>JBAYRN010000031.1:0-47377 GCA_041676625.1 Vulcanimicrobiota bacterium
CGCAGGGGCTGCCATCGGAGCAGGCGCCGGAGCCCTCTCCTCCATCCTCAACAGCACCACCCAGAAGTACGAAACCGAGTACGTGAATATGGAGACCGAGGTCATCGGCCAGGTACCCAGAGGCGAAGTCTTCTACATCCCCAACGACGGCAACAACCAGCCCCCCGCCAACTCCGAGCAGGTGGCCGACTGGATGAAGGGCAACATCGACAAGCTGGCCAAAAAAGGCTGGGTCCAAACCGAAGACCTGCGCCCCGAAAACGTGGAAGGTCAGGTGGCCGAGCGCACCATCTTCGGCAACGTCAAGGTTCGCACCGAAGAAAAGGAGATCTCCGTAGGCCCCGGCATGCTGGGCAGCATCGTGGGGGGAGCCGCCGTGGGCGCTGTCACTGGCGTGGCCGGTGGGATCCTGGTCAACGTCTTGAGAAAAACCCTTTAATGGCTGCCCGGTTTACAAGCCGTCGAGAAAATTTTACAGCTTTTTAACAACTTAAAACCCTGCTCCGCAAGGAATCCCTCAAGAATCTGCTACTCTTCTAGCCATGGAAGACAGACGCTCATATCCTCGCATCCCAATTCGCTCCAGAGTTCTCCTGAAGAACGAAACCTTTATCGATGTCGCCAACGTGTTTGATATCAGTGCCGGTGGTGCGTGCGTCGGTTGGGCAGGTCGATCGGCTCGGGAAGGGGCCACTCTGTACATCACCTTCAGCACTGCCAAAAACCGCTTGCACACCAGCGAAGCCCAGATCGTTCGCGTGGGCCAAACGGAACTCGGCTTGAAGTTTCAAAACGCCCTACCGGAAGAAGTTCTGGAAGCCGCCGTCCGGGTGGCCAAGAAAGCTATCGCTTCCGATCAATAATCCCCAAAAAGAACTTGAGCTCGCCGGTCGAGCAAGTCCTGGTAGGCAGACTTTAGCTCGTCGGTGAGAAGAGGATCTCGTTCGATGCGAGCATGCCAATCGGGGAGAATCGACTTGACTTCGCCCAGGATACGGGCTGTCACAGTTGGACCGATCCCTAGCCTTTGCCAGGCGTAGTAATCAACGAAGTCGGACCGGCTAAGCTTGGCCTTCTTTCCGCGCAAGGGCAGAGCGGATTCCTCTTTCGGCTCCTTAATAATAATGGTGGTATTTAACAGGTCATAGGCAGGGGATAGAGTGGTCTTGCCGTTTTCGGTGATCAGAGAATAGTTTTTGAGGTGCATATCCTCATTGCCAGTGAGGAAGGCGACCAAAACGCGGCGCCACAACTTGAGCTTTTCCGGTAACGGAAAGGTGCAATGCTTATCGACAACATCGGCCACTCTCTCCAGGCTGGATCGGTACTTCGTCTGTCTGGACTCTTGAGAAAGTTGAGCGAAGTCTTCGGTGGCAATTTTTTTCTTCTTGCCTTTTCGGTCGAAGCGTTGAATGAAGTACGTATAGCTCCCATCAATGTTTGTAACCAGACCGAACGGCGGAGTGTCCACCCCGGACCGTCGGGCCAGATCCATCGTCAAGGCCTCGTTCTCAGGAACCTGTAAAAAATCTCGATGAGGAGGCTTGAGGATGTAGCGGCCATCTCTCTCCACGAGTTGAAACTCGCCCTGGCTAGGCGAAAGAACAGCACTAAATTTTGGTTGGACACCCTGGATGGAAATCTTTTCAGCCATCTTCGCGGCAATCTGACGCTGTTGCTCAGCGTCGTAGCTGAGGGTTTTGATCGTCTTGAGTCGAGGGGAAAGCGTTCGGAGCCCGGCCTGGCTGTATAAGACATCAGAAGGCTCGCCGGTGATCAGGCAGATCTTCATCGGGAATGGACCGTTATCGAGCCCACACAATCTTGTCCGATTGCTTCGAGTTGGCCCAAGTAGTCGTCCGCGTCGATCTTTTTTGCTCGCAACAGACTTTCAAGCTGAAAGCCTTCAGGAAGCAGTCCTTCGAAAAACGGAGGAAACGAAGAGAATTTATAGGCCTGAGGGCGCACAGGTAAAGTTAACGAAATCGGTTCTCCTTTGTAGTCGTCGAGATAAGCAAAACAAAACCCCCCATTTTCTTCGAAAAGGATGCCGGCTTCGATATCGTGATTGTAGACCACCAGTTCCCTCAAGAAATCTCTCCTTCTAAAGAGCTGCTAAGGCGAAGCTTGATATTCAAAACATCCAGCACCGAGACGAGGGTCTCCAGTCGCACTGTAGGATGCCCGTTCTCGATTTGATAAATGGCTGTCGCCCCAACCCCTGAAAGCTCGGAAAGCTCACTTCGAGTCAATCCCGCAGCCTTACGATGACGCAGTACGGCTTCACCGATCCCGCGAGATAGGAGGTAGATTTTACTGATTTTGTTAGAGATAATTTGCCACCATAGCGATAAATATCTGAATACTTTCAACACAACAATAAAAGATCCCCTATTTTTGCCACTATAGCAATAAAAGAATCGAATCAGGCCGATGTCCATCAACTGACCCTTTCTTGAATAGATCACTTTAGCTTGACGAGGAACTTGAATTTCGATAATCTTTTTCTAGAATATTTTTCAAAGCGGGAGTGATCTATGAATTGGAAGCAAACCTCGAACCCCCAGGATTCACGCCAACAGATGGCTCACCTGGTCGAGAGTCCCGGCTTTTCCCTTCCCCTGATGCCCAATGGAGAACCTGCCCCCTGCTCTTCTCTCTCCCGCCTACTTCAGGGACCCTATATTATGGAAGGTGATCTTTGCGATGTCTTGCCGGGTGAGGAAGCGGTGATCCTGGTTTCGCCTTCGGGGGAAAAGATGATCATGCAGAACGAAGGTCGGGCCACTTTTCATGTGCCGGCGGGCTGGAAATTGATGGTGGGGTCGCTCCCCTTGCGATGCCGCCAAAAAGTCCAAAAACTCGTTCAGATTGGTGATTCCATCGAGGAAGTCGAGGAGTGTCAGATCGTTTTGCGGAGTGAAAACATCTCCGAACTCTACGAGCAGGCTGCCAGCATCGCTCGCTTCTAGCGGTCCACAGGCTTCTAGAAGGCAGGCCGACTGAAAGCGCGAAGGCAGTGGCATGCTACCTAACGAAGAACAAGCGGAGATTCACCGAAACCGCGCCTACCGTCTTTTTGAGGAGTGCAGGGTTAAGGACGCCCTGCTGGAGTTAAAGGAGTCGCTGAAGCACGATACCCGGGACGCTCCCTCCCTGCGACTTCTAGCCCAGATTTTCGGAGAGGCCGGCTACCATGAACCGGCAGTGAGCTACGCCCAGCGCTCGGTGGCCGAGGACTATACCAACGTGGATGGCTGGCTCACGCTCATCACCCTTTACTGCCGCCTGGGTGGCCCCTACCTCGACCTTGCCCTGGAACAGGTCGAAATGGCCAAGGGAATGCTCGGCGACAACGCCGACATCTTCTACCTGGAAGGCAACGTCTACGGACAAAAAGGTGAGAAAAAAGTCGCGGTCGAGTGCATGAAGAAGGCTCTTGAATTGAAACCCGATCACTCCCACGCGAGCAACGATCTCCGGGCCCTTGCGGGATAAACCTCGACTCATTCTCGCATTCAATTCCTCCTCAAGGTGTTTCCTTGGAGTTGTCTAATCATGCATGGTATGAGCAAAAAAGGGTCATCATACGAAAACGTCTATACACAGCAAATCAACAACGCTCTCTACGATCAGACTGGGTATGAATCAAAAAAAGAGGCTGAGAAGCAAAAGAGTATCGCCGAGACCAACGCACTGAAGAGATACATTCGGTATTTCGGTGGATTACTGGTGCTCGCATTTCTAGCCGGAGCCGCCTACTTCATCAACCTCGATCCCGCCAACGCTGGCCCCGCCGGGATCGCCTTCGGCGTCTTTCTGGTCCTGGGCTTTGTGATCTGGCTCATGAATCGATAAGGATAAGTTCCCGACCTTCACGAAGAAGCTTAATCTGGACTCCCCAAACTTTTCCACCCGATGCGGTTCCCAGCCGTCCTGAAGCGGATAGATTGTCTTGTGGTGATGCTCCACTACCAGCAGTCCCTGATCGACCAGCAACGGCCCCACGGCCGAAAAGAGAGACTCCGGCTGATTCCAATCGTAAGGCGGATCGCAAACCGCCAACTCGAAGCGCCCTCGGACCTTTTCCAAGACATTCGGGATCGGTCCTATCACCACCGCCAGGTCTTCACGCCGGGGATGCTCTCGCAATTGACGCCGCAGCTCCAACCCGACTTTGCGATGGCCTTCCACGAACACCACGCTATCGGCGCCGTCTTCCAGCAGTCGCAGACCGACTCTGCCCGTACCCGCGAAAAGGTCTAAAACGGCAGAGCCCTCCAGTCTCGGCCTCAAGATCGCCGCCAGTGACTCCAGGACCTTGGAGGTCGTGGGGCGGACTTTGCCCCCCACATTTTTGCTCTGCCGCCTCTTCAATGGACCAGTTCAGCCGTTCGCTCGGCCCGAAGCTTCAGGCAATCCAACAGTTCCGGATAGCCGGTGAGCTCAGGGGCTCTCTCCAACAGTGCCCTGGCATCTTGTTGGGCCTGCTCGAGCAGGAAGAGATCGCGGGTGAGATCCGCCACCTTGAACTCTGGGAAGCCACTTTGTCGGAGCCCATAGTAGTCCCCGGGCCCACGAATCTGCAGGTCTTCCTCGGCCACCTCGAAGCCATCGGACAGCTTGGCGATGGCCTCCAACCGCCGCCGGCTCTCCTGGCCCTTGGCGTCGGCCATAAAGATGCAGCGAGAAGCGTGCCGACCTCTACCCACTCGCCCTCGCAGCTGGTGCAGCTGCGAGAGCCCGAAGCGGTTGGCGTCTTGCACCAGCATGATGGTAGCGTTGGGCACATCCACTCCCACCTCGATCACCGTGGTAGAGACCAGAATCTGGAGTTTCCCCCGGCGGAAATCCTCCATGACCTCTTCCTTTTCCGCGGCCTTCATCCGGCCGTGCAGCAGCCCCACCGAAAACTCCGGGAAGATCGACTCGGCGATCGTCTTGTACTCTTCGGTGGCCGAGGTCGCTTCCACCGCTTCGGACTCTTCCACCAGCGGGCAGATGATGTAGGCCTGCCGGCCGGCGTTCATCTCCTGGCGGATCTCTTCATAGATCTTTTTACGTTTGGAAAAACGCACGTATTCGGAATGGATCGGCTGGCGACCGGGGGGCATCTCGTCCAGGCGAGAGACCTCCAACTCCCCGTGCACCGTGAGGGCCAGAGTGCGCGGTATCGGGGTGGCTGTCATGACCAGCAGGTCCGGATTGTGCTTGTACCCCTTCTGTCTCAAAACGGTCCGCTGCATCACCCCGAACTTGTGCTGCTCATCCACCACCACCAGGGTCAGCTTGGCAAAATCCACGTCGGGCTGGATCAGGGCGTGGGTGCCCACCGCAAGATCGATCTCCTGCTCGGCCAGTTGCCGTTTGACTTCGTCTTTCTGCTTCTTCTTCACCGACCCGGAAAGAAAGCCCAGTCGAATTCCCACCGGCTCCAAGAGTTCTTTCAGTTTCTGGAAGTGTTGCTCGGCCAGGATCTCGGTGGGTGCCATGATGGCGGCCTGATACCCCTGGCGGATGGCTGCCCAGGCAGCAAAAGCCGCCACCACCGTCTTGCCGGAGCCCACGTCTCCCTGGAGCAAACGGTTCATGGGTACGTTGGCCCGTAGATCACTCACGATCTCCCGGGCCACTCGAGCCTGAGCACCGGTGGGCGGAAAAGGCAAAAGTTCGAAGAACTCATCCGGATCCATCCGTTCGGGCCGATATTCGGTAAGCCGAGGCTCCAACTCCCGAGTCCGCCGCTGCAACCCGATCTCGATCTGCAACAAGAAAAGTTCTTCGTAAGCCAGACGGCGGCGCGCTTCGGCCAGACCCACTGGTGTATTGGGGAAATGGTACTCCAGCACCGCTTCTGCTCTGGCCAAAAAACCTCGCCGCCGGCGGATCGGTTCGGGCAAGGGCTCGGGCATTCTGGGAGCGATGCTGGGCACGGCTTGAAACATCAGCGAACGGATCCACTTCTGAGACATCCGGGCGGTCACGGGATAAACGGGGACCCAGCGGCCAGCCAGGCGGTGCGGATCGTCGGCCGCTTCCACCTCCGGACTTGCGATCTGCCCCCGCCGGTACTTGCGCTCGAATTTGCCAAAGCAAAAGACCTGCTTGCCCTTCTTGAGGAAGTTCAGGATCCACTTCTGGTTGAACCAGACCAGATCGACGATGCCGTCCTCGCAGTGGAGAGGACAGGTCACGATGGTCATACTCTTGCGGGGGCTGCGGACCCCGGGACTGCCCAGCACTCCCCTGATCACCACGAACTCACCTTCCGGAGCGTCCTCGGCCCCCATCACCATGGTTCGGTCTTCCCAACGGAAAGGGAGATGTCCAACCAGATCGAGCAGGGTGACCACTCCGATCTTTTCCAGAAGCAGTCCCAATTTGGGGCCAACCCCCTTGAGATACTTCACTTCCGTCTCCGGTCGATAGCGGGGATCGAGTTGGGCCGGGGGATAATTGCTCTTGGTCTCTTGCGGGGCCGGTGCGTCTCCCAGCACACGCCCCAGTTGCAGCCCGGTTTCGGTGATCAACCGCCGCCGCACCTGGCGGTTGGCTTTTAGATAGTGATGGCCATCCAAAGTCCGAACCAGCGATTTCAAGAGCTGAGCTTCCTCTTTTCGGGGCCACTCCAGGAGTACCGCCAGGCACGATTCGAGGGTTTCCGGAATGTTGCGACTGTTGCGGCAGCCCTCGCCGTACTCATGGCGAAGCACCTCCCGCAACTCGGTCAAAAACTGTCGACCCTCGCCGGACAACACTTCAAGCCTCCACGCTGGAGGGGCTGATACTTTCCCCGATCCTTCCCAACACGTCACTCTCCAGGGCCTGCTCGGCTGCCTTGATTCCATTGCAGACCGTGGCCCGGTCGGCCCGGCCGTGACATTTGATCACGATCCCCTTGAGGCCGAGCAAGATAGCTCCACCGTGATCGGAGTGGGAAATGTCTTGCTTGAGGCTGCGCAAAGAAGGACGAAGCATGAGCCCACCCAGCTTGGCTCGCGCATTGGTGGTAGCGGCTTGCTTCATCCGCTTCAGAATAAACTCGGAGATCGCCTCGGCCGACTTGAGCATCATGTTTCCCACGAAACCGTCGCACACAACCACATCGATCTCACCCTTGAAGATACCGGTGGGCTCCACGTTTCCTACGAAATTCAAACCTTCGGCTTGCTCCAGCAACTCATAGGTATGATGAACCAGCGTATTGCCCTTGCTCACCTCGGTTCCGATATTGAGAAGACCTACCCGAGGCTTCTTGATCCCCATCACTCGGTGGGAGTAGGTGCTACCCATCCAGGCGAACTGCAGAAGATACTCCGGCTTGCAGTCGGCGTTGGCACCCAGATCCAGGGCCAGCACCGGCTCCCCTTCCGAGGGCAGAAGAGCGGCCAGGGCGGGGCGCCGGACGCCCTTGAGCCGGCCGATCTCCAACAGGGCGATCTGGTGAAGCGCCCCGGTATTTCCGGCCGATACCAGGGCCTGGGCTTTACCCTCTCTTACCAAGCGCGCGGCCACCACCAGGGAAGCCTCATTTCTCTTGCGTAAACTGGTCCCCGGCGATTCGTCCATGCGGATAAAATCGTCACAGTGCACGATTTCGATACCTCGGCGCTTGTAGAGGGGCGGCAGATGCTTCCTGATGGCCTTCTCGTTTCCAACCAGGAGTATCTTAGCCTTAGAGCCCTTGGAGGCCTTAAAGGCACCTTTCACGATCTCGGCGGGGGCGTCGTCCCCCCCCATAGCATCTACCGCGATGGTCATGGGTGAATGCTTTTTACGCCCACCAACAAGAGCCTTTCTCCCGCAAGCTTTTTTATGCCGCGAACAACTCGTGGCCCCACTTGCCATCCATCTGTCGCTGCCTCAGGCTAACCCAATCCCGATCGGCCACGATCAGGTGGTCGATCAAACGGATACCGAGCAAGTGGGCGGCTCGATCCAGACGGCTGGTCAGGGCCAGATCTTCAGGTGACGGTTCCGGGTCTCCGGAAGGATGATTGTGGGCCACCAGGATGGCCGAAGCACTCTTTTCGATAGCCAGACGAAAGACTTCGCGGGGGTGCACCAGACTGGCTTCCAGGGTTCCGATGCTGATGGTCTTGGAGCAGATCAGACGGCGTCGGGTATCCAGATAAAGAGCGTGAAAGTGTTCCCGGGTCTCCTGGGCCAACCAATGCAGATGGGGCAGAGCGTCCTCCGGAGCATGAATCGGTCTTCCCCGAAAAGTCTGCATTCTTCGGCCCAGCTCAAGACCCGCCAGAACAGCCGTGGCCTTGGCCTTGCCCAGACCTCTGATGGCCAGACACTCCGAGAGGGCAGGGACCCGTGAAGTCCCATCGTCGGCAAAGATCAGCTCCCTTAATTGGTCAGCGAGTTCGTGGACTGAAGCTCCGTGACAGCCTCGCCCCAACACCAGGCTCAGCAGTTCACTCTCTTCCAGGCTTTCCACCCCCTGGTGTTCTAATTTCTCGCGCGGTCTCCTTTCTGGCAGAAGGTTCCGCCTGGATAGGTCCGAAGCAAGGCCCGGGTTCAGTTGATACATGAGTGTCTCCTAAAGTTAAAAACTCCCGTAATTTCTGGGGTTATGGCTTACGATACGCCTCAGTTTTTGACACCAAATGACATAATCGTGAATAGACTGTTGCCACAAAATGAATAATTTATGAACCGGAGGTTCATCGGAACTTATGCCAACCCCACAAGCTTTTACAGGAATGACGAACGGAGTCTTCACTCCCCCGCCACCTCTCAACGAGCCGGTCCTTAACTACGCGCCGGGGAGTACTGAAAAGCAACTTCTAAAATCGTCGCTGGCCGACTTCTCGGGCCGGGAGATCGAAGTCCACATTCGAGTCGGTGACGAGGCAATTGAAACCGGTGACCTGGGCGATATCCGTATGCCCCACAACCACCAGCGCCTGCTGGGAAAATTTCACAAAGCCGACGACGCCACCGTGGACAAGGCCATCGCCGCGGCCCTGGAAGCCAAACACGATTGGGCGCGGACCCCCTGGCAGGACCGGGTCTCCATCTTTCTGAGGGCAGCCCAACTGCTGAGCGGTTACATGCGCCCCATCATGAACGCGGCCACCATGCTCGGACAGAGCAAGACCGCGCAACAGGCTGAGATCGACTCAGCCTGCGAATTGATCGACTTTTTGAGGTTCAACGCCTATTTTGCTCACCATCTTTACAGCGAGCAACCTCTCTCCACCAACAACGAGTGGAACCGCACCGACTACCGGCCGTTGGAGGGCTTTGTCTACGCGGTAACGCCCTTCAACTTCACCGCCATCGCCGGCAATCTACCCACCGCGCCCGCCTTGCTGGGCAACACCGTGGTCTGGAAGCCCGCCAGTACCGCCATGCTGAGCGCGCACTACATCATGGCGCTGCTCCGAGAGGCCGGACTCCCTCCCGGGGTCATCAATATGGTGCCCGGCACCGGCTCCAAGATCACCGAGAAGGTTCTGGCTCACCAGGACTTCGCCGGTCTCCACTTCACCGGTTCCACCGACGTATTCAACAGTATGTGGAAGACCGTGGGCGAAAATGTCGGCCGCTACCGAAGCTACCCCCGGATCGTGGGTGAGACCGGAGGCAAAGATTTTATCTTCGCTCATCCCAGTGCCGACCGGTTGGAACTGGTCACCGGACTGATTCGCGGGTCCTTCGAATACCAGGGACAAAAATGCTCGGCCGCCTCTCGGGCTTACATCCCTGAATCGGTGTGGAAAGCGATCAAGGATCGGTTGATCGAGGAGACCAACGCCCTCAACGTCGGCGATGTGGCGGATTTCAGCAACTTCATGGCCGCTGTCATCGACCAGAGTGCCTACGACCGGGTGACCGGAGCCATCGAGCGGGCCAGGGCCCATAAAGACGTGGAGATCATTGCCGGGGGAGAGCACAGCGACGAGTCGGGGTATTTTATCTCCCCGACCATCCTGCTGACCACCGACCCCCACTACGAAACCATGGAAGTCGAGCTGTTCGGGCCGGTGCTCACCGTCTACGTCTACCCGGACGATGAATACGAAAAGACCCTCGACCTGTGTGACCAAACCTCCCCTTACGGCCTCACCGGCGCCATTTGGGCCCGGGATCGCCAGGCCATCCTTACCGCCACCGACCGCCTGAACTATGCGGCCGGCAACTTCTACATCAACGACAAACCGACCGGTGCGGTGGTGGGTCGCCAACCGTTTGGGGGAGCCCGAGCCTCGGGCACCAACGACAAAGCCGGTAGTCTGCTAAATCTGCTGCGCTGGTTATCTCCCCGCACCATCAAGGAGTCATTCTCCACTCCGCTATCGGCGGAATACCCTCACATGCTTGAGCCCTAGAAGCACTAGTGTTCTGCGTCGTTCCCATGAGAGATGAGACCCTGACAGGGTCTCATCTCTTTTCTCGCGAGGATCGCCACGCCGTGATCGCGGCCGGAGGGGTCGAGGAAGCCCCTGACCGGACAGCCCTCCATCTGGGTAGAGTCGATCTGGTCCTGGCTGCCGACGGCGGTTTTCGTCTGTTACCAGCCCTCGGACTGAGCTGTGATGTCCTGGTGGGGGACTTCGACACCCTCACTGAGGTTGAAGTGGAGAAGGCTCGCAGCGCTGGAGTTAGAGTCCGGCAATTTCCCTCGAACAAGGCCCAGAGCGACCTCGAGATCGCCATCGAGGAAGCTCACCGAGCGGGCGCCACGCGGGTGACCCTGGTGGGTGCCCTGGGAGGGGCCTGGGACCATTGCGTTGCCAATCTGCTCTCTCCCCTATCGCTCTGCGCAGATCACGGCATGTGGGCCCGACTGCTCACCGCGCAATCCCAGATCTATCTAGCCCGGGGGAGAGTGAGGATCCAGGCTCCCGGCCAGAGGGTGAGTCTGGCGGCCCTCTCGGAAGTGGTGGAGGAGCTAACCCTCAGGGGAATGGAGTACCCTCTGGAAAAAGCCCGACTGAGCCGCTCCCAGACCCTGGGCTTGGCCAACAGGGCCCTGGATCCAAGCGCCTTTCTCGATTTTACCTCGGGAGAACTCCTGATCACTGTCCTACACTCTTGACAAAACCCCCTCCAAGACGTTAGAACTAGGGCTACGCAAAATTGAGAAGGACCCTGAGGACTCATGGATTACAAAGCAAAGCGCGGCGGACGCCGGCCCCGAAGAAAATCTTGTTATTTCTCGGCCAATAAGATCACCTCGATCGATTACAAGGACCTTGGTCTTCTGAGGAAGTTCGTGACTGATCGCGGAAAAATTCTGCCTCGTCGCATCACCGGAACCAAGGCCAAGTATCAACGAATGTTGGCCAACGCAGTCAAGAGAGCACGCTTTTTGGCACTACTCCCCTACGCGGACTAAACCAGAAGGCCATTCATCAAAAAAAGCGACCCCCGAGGTCGCTTTTTAGTTTGAGCTAAGTCCCCGATGCAAGGCTCGTCGCTGCTCTTTTAAGAGTTCTGCCAGGGTATTGGCGGCCTGCCGGAATTTAGGCCGAGAGACAGCGGCAAAGGATAGCCTCAAAAAGCCTCGGGGCTGGGGTCGGGCAAAGAAAGGCTCCCCCCGAGCTACCACCAGGCCTCGCTTCCTGGCTTGCAGAAAGAGAGCGGCTTCATCAGATTCAGCCGGGAGCTGCAGCCACATCGACAGGCCCCCCCGAGGCACCCAGTAGCGTACTTCGGGGAGCACATCATCCACCGTCTGGCAGGCCGAGTCTCGGCGCTCTCGGTACAACTCCTTGACCCGTTGCAGATGCAGGTCGTAGTATCCCCGGCGCAAGAATTCCGCTAAGGCCGCTTGCATCAGACTCGAAGACACCAGGTCGGCCGTCTGCTTCTTTTGAGTAAACGCCGCCAACTGCCTCGGTGAGGCCACCACTGCCCCCAGGCGCAGGGCGGGCATCAAGGTCTTGGAAAAGCTGGTCAGGTAGATGACCCGCCCGCTTTCATCCAGGGATTTCAAGCACGGCGGCGCCGGCTCGTCGAAAGCCAGGTGACCGTACACGTCGTCTTCGAGGATGTAGAAATCGTACTCCTCGGCCATCCTCAAAAGGGCTTTGCGGTGCTCCAGACTGGTGACCGTGCCGGTGGGGTTCTGGAAGGTAGGAACGGTATAAAGAAGCGCCGGCCGGTCTCTGAGCATGAGCTTTTCCAGTTGCACCAGAGACAAGCCCTGCTCTTCCACCGGCACCTCCAGGATCCGCTGACGACGGGAAGCCAGCACTTCCAGCACCCCTGGATACACCGGTGCTTCCACCGCCACCGACTGGTCCGGAGTGGTCAGGGTGCGGATAGCAAGTTCGATGGCCTGCTGAGCCCCCGAAGAGATCACCACGGACTCCGGGGGTACCGCCAATCCACGGGTGATAAGAAGGCGGCTCATTCGCGCCCGCAGGCTCTCCTCGCCCAACACCGATCCGTAGGCCAGATGACTGACCTTACTCAGGGCCGCGTTCAAACACGCCTTGAAGTTCTTGACCGGAAAGGTCTCCTCGGCCGGGGCTGCCTGCCCCAGGACCAGACGAGCCATGGGAGCCTGAGTCTCCAGCAGCGCAGCCAAAGAGCCAGGAACTTCCACCCGCGGTGAGATGGCCTGGGGGAGAGCCTGGGCTTGCGGTCGTTCGGCCACGAAGGTGCCCCGCCCCACGACCGACTCGATCCAGCCCTGAGCCTGTAACTCCGCATAAGCAGTCTGCACCGTCATCCTTCCCAACCCTTGCTCTTGGGCCATTCGTCTCACTGTGGGGAGTCGGGTGCCGGGAGTCAGGACCCCCCTTTCAATGAGATGGCTGACCCGGTGCACGATCTGCATGTAGAGCGGGATCGAGTCGTCCCTGGCCAGATCTAGCTTCATGCCGCCATGATGACCGAAATTAGTAAATATGTCTAGTCTTCCAGGGAGACCCGGAACAATCTTAATTGTCATGGTCCGTCGATGACTATTGTACCTGTGCCCGAGACCGGTAGCGTGATAGGCTTAAGACACCCCATTGTCGGAGAGGAACTTACCATGGAAGTTGTCGGAGAGTCTGTATTACCCTGGGAGGACCTATTTTCTACCCGCGGACACCGGATCAAAAGTTCGGCCATTAGAGAGCTATTGAAAGTCACCGAGCAACCCGACTTCATCTCTTTCGCGGGAGGGTTTCCGGCTCCCGAGCTTTTCCCCGTGAAAGAGGTAGCGGAGACGATCGACAAGGTCATGCGGGAAATGGGGCCGCAGGCCTTGCAGTACAGCGCCACCGAAGGGTATCGACCGCTGCGCCAGTGGGTAGCCGACTATATGCGGGCGGTGGGAGTGCCGGCCACGGTCGAAAACGTTTTGATCACAACCGGTTCCCAACAAGCTCTGGACCTTTTGGGTCGGGTCTTGATCAACAAGGACGACCCGGTGGCGGTGGAAACTCCCACCTATCTGGCCGCGCTCCAAGCCTGGCGGGTCTATGGGGCAAGCTTTTTGGGCATCCCCTCCGATATGTCGGGGATCAATCCTGATTACCTGGAGAACAATCTCCTAAAGAAGCCCAAGTTGCTCTATTCGATCCCAAACTTTCAAAACCCCACCGGCGCCACCTTGCCCCTCAAGCGGAGGGAAGCTCTGATGGCCTGGTGTCAAAAGGAGCGCGTCTGTCTCATCGAAGACGACCCCTACCGGGAGATCCGATTCGAAGGCAAATTCCTTCCTCGCCTGATCGAGATCGATGCGGCCACTCGAAACGAAGATGTGTACCGAGGCCAGGTGGTCTATCTAAGCACCTTCTCCAAGGTCCTGGCACCGGGATTGAGGGTAGGAGCGGTGGTCGCCCATCCAGAGTTGCTGACCAGGCTGGTGCAGGCCAAGCAGGCCGCCGATCTCCACACCCCCACCCTGAACCAGATGGTCTGCTACGAATTGGCCAAACTCGGCTTTCTTAAGGACCAGGCTCGAAAAGTAGCCGAGGTCTATAAGGAGCGACGCGACGTTATGGTCAAGGAAGTGAAGCACACCTTTCCTAAAGGGACTCAGGTAGGAGTCCCGGAGGGCGGGATGTTTCTCTGGGTCACCCTGCCTGAAGGGATGGATGCCGATCGGATCTGGCAGAAGGCCCTGGAACAAAAGATCGCATTCGTACCTGGGGCTCCGTTTTTCCCCGAGCATCCGAAAAAGAATACGCTCAGACTCAACTTTTCCAATAGCGATCCTGAAACCATTAAGGAAGGAATGGCCAGGCTAAATCGAGCGCTCGATTCCGCAAAATGAAGTGAACATTCCCGTGCCGATGACGATGTACCGATCAACCCTTCCTAAATTGGGCGAGCCAAACTGGCCACATGGTCATTATTTTGTTGAAACCTTTCTGGTATGGTTGCCTCATAAGTGTTACATCGCCCCCTCGGGGGGAGGGAGCCCGGCTTAAAAACGCCGGGCTTATTTTTCGTTGTAAGGAAGGGGTGAATGGCTTGATATCGATAGTCCTGGTCGAAGATCACTGTTTGGTTCAACAGGGCCTCAAACGTACGCTCGAGTCTTGCCAAGAGTTTGAAGTTGTCGGCGTGGGAAGCAACGCCGAGGACGGCCTCTATCGAATAGACCAGCTCAAACCCGACGTTGCCATCATCGATCTGGGATTGCCGGATCATAGCGGGCTGTGGTTGCTCCGCCGGATTGTGAAGTCCAGCCCCGAAACCGCCGTCCTGATTCTCACTATGCATGATGACGCTCAGGTGGCAAGAGTAGCCCTGGACTCCGGAGCCCGAGGATTTCTTCGTAAATCGGCTCCGGAAGAGCGACTCTTGGAAGCGGTGCAAAAGATCCATCAAAAACAACAGTTTCTGGAACCAGAGATTATCGAGGCGCTTCACCTATGCCCTCCGGCCGGCATAAGTGAACGAGAATTGAACTTGCCGAATGGCAATATTCCAAACGATAATGAACTGGAGCTTCTAAAGCTACTCGCTGCAGGGAAGACCAACAACCAGATAGCCCAGCGTTTCGGCGTATCGCTGAGCACGATAAAGGCTCGCCTCCGGGTGGTCTTCGATAAACTGGGAGTGGAGAATCGAACCGAGGCAGTGGCCGAAGCTCACCGGCGAGAATTGTTCATCAACGACCTGGGAAGAACACCTTAAATCGAGTACCGCTCTCTCTGCTTTCCACTGTGATCTGAGCTCTGCTCTCTTCGACCAACTCCCGGACCGTAGCCAGTCCGACCCCAACACCGGTGGTTTTGGTGGTGAAATGAAGATCGAAGATACGGGGGAGGACCTCGACCGGAATTCCCGGTCCGTCGTCTTGAACTTCCAGCACCGTGTACAAACCCGGGGAGATCTTCTGAGGGAAACCCTCCAATACGTCGAAAAGACGGTGTTCCTGGGTCCGAACAACCACTTCCCCCACCGAGCCGACCGCATCACGAGCGTTCATGACCAGGTTTAACAGGATCCGGTCCAGGAGCAGTGGATCCATCTCTACCACCGGTACTTCCGACAACTGAAATTGAAGTTCGATAAGGGGGCCGCACAAACTCCGCAAGAGAGGTGCCGTTTCGGAAATTCTCTCTCGCAGTGAAACCGATTGAACCCCCAGAACCTCCCCTTTGCAGACTCCGCTCAAACGGTCCAACAACTGATTGGATTTCCTCCCGGCATCCAAAATGGTGTGGAGCTCGCGCAGGGCAGTACTGTTGTCGAGGGCCAGCGCCTCCACGCTACCGTTGACACCGGAGACCAGGTTGCGCAGGTCGTGCACCAGTCCGGCCGCCAGCCTGCCAGTGAGCGCGAGCCGCTCTCCCAGCAACAGCTGCTCTTTGGCCTTGAGTAGGCGTACAGCCTCTTCGTGAAGTTGGTCGGTGGAGCGCTGGAGATCTCGGGAAAGGACCGTCGTGGAGATGGTTCGCCTGGCCCTATCCACCACTGTGCCGGCCACGGTAATGAGAAAATCTAAGAACAGTTTCTCGTGCTTAGACAAGCAACGATGTTGCTCGCAAACCAGGATTCGAGCGCGTCCGTCGAAGCCGGGAATGACACGCTCGTCCCAACCTGCCAGATTCCCCGGAACTCTTCCCTCAAGATCCCCGACAAGCTCGGTTGCTTCCCCATTTTTTCCGATCTGGACTATGCTGCACTGGTTGGCCGGATTCAAAACTCGCCGGCAGCCGTGATAGAGCTGATGCAGCACGGTGGGAGCAGAAAGGCACTGACTCACCCTGGTGGCAGCGGCCAGCAAGGAGTTCCAGCCCCTTTCATCCTCGCCTTCCTGGGTTGGCAAACCCAGCAGCCAGAAGTAATCGGACCCGTGCAATGCCGGGGCCTCAAACTCGGTCACCCCGAGCCCCCACCCGAAGTGCCTCCAGACCTGACAGGACAGCTTCCATTCGTGATCCATTCCGTGGGCCCGGGCAAACTCGATGCTCTCCTGTAGATAATTTTGAGCGACTGGAAATCGGCCCTGAAGAATGGCCACCAGCGCACCCTCTCGCAGAGCATGGGGCAGATTGGTCCGATAGCGCCGGGCTTGCTTGAGCGCTTCCTCTAGAATCGCGTTTAACCTGGACAAAAGAGGCTCGCGAGCCCCGCTGGGCGCCTCTTGCATTTCTAATCGTGCAGCCGTGGCCAACCAGCAGGGGATCGAAGCCGCATACAGGTTCCGCACCCCCTTGGCCTGATACCTGGCCTGAGCCTCGGCCAGGAGTTCCACCGCCCGGGAGTAGTCGCGGCCACGAATTTTACCGATGGCCTCGGCACAGAGTATTTCGCAGGCACGCTGGACATCGTGACTCTGATGGCGCTTTTCTTGCTCCAGAAGTTCTTTGGGGAATTCTCCATTTCGGGCCCTGGCCAGAGTATTAAGGTTGTCACCGGCGGCCAGGCGGTCAGCGATCTCCACCCCCACCCGCTGGGTCTGCCGGGCCAGTTCAGCGGCCTTTTCCAGGGCTCCCAGGCGATAGTAGACCAGAGCCAGGTGGTAACAGATCCCGTTCTCTTCCCAGCGGTCACCAGTTTGGCGAATCTTTTCTCGCGCTTCCAGAAGAACTTCCCGGGCCTGTCGCAGCCGGCAGGCTCCCAACAGGGCCGCGCCATAGAAATGCCCCACCGCTCCTTCACACCAGGGGTCCCCGATCCGGCCCGCCGTCTCTCGAGCACGCTTCCCAAACTCCAACGCTCTGGACCAGACCGGGATGGCACTCATGGCCATGGCGTGATTGGCCTGGGCCCTCGCCAGTTCCATGCTGTCTCCGTGCTTTCTGGCGATATTCAACTCACGAAGGTGTGCCCGAATGGAGGGGATCGGTCCCTCCAGAAACCAGCCCACGTAGGCCAGGCGGTTGTAAAGACGGGCTGTCAGCAAATCCTTTTCCCGGGAGTGCTCCTCTCCCCGCCCCCCGGACTGGAGTACCAGTGCGAGGGCTTGACTCACAAACGAAGCGGGGAGCCAGCGAGGCTGGTTTTCCCCCAGAATCGCCAGCGCTTCCACCAGAACTCGCCGGGCATCCTCCAGCTTGTCTTGCTTAAAATAGACGTCACCCAGAGCGTATAAGATCTCGGCGTTCTTAAAGGGAGTACCGAGGCGCTTCAGGGCCTCCAGGAAGTGCTCCTCGCTCTCCCGATAACGTCCTACCAACCGGAACCCGTCGCCCAGTTCGAACAGCACCTCACCCCACCGGGAGTCATCCTCGCTCAGACCCGCTAGGGCGACCTGAAAATAGAAGATCCCGGTATTCAGGTCGTGCTCTCGCCGAGCCCTTCGGGCCGCCTCCAGAGCGAAATCAGCTCCCCGTTCCGGCTCACCGGCCATGTGGTAGTGGTACGCGACCTGATAGTCCTCACGGTCCGGCTGAGCGGAAAAGTGCTCGGCCGCTCGCCGGTGCACGGCGGCCCACTCCCCCGGGGGGAGTTCACTCAAACAGGCCTCCCGGAAGCGGTCGTGGGTAAACCGGTAACTAGTGCCCGAGCGTTCCAAGACCCCTTGTTCCACAGCTTCCTGGAAGGTCGGAACCGTTTGCATGCACTGGGCGACCTCAGTCTCCTGAACGAGGTCTCCCAGAACCGAGGCAACGGCTAGGGTACGACGAGTGCTTTCCTTCATCGAACTGACTCGTAGCCGGTACAGATCACCTTCGACGGTCCCGGAGCGAAACAGTTGAGAGAGCAGAAAGGGATTTCCTCCGGCCCTCTTGACGCTGCTTTCGATCTGAACCTGGCTAGCGCCGGGCTGTATCGATCGAAGAACCCGACGCGCCTGCTCCTCGGACAACGGCGGTAGCGGCACCCGGGTGCACCCCAGACTGAAGTAGCGGTGCTCAGCCGAGAGTTCATTGGCCCGACAACTGAGCACGAGAAGGGCCCGGCGGGGCTCACTCCCCCAAAACCGGGCGAACTCCATAGTAAACTCATCGGCCCAGTGGACATCCTCCAAAATGAGGACCGTGGGTCGGTCGTCGTGGGAGGCTTCCAGAAGGCCCGCGATCCAGACCATGCTGCTGCGCTGGGTGTGGCTCTGCTTACCCAGTGCCTCTCGTAAATTACCCTCTCCGATCAACCAGCGCAGGTGCTGGGCCCAGTCCGGCCTTTCCGACAACTCCCGCTCCAGCGTGGAGAAAGCGAACTGAAACAGACGGAAAGGACTGGGGGCCACCTCTCGTGATGCCTTCCCCCGCAGGACCCGGGCGTTCAGATTCCGACTCCACTCGCTCAGGAGTCTCGACTTCCCACCCCCGGAAGGCGCCTCCACGGCGATCATATCACCCCGCTGGAAGGCTTCATTCAGTTGCTTGAGCGCGTCATCTCGGCCCACCATCTCAGGCTCAGTCTGTTCTGGCCTCACGCTTCCCAGGAACCGACCCAGTTGCCGCGCGATCTCGCGACCCGAACTCAAGGAGGAGAGGCGCGTAAACTCCTCCGGGTTAAGAAATTTCTGCATCACCCCCAGGGCGATGTGCAGTTCTCCCTCCGGGGTCAGACCTTCCTCCGGGGGCTTGAAGCAAGGTAACATGCAAAACGCCCCCTCCGGTGTCGTGCCGAACTGAAGGGCACTCAAGTCGCCGTGCACGATCCCCCGGGAGTGTAGCTCCGCCAGCAGGTCACAAAGCTCCACCCCCAGAGACAGAGCGGTCTCTCTGGTTAGAACCGCATCCTCCCAGGGGACGTAGTCGGTCCAGACCTGAAGAAAAATCTGATGAGCGGCCTCCACCGAAAACTCCAGGAGCCCTGGAAAACCCTTCAAGTCTGCTTCCAGCAGGTGCTGAAATCGCTCCTCGGGAGTGCTCCTCTCAGCTTCACGCAAACTCCATTCGGGGATGCAGTGAACGGCCACCTCTCGCTCTCCCAGGCGGGCCCGCCAAAGCGTGTAGCCTACCTCTTCGCGGAGTAATACGAGGTTATCAAAACGAGTTATTAAATACGCAGACAGATCGGTCGCAGAGATCGATTTGGGCACAAGATCGATTATAGCAGGTACAAAAGTATAAAACCAGCATCAGGAAACATCTCGATAGAGAATATCCAGCAGTCTCACCAGAGCGAGATGATGGCGGTGCTTCAGTTCCAAAAACTCCAACCCGTAGAGGGCCGGATCGCCCCCCCAGGCTCGAGCGATCTTGCAGGGTATTTTTCCCACCCTCACCGGGGTCTCAATGGTTAGTTCGAAAGGAGCATCGGTATCGATGCTCGTGTCCAACTCCACCAGAGCACCCCCTCCACCGATGTCGAGAATATCCACGATCAGGCTTCGCTCACCGATCTGGACCTTCCCTTCCAACAGGCAATCCAGCCTCACCTGAGTGCGCCGTTCCAGGACCTCCGAGTGAGTGGGCCTGACCCCAGCCAGAAGATCGGCCGCCCAACTGTTCCAAAACCCCGCGACCGAACTGGGGTAGCGCAGCCCCGTCTCAAATCCACCCCCTGCCGGTTCCACCCAGCACACTTCATACTCCAGGGACTCTTCATCTTGGGGCGTCAGGGTCACGACCTGGCCAATCTGAAAAAGGTCCTGATTCACCCGGGCCAGTAGCCCTCCCAGGCTTATATTTCGAATCTCACCGAGACAACTGTCGAAACCCACACTAAAATAAGCCAGCAGGTGGCACTCCCGACGAGCGAAGATACGGCGGTTTTCCATCTGATAAATTTTGGTAGATTAACTGAAGGACCCTTCTCTTAAAGGGAAGGAAACGGTCTTTATCTATTTGTACGAAGTGAACTCTAGACATCGTTGGACGGCTATCGTTCTCAGCGCCCTCATCGCCTTAACGCACCTCTGGTTGTATGGAACGAATTTAAGCTCGCCTGGAATATTTCAGTACGACGAGTTTCTCACTATCGACCGAACCCTTGGTTTAATAAAAACCGGCGATCCTTGGACCATCTATACAAACAGTGAACCGTCGTGGCTGAAGCCTCCGCTTCATTACTATCTGTGTGCGAGCGCCGTCTTTTTGGGTATCCCTCCCATCGAATCTGCACGTATGCGTGGAGAAACTCGAGACCGTCGGACGGTACTCAATTATGCGACTGTCGCCTTTGATTCCGGCAGGGGCACGAAGATCCCGGCGGATTTAGCTGGTAGGTTCTGCTCGATGCGCCCGTCCTTTACGGTCACGGTACGCTCCGAGAGGAGGTCTTTGAGGACCGTGCCGTCCTGGAGTTTACTCTCGGCCCTGAGAGGCATGGCGCGGTGCTGTTCGGTTTCGGCGTTGTTGAAGACCACGATCGCCTCTCCGTGCTCGGACTTTCGATCAAAGGCGTAAACCTGGTCGTCCTGCCACATCTCCAGTAACTCCCCACGCCGGAGGGGTTCAAGATCGTTGCGGATGGCCCCCAATTTCTGGAAGAAGCCGTGCATCTCGGGGTCTTTATCAAAGACCATGTCTTTGCGGCTGGTTTCGGCCCACCCGGTCTTATCGCTGGTGAAGCTCTGTTCGCTGCCGTAATAGATGGTGGGAATGCGGTTGGTGGTCATGACGAAGGCCAGGGCCATTTTCAAGCGGTCTTTGTCGTCTCCGGCTTCGGTCAGAAACCTCTGGGTATCATGATTGTCGGCGAAGATGCCCATCAGTTCCGGGTCTTTGTACGTATTGTTGGTCCAGGACATGCCGTTGGCGACTTCTCGCATACTGCCGCCCTTGGCGAAGGTCTCCTTGATGCGGTAATACATGGGGTAATCCACCAGGGAGTCCATGTCGGTGTCGCTCTGATAGGGCGCCAGCCGGGCGGCATCACCGTGGTAGTACTCGCCCAGCAGAAGAAAGTCGTCACCGGCCACTTCATGCATGCGATTATTAAACTTCTCCCAAAACCACTTGGGCACGCTGCGCACGGCGTCCAGGCGAAAGCCGTCGATCCCGGTCTTGGCCCAGAACTCCCCCACTTCCATGAGGTATTTCTCGGTTTCCGGGTTTTCCTGGGCCCAATCCGGCAGCCCGAAGATACTGCAGTTCTCCTGTTGCCAGTCGTTGTCCCAGTCGGTCACATCGCCATTGTGATGGAAAAGGCTAGCTTTGTTGGGGTCCGTCCAAAGGGGGTGTTCCCAGGCCACGTGGTTGAGAGGGATGTCCACGATGACCTTCATACCTTTGTCGTGGTAGACGTCGACCAGTTCTTTGAATTTCTCCATATCGCCCAGATGCTCGTCAACCTTGTAATAATCCACCGGCCAGTACCCGTGATACCCTTCGGTATCCACGAACCGCTGCTGGCTGTCCATGGGCGGGGTGATCCACAAGGCGGTGGCGCCGGTCCCCCGGATGTAGTCGGCCTTGTCGATGAGACCCTGGAAATCGCCTCCGTGCCAGGCGTGAATGTCGGACTTGTCGGCGCCGTGGTTGTTGCTGGGATCGGCATCTTTAAAGCGGTCGGTCATGACGAAGTAGATGGTGTCGTCACGCCAGTCCCGAAGCTTGGGGTCGGCAGGGGCCGGCATGGGGTTGGGCACCCCGCTCTCCACGGCGGCTTTCAGGGTCGCCGGCTCCGTTTTCTCGGGGGCGCGCAACGACAGCAGCGGAATCGAACCTGCGTGGTTGGAGTTGCTCCGGGCGAATTGGTCCTGGAGGTTGATCGGCGTAGCCCCGCTGGAAGCCGAAGGCAAAGACCTGGCGGAAGCCGGTGCTGTTGCTCCGATATGGGGGAGACGGTTTGAGATCAACATAGATAAGCACTCCAGGGGAGATATTTTCTTATCTCCCATAGTAAGCAAGCGGGCTTATCCAACCCTGAAATTCAAGTTAACGTCCGGTCAATCAGGGAATTCGATCGTAACGGTCGTAGCCGCCGGGCCGGTTCGGGGCGACCACGGGCACCAGGACCACGGTCTGCCGAGGCTGGAGGGTTATCTCCAGGGTGCCTGCGCGGATTCGACTCTCCACCTCGCTCCCCAGCAGGTCTTTCACCGGGGTCAGGTCCTGGAGTTTGCCGTCGGGAAGCTGCAGAAGTTCGGTTACAGAATTCTCGGTGGCGTTGGCCAGGACGATCACCGTTTCTCGCGCGGAGATCGTCTTGCGGAGAAAGCCGAAAGCTTGGGCTGTGTGAAGACGGCGAAAATCACCGTAGCGGAGGGCGGGGTTTTCTCGGCGGATCTTCAACAAGCGTCGGTGAAAGGACAGAGTGGGGTTGTCGTCATTGACCAGATCCCAGCGCATGGGGGCGCGGTTTTCCGGGTCCTCTCCCCCCTCCATACCGAGTTCGCTGCCGTAGTAAAGGTTGACCGAGCCGGGCAGGGTAAACTGCAGCACCCGGGCCATCTCCACTTGCCACGGCTCGGGCAGGATGTGGTTGAGTCGGGGGGTGTCATGATTGTCCAGCACCAACCAGGCTTTTAAGAGGTGGTCATAACCGGCGTCGTCCACCATGGTCTGCCAGGTGGAACTGGCCAGAGGGCCGCTCAGGCTCCCCTGCAGGTAACCCAGCAAAAGCAGCCTCCCGTGCATATTCATCACCCCGTCGACGGCCGGATGCCAATCTTCGGGATAGCTCCAGATCTCTCCGATGATGGCACAGCCGGGCTTGGCCTGATGAGCGGCCGCCGTCAACTCTTCCAGATAGCGAAACCCCAGATCAAAAGCCACGTCCAGTCTCCAGCCGTCGATGCCCTCCTGTTTGAGGTAGGACTGAACCACCGAGTCAGGAGAACCGTAGATAAAGTCTCGCACCTTCTTGTTCTCAAGGTTGAGTTCCGGGAGGTTCTCCACGTCGGCCCAGCCGACCGCTTCGCCGTTGCTCCATTGAAAAAACTCCCGCTCCGGAGCCTCGGGGTCCTTTAAAGCTGCCTGAAAAAGCGGGCTACGCCTGCCCATGTGGTTGAAGACTCCGTCCAGGATCAGGCGCATGCCCCGGGTGTGCAGGGCGTCGGCCAGCGTCTTCAACTCGGCTCGGTCACCGTAGACCCGATCGACCTGGTGATAATCGGAGGCATCGTACTTATGGTTGGAGAGGCTCTCGAAGATGGGGTTCAGGTAGACCACGTCCACTCCCAGGCCTTCCAGGTAGTCGAGTTTGGAGTGCAACGAGTCCAGGTCCCCACCCCAATAATCCACTTCGTGGCTCCAGATCCGGTGTTCTTTCAACTCCACCCCACTCTTCGGCAACTCGCTCCATGCTCGCAGCCGACGCGGTGGTTCATAGAGGCCGCGCTTGGCCTCCAGATCGCGGGAAGGGGCGAACCGATCCACGAAAACCTGGTAGACCACCGCACCGTTGCGCCAGTCATCCTGCCGCTCTTTGAGTTCTTGAACCTTCTCCTGGTCTCGGCGAGGCCATAGCTCGGCGGCCGTGGGTAGAGCCGCCAGCAGAACCAGTGAGGCCAGAAGCAGTGCTTTCACTAGAGCTTGCTCAGCAGGGCCTGCACTTCTTTCACCGCGTCTTGTACCGCGATCCGCTCCTGCTCGGTGGTGTCGCGGTAACGAATGGTGACGGTGCCGTCTTCTAAGGTCTGGCCGTCGATGGTGATGCAAAAGGGTGTGCCGATCTCGTCGTGCTTGGCGTAGCGCCGACCGATGGCTCCCTTATCGTCATACTTGGCGGGTACTCCGGCGGCCAGCATAGCCTTGATCACCTCCCGAGCCTTCTCGGGGAATTCAGGCTTGTTCTTCACCAGAGGCAAGACCGCGCACTTGATCGGTGCCAGCCGAGGGTGAAGTTTCAAAACGGTGCGGACTTCAGTGTCGCCCTTGGCGGTGCGACGCTCTTCTTCGTGGTAGGCGTCCAACAGGTAGACCAGCACGCCCCGGGTCAACCCGGCCGCGGGCTCGATGACGTAAGGCCGGTAGCTCCAGGGTTTCTCCCCGGTCTTCGGGTCCTCTTTCTCGGGATCCACGTAGCGCAGCTTGGTTCCGCTGTGCTCTTCGTGCTCGTGCAGGTCGTGATCGGTGCGCGAAGCGATCCCCTCAAGTTCGTCCCAGCCCCACGGGTAGAGGTACTCCACGTCGAAGCAGCCATCGGCGTAGTGCGCCAACTCGTCTTCGTCGTGAGTTCGAAAGCGAAAGTGATCGGGGTAGTTGGCGTACTGCTGCCACCAGCGCATCCGCTCGTCTTTCCAATAGTTCATCCAGTGGGCCTGGGTACCGGGCTCACAGAAGAACTCCATCTCCATCTGCTCAAACTCCACCGAGCGAAAGATGAAGTGCTCTACGGTCACTTCGTTACGGAAGCTCTTGCCCTGCTGGGCGATACCAAACGGAATTTTGGCACTGGTGGAGTCCAACACGTTTTTGAACTGCACGAACATGGCCTGAGCGGTTTCCGGCCGCAGGTAGCACATGGCGGGCTTGGAGACGTGCTCCAGCACTGCCTGAATCAAAGTCCGGCGAAGGTCGGCGTCGGGCACCTTTTCTTCTTCGATCTTCTCCAGGGTCCGGGGGATCACCGAAGCGCTCGGCTCGGGGGCAGGAGAGCCCTTCTCTTTCCACTTTCGAAAGTTCTTGATATCTCTGGCAAACTTTTCTTTAACCGCTTCCAGCAGATCATCGGCCTGGACCAGGTCAGCCAAGACCGCGGATGCTTCCGCGGTGGGGTCGATGGCCCCCAGCGCGGTTCGAAACATGAGGTTGAACTGGCGCTCTTCACTCAAGAACGGGCTGCCGATGCAGGGCGAGACGTAGCCCCGGAAAGGGAAGGTGTGGGTGGGGCTCTCGGCGCCCTCGGGAAAAAAGCCGATGGTGCCCGCCTCGATCACCTTCAGACCGTGCAGGTCCTTGCCTTTTCGAATGAGTTCGACTCCAAAACGCTCGTGAATGGCATCCTGGTACTGCTTGGCCTGGCCTTTGTCGGCGCAGGCGATGGGGAGTTCGTCACCCACCTTGCGCTTGGGCGCTTTGTCGGCGCGGAAACGTTCTTTGGAGATGTGGCAATCCACCAACGGGTCGGCGAAGCCTCCGGCGTGACCCGAGGCCACCCAGACGTCCGGCTTCATGATGATGGAGGCATCGATGCCGAACACGTCCTCCCGCTGGTGTACCATGTCCTGCCACCACTCGGCCATCACGTTTCGCTTGAGTTCCACTCCGAGGGGCCCGTAGTCGTAAGCGCTCTTCAGGCCGCCGTAAATGTCGGAGCTTTGAAAAATGAAACCGCGTCGCTTACAGAGTGCGACGACCTTTTTCATGACATCCTGGGGGCGCTGTTCTTTAACTGTTTCCGCTGTTGCTGTGCTCATCCCGAAAAGTTGAGACATTCAGGCAAAGGCTCCTTCTTTTCCGGCTCCTTCCGGGAGTTTTGTCTCAGTCGCAGGGGGTGGCAACAAAGAGCGTGGGCCTCGCGCCGGGTTCGTCTATTTTTGGCCAGGGGAAATCAAAGTTCGACCGATGCAGTCCCCGCCACGGTGACCTCAGAGACATGTCTCTTGTGATGAGACCTTGACCGACAGACACACTTCGTTTGATCGCCAACGGCCTACTCCTGGATAGCGGGCTCGCGACCTCGAACAGCGAACGCTTGCTCTCCGTTGGTTTTTACATGAGAGGTCAGATCTCGAGTAAAAGTCTTCAGGGTGTCGATGGGTACGGGAAAAAGGATGGTCGACGATTTCTCCACCGAGATCTCCACCAGGGTCTGCAAGTACCTCAATTGCATAGCTGATGGGTTGCTCATTTGCTCGGCGGCCTGGGACAGCTTGAGGGCCGCTTCAAATTCGCCGTCGGCGTGAATAATTTTGGCTCGCTTTTCTCGTTCCGCCTCCGCTTGACGGGCCATGGCGCGCTGCATGCTAGTTGGGAGTTCGACATCTTTAATCTCTACGGCTGTGACCTTCACACCCCAAGGCTCGGTGGCCTCGTCGATGATCCTCTGTAAACTACGATTGATGTCATCTCGACGAACTAAGATCTCGTCGAGCTCTGATTGACCGATGATGCTTCTCAAAGAACTTTGGGAGAATTGGGCTACGGCGTGGCTATAGTCTTCCACTTGAATCAGAGCGGCTTCCGGATCGACTACCCGCATAAACACAACCGCATTGACCTTGATGGTCACATTGTCTTTGGTAATCACTTCTTGGGCGGTCACCTCCATGACGACCACTCTCAAATCGACTTTGACAATTCTGTCGATCAAGGGGACTAAAAATATTAGGCCCGGTCCGCGACTGCGATTCAACTTCCCGAAGCGAAAGATAACCCCTCGCTCCCACTCCTTGCATATCCGCATCAGCTGCGGGGAGGCCACCATCAAGACGACAGAGACTAGTATTCCAAGAAACAGGATCTCCATACTGTTGTTCAAGATAAAGTCCATGGGATGTTTTCCTTTCGGTCATTCGCCCTCCCCGCGAGCCGCCGGCTCCACGATGAGGAGCAATCCAAGATAAGCAATCACTTTTACGGGCCTACCCACGGGGACGGCGGTCGGGTCCTTTCCTGTGCATGCGGCCTGCCAAATCTCTCCTTTCAAACGTATTTGTCCTTCAGGATTTAGTTCCGTCATACTGATCCCGACCTTGCCTACCAATTCGTCGATGCCGGTGCTCGAGGAGTCGCTGATGAAGTTCAGCAGCCCCGCCATCAGGGCTGAAAGCCCCAAACCTAGCAGAATCAGAACCCCGGATAGGGCCTCTGGGAGAAAACCAGCATCAGACAAAATTTGGCTCAACACAATTTCATTATAGTACAGGCCAAGCGGTTTGTCTCCTCTCCAGAGCTTTAAACTCCGAACTCTTCCAGACCCTTCAGGATCATACGCAGGTGCTCCAAAAGGTGGCCCCGGCACTGCAGATGTTCGGCCTCCTGGCGGGCCCCCAACCGGTGCAACTGGTAAGCGCAGCGACGACGACAGTAGCGGGTGTAGAGATAGGTCGGACTGAAGGCTTGCTCGGCCTGAGCCACCGCTGCCAGTATGGAGTCGATAAACTCTTCTCTGGAGACCCAGCCCTGGAGGTCGAAGCCCCGGTTAAGTACCTCTTCGATCTTGGCGCCCTCCCCTTCTTCCAAAAGCTGCTTTAGTTTTAGATAGGTGGAACGGGTCTGTAAGGCGGCAAGCTCCGAGCGAGACAGGACCGACTTCCCTTCCTTTCTGACCTCCTCCACCAGCAACAGATGCACGAAAGAGTCAGCCTCGACTCCATCCAGGGCCCGGCGCAAGTATGAGAATGATTCGGCTCGGTGCTCCGGACCTAGGAACCGTTTGAAGTAGGCGCGCTCTTCCCACAGGTCTCGTTGCTTTGGCAGCTCTTGCTCGGCCATACCGTAAAGCTCCTCGGCCTGCTTATACCGCTGCTGCGAAAACTCCAACTCAGCACAGTAGCGTATGCCCCAGCCACGAATCAGAACGTCGGCGTCCTCGTGTTCCAGGGCCTGAAGATGGAACTCGATGGCTCCAGCCAGGTCTCCTTGCCAGCGGCGGAGCAGGGCCAGGCGGTGCAGAGTCAGAGGGTCATCGCCCTCGAGAGCCTCCTTTAACTCAGGCTTTAGACCGAGCAAGCTCTGCCCAAAGAGCTCGGCCAAAACTAGATTGGGGGTGGTCGGCAACCGGAGATCTTTTGCCACCTCCGTGAGAACCTCCAAACGCTCCCGAAGGCTCTTGAATAAACCCGCCTCGAAACAGAGCAACGCCTCTTTCTTCACCCGGTGAAAAAGCTTCCAGCGTAGCCCTTCGGCCTGGTCGGCTTGCCCCTCTTTCTCTAGGAAGCGGGCCTTCTGAAGCGAGGAGAACGGGCTCTGGTCTTCCCCTGCCCGGTGCACGTGATCGGCCCACTCTCGCAGGACTTGCTCCTGAGCCGGTTCCAGTTCGCCGCCTTCGAGCAAACTGCAGACCGAAGCCCAGAGCTTTTTCCAGTGCTCTCGATGAGCGGGAATGCTTCTGCAAAACTGCACCACCAACTCTCTCGCCAAACCCTGTAAGAAGGATTGAATCTCCCCAAAGCGTTGATCCTCCACAAAATTGGTGTGGGAGATATCCTTTTTCAGAGAATCGCAGTGCAACAGCCCACAAACCACCGGCATTCCAAGGTCGGTAAGAGGGCGGTGAATCACCAACCCCCGATGCACGAACAGTAATCCGTTTTGGTGAGCCTCTTCTCGGCTCATCAGGGCCAGGTATCCAAAAACCTCTGGGTGCTCCACGGTGAGTGCGGCAGACAAGGCTTTGGAGCGCACCGAAGGCTGAGCGATCTTCAGAGGATCACCTTCTCTTACGATCTTTAACCATAGAATCGTCTCCGCTGGAACCTCTGGCATGGGATCGGTCTGAAAGCTTTTTCCTTCTATGACCAACGGTAACGTTGCGTGGCGGCAAGCTTCCAGCCAGTCCAGCTCGGGGTGAGGCTTGGAGGCCCGCAACAGATTGAGCTCCCGCTTCTTTTTTACGATCACCCGGCTAAAAGGCAATACCGTTCTGGCCTTGTCGGCGGACTCCAGCCTCACCGCTTTATGATTGATGACCAGTCGAAACCCGTTTTGGGCAGTGAAGGACTCCACCTGAACTTCCTCGGCGAAATTCAGCGCTGCCTCGATTCCTACCGCCAGCTCGGTCAAGTGCTCGGGAGCGTCAACCCCGGGAAAGAGAAAGGTGTCGAGCACTCGCAGTTGCTCCTTCTGAATCTCCATCCCCTCGAAGTAGTAGGTCAATCGACGCCTGGCTGTCTCGAGAGCGAGGTGCTGAGCCCGGCCCACCGAGGCCGCAGCCACCATCTGTAAAATGTACATGTGGGGATCCGGCAGCCGGAATCGCCTCATCGTTTTGGCTGCAGTTTGAGGGGAAATTGTGAAAAAGCCCTGCGATTCAGGGGTACCGGCTGACCCCAGTTGAGCTAGAAACCCGCGTAGTTCATGGGTGAGTTCAGGCTGGTCCATCACCGCTTGGTTCGCGCGCTGCTAAGGCTATCCCGCTTCAGCCTGCTCTTTCGGTACCGCCAGGGCCGGGAGGATCACCGAGAAGAGCGCTCCTCCGTGAGGGGAGTTTTCCGCTGTTATGGTGCCCCGATGCTCGGTGACGATCCGGTGAGCAATGGAAAGGCCTAACCCCGTGCCCTTCTCCTGAGATTTCGTGGTAAAGAAAGGGTCGAAGACCTTGGAAGCCATTCCGGTTGCAAACCCTGGACCGTTGTCACAAACCGTGAACTTTACTCCCTTGCCATCGCGACCAAGGGTCGCCCGGACCAGCCCACTCTCAGCCGAAGCGGCCGAAAACATAGCGTTGGAGAGCAGGTTCAGAGCCACCTGACGGAGATGACCTGCGTTTCCGTAGATCAGAGGCAGATCACTTTCAATCTCCAAGAGAACCTTAACGTTCTGTCGGGCCGACTCTGTTTGCACGGCGGTGGCCGCGGTGTGTAAGACATTTTCCAGCCGCAAGGGTGAAAATTCGGCGGGTTCCTGGCGGGAAAGTCGGAGGAGATCCCTGATCAAAGCGCCACAGCGTTCGGTTTCCTCCTTCAGTCCCTGAACCAGTCCCTCGTCGATCTTGCCGGTTCCCATCACATCGGCGATGCCGCTGATGGCCGCCAGAGGGTTTCGCAATTCGTGCATCACGCCCGCCATCAGCGTGCCCATGGAAGCCAATTTCTCCCGTTGGGCCATCTGCGAAAACTCCTCGGCCCGCACAATAGCCGAGGCCGCCATCCTGGAGATAACTCCGGCCAATTTGAGTTCGGTGTCGGTGAATGCTCCCGACCGAACCGAGCAGTCCAGGTACAAAAGACCGAAGGTACGCCCACCATCACGAATGGGGAGACACATGACCGAGCGAGTCCCCATGACCTTAAGACTGACGGATTGAGAAAAGCGTTCATCGCACTGGGCGTCTAATGAGATCAACGCTGAACCACGCTCTCGTACCGCCTCGACCACGCTTCGGCTGTAGTTGGTGTTGCAGTCACTGGTCAGTGAATGAAAGGCCGGGACCACAAACTCTTCACCTTGCTCCAGCAGGACCATACCTCGCTCGGCTCCGGTTGCCTCGACGGTGATCTTGAGCGCTCGTTCCAAAATGTCGTTGAGTTGATAGCAACCGTTGAGAAGCTCCGAGACCTCGGCCAATACTGAAAACCTATCGATCTCTTCGTCGGTAAGCCCTCTCAGCGTGACCTGAGTGGCAAGCTCCAGAGTTTGTACGCAGGTTTCCGGAATGCCATCGGAATTGAGCCTCTCCTTTTCCACGTAGAGACAGAGACGCTCAAAATCGTGAGGAGAACTCATCTCCACGAACTGAAAGCCGAGGCGGAATAACCCGAGACCCAGGTCTTGCCTCCACACCAGTTCGGCTCGAGCTTGCAAGCTCGGGCCGTTGCGCAAGTAAATGCGTACGCTGCAATCTTCGCCGACCTGGGGAGCTACCGGTGAAGCTATCTGAAACCCAGATATGGAGATATCCACGGCCACAGTGGGAAGGTACTCCCCCTGCCATTCGATCTCCACCACCAGAACTCGGTGGAGACGAATATTCGCGCGCCGGTCCTCAGCCTTATTCCCGATCGTCTGCATTCCCATGAATAGTTCGGGATGGTGGGTTAATCGTCCTATCTAGAAGCCCGGTGTCTCAAGTACCAGAGTTACCGGACCATCGTTGGTCAAAGAGACCTGCATGGTGGTCTGAAAACGACCGGTCTCTACCGGGCAACCCTGCTCTCGTAAACGGTCGCAGAAATATTGGTAGAGGCGGTCGGCCTCCTCGGGAGCTGCCGCCTGAATGAACGACGGGCGCCTTCCTCGACTGCAGTCGCCGTAGAGAGTGAACTGGCTGACCACCAGCGCCGAACCTCCGGCATCCAAAATCGAGCGATTCATCTTCCCGGCATCATCATTGAAGATACGTAAATTGGCGACTTTACCGGCCAGCCAATCAGCCTCTTTCGGGCCGTCCCCTTCTTTCACTCCCAGCAGGATCATCAGGCCACCGTCGATCGCTCCCACGATCTCATCTTCCACCACCACCCGGGCGGTAGAAACTCGCTGGATCACAACTTTCATCGCGTCTTCTGGCTGGTCCTATTGACCTGGGTCACGTCCCGCACCCGCCGCAAGCGCTTCATCAGTTCTTCCAATTGTCGCTTATTGGCAATATCCAGCGACATCCGCACGAAGGCAATGTCCTTGCGAGTCCAGGCCTTGCAGGCTCGAGTGGGCACCTTGGCGTCGTTGATCACTCCCATCACGTCACTCAGGAGTCCGGCCCGGTCCCAGGCCTCGATCTCTACGTCGACTTGATAGCCGAAAGAGTTGTCCGGCTGGTCCCAACGGACTTCGATCTCCCGCTCGGGACTGGAGTCGAGCAAAGCCGTCAGGTTGCTACATCCGTCGACGTGAACGGAGACACCTTTCCCCAGGGTGATGTAGCCTCGAATAGGGTCTCCGGGCACCGGAGCGCAGCAGCGGGCAAACTTCACCAGGATGTTATCAAGGCCCACCACCTCCACCGCCCGCCCCCCGGAAGGTCGGATATTGTTGGCCCGCGGGGTGGGTAGAATGGTCTCGGAGACTTCTTTGGGCAGCTCTTCTCGCAAGCGGGCCAAAACTTGAGGAAGGGAAGTTTCGTTGTAACCCAGGGAGGCCATTAGGTCATCCACTTCCACGAAATTCAGGCGGGCTGCCACTTTCTTTAAGAGCGGGTCGTCGGAAGCCAGGTTGTCCATTCGCTGGCGGCCCAATTCGCGTTTGAGCATATCTCGTCCGCGCGCCACGTTCTCTTCCCGCTTCTCTTTTTTAAACCAGGCCCGAATCTTGTTGCGAGCGCCGTTGCTCTTGCAGATCCGCAACCAGTCCAGCGACGGATTGCTGGTCCTGGAGGTCACGATCTCCACGATGTCGGCGTTCTGCAATTCGGTGGAGAGCGGAACCATTTTGCTGTTGACCTTGGCACCGATGCAGCGGTGCCCCACCTCGGTGTGAATCCGATAAGCAAAATCCAGGGGGCACGACCCGGCGGGGAGATCCACCACATCGCCCTGGGGAGTAAAAACGAAAACCTCGTTCTGCAGCAGGTCCACCTTGAGGTTTTCGATGTACTCTTTGGCGTCTCGAGAATCGTCTTCCCAGTCCAATATGGCCCGAATCCAGGGATAGATCTCCTTGAAGAGCTTGGATTCTTTGCTGGCTTTCGCGCGGCCAGAACCCTCCTTGTAGGCCCAGTGCGCGGCGATACCCATCTCATTGACCTGGTGCATCTCATCGGTCCGGATCTGGATCTCCAGGGGCAGTTGGTTCGGACCGAAGATGGTGGTGTGAAGGGAACGGTAGTTATTCGACTTGGGAACCGCGATGTAGTCTTTGATCCGGTCTTTCAGCGGAATCCAGATGGAGTGAATAGCCCCCAACACGGAATAGCAGTCCTCTACCCGAGGCACCACGACTCGCAGGGCGACCAGGTCGTAGACCTCCTCCAGGGTCCGTCCGGTCCGCTCCATTTTACGAAAAGTACTGTAGAGATGCTTCTCCCGCCACTCAAGTTTGGCCTTGATATCGAGCTTCTCTAGCTTCCCCTCTATCATCTCCACCGCCCTGGCGAGAGCCTCCTCGCGGAACTCGGCCAGGCCCTCGACCGCTTCTTTCAGTTCCTGATGCTCTTCCGGATAGAGATACATAAAGCAGAGGTCTTCGAGTTCGCGTTTCATCTCGAAGACCCCGAGGCGGGAGGCGATGGGAGCGAAAATCTCTAGGGTTTCCCCGGCGATTCGCTTCTGCTTTTCAGGCCTGAGATTGCCGAGGGTCCGAAGATTGTGTAGACGGTCGGCCAGCTTGATCAAGATAACCCGCAGGTCTTTGGTCATGGCCAGGAAGATCTTGCGCAGGTTCTCGGCCGCTGCCATCTGCTTGCTCCGCGGAGTGGGAGCCTCCCGGGCCTGACGCGAGGAAATGGCGGTCAGCTTGGTCACTCCATCGACAAGAAGCTTGATCTCTTCTCCGAAGAGTTCTTTGAGTTCTTCTAGAGAAGTCTCCGTATCCTCTACCGTATCGTGCAAGAGACTGGCCGCGATCGTCGGCGAGTCCAAACGGTAAGAAGCCAGAATCGTAGCAACTTCAATGGGATGCAGGATATAGGGGTCACCGGAGGCACGAATCTGGGGCCGATGCCGCTCTTGAGCCAGTCTGAAGGCGCGTTCGACGATCTCCAGGTCTTCCCCAGAGAGATAAGACCCCAGGGCGGCTACTAGAGTTTGCAGTAGCTCCTGGGTGTCTTCTCTTTCAGCTCCCCACAGCAAGGGGCTGGTCTCCTCCAAAACGGGTCGGCTCATAATGATTTGTCATGCCTGTAGTTCGAAATAGGTAGGGTGATTATAGCATGGCCCTTCCAGCCTTGAGAGCTAGAAATGTACCATGTCATCGGGACCTTCTCTTCTCCAGTTCCTCCAATTCTTTGATGACTCTGAGCCTATCGGCTCTCAGCTTCTCCAGGCTCTTTTCCTGCTCCGGAGTGCGCTGCTGGAGTCCGGATAGCCGCGCCTCTTCCTGGGCAAAGCGTTTTAATTCCTCCACCTTGTCTGCGATCTGCTCCTGGGTCACCTCGAGTGGCGGTGCCGGGTTGCCAGATTTCTTGACGGCGTCCAGTCCGGTCAACAAGAGGATGGTCATGAGAAAACTTACCACCAGGATCGTCAAACCCTGGCGAATGTGGTCCAGAGTGGTCATGGGGATCCGCAAGTAGTACCCGATCTCGTCGGTGTCCAGATTGCGATAGGCTGCAAAGCGCCGTAATGGGAACATTGGAAGTCCGGCCAGGAAAAAACTCTCCAGGCACTCCTCCCGGGCCTCCCCCGCTTGCCGAAACATGGTGACGGGTTGAATTCCCAGCAAGAAGCTCCCTTTTCGAGCAGGAGACTCCTCTTTCTCCTGTTGCTTCTCGGGAAACTTCACCACGGCGGATTCTTCATCGCCCCAGTCTTCGTCCGGAAGGGAGCGCCAATCGGACACCGCACTGGGCTCCCATCGCAGAGCCTCCCCCAACCAGCGCTTGGCGCACCGGGCGTCATTCGCTTTGGAGTAGCTCTGGCTCATGATGCCGCAAGCTTGAGCCATGACCTCTTCCACGTTATTTCGTTCCACGGAACCTTCCACCAGCGTCCGGGAGAAACGAGCAGCTTCAGGAAGCGCGGTTTGAGTCAATTCCTGGTCGCATCGCTCCAGCACCTCGGGGGGCGGTGGATAGGCCAGACCCTGATAACTCAGAAGTTCCTTAGTGACTCGAGCGACGTTGATACGAAAACGGTCCAGGTCCCGGCCGAAAAACTGCTCCTGGAGATGCCCCACCCCCACCATGCCGACGGTTTGGGCAAGTACCTTCATACTCCGGGCCGCCGATTGGTCATCGCCTGCCTGGTGCGCGGTTCGAACCATGCCTTTCAGTTGCTCGATGAGCTCCTCTTGAAACTGGCGATAAATTCGAAGATTGGGGTCCTTCTCGCTCAGAAAGTAGTAGAGACGCAGGCATTCCCGCAGATGAGCGTCCGGCTTTTCGCTAGACCCCGAATTAAACAGGGCACGGTGCAGGGTGGCGCGGTTATGGAGATTGAAAAATTTATTCTGCTTCCAGGCCTGCAGGGCCCTCCGCCAGTCTTTTTCTAGAAGATGCCGGAGCCCGGCGAACTCGGCCTCGGTTGAAGCGATGAACCATCCGTAGCGCTCAGCCTCGCTGAGGGTCCGTCCGTCCGAGAGAGCTTGTCGAGCCACCCGACGGCCTTCTTTACTGACCGAAACCAACCAGGGCAAATCCAAAGCTCCGCAGGGAGGCTCAAAAATTCGTCCAGCCTCGTTGGTGATGTAGCCCGCCACGGCGAGCGGGTTTTTGGATGGCTCCACTGGCCCCATCGGTTGGTACTTAGTCGAAAGTGAGAAGGCTCTCGACCTTGATATCTCCTAACATAGACCGTCCGTTTAGAAAACTGAGTTCGATGATGGCCCCAAAGCCCACGACCACGGCACCCAACTTCTCCACCAGCTTGACGGTCGCAGCAGCCGACCCACCGGTGGCGATGAGATCATCAATGATGAGAACCCGTTCTCCCGGAGAGAGAGCGTCCCGGTGGATCTCCAGGGTGTTGGAGCCGTATTCCAGGTCGTAGTCCTGCTTGATGGTGTCGGCGGGCAGTTTGCCGGTCTTTCTCACCGGTACGAAGCGTAGGCCCAGGCGGTCTGCCAGAGGAGCTCCGAATAAGTAACCGCGCGCTTCCAGAGCCACCACGGCGTCGGCCTGGCTGTCCCTGAATCGGTCCTGCAATTGATCCAGCGAAGCCCTAAACGCCTCCGCGTGCCCCACCAGCGTAGTGATATCCTTAAACAGGATACCCTCCTTAGGAAAATCGGGAACTTCGCGAATATGTTCAGCCAGGTTCATCTATCTCGTCTCACACCTTTCCTAACGGTTAGACCTTTGGACTTTGTTCTTTTGTGACGGATGCCTGCCCTTTAAGCGGACAAGGTTTCTCAGTTCCCTCCCGAAGGCGGATCGGATGAATGAAGCGGCGGTGAAAACGGCCCTCCTCCGGTATCTTCAGGAGTACTACCAAAATCCCGAAGAGTATCTGGTGGTCGAAGAGCTTTCCCTGAATCAGGGGCGCACCCGGGCCGACCTGGCGGTGATCGGTCCGCGAATGCTGGGCTTTGAGATCAAGAGCCCCAGGGACGCCCTCTCCCGTCTGTCCCGGCAACTGGAAGACTATCGCCCGGTCTTCGATGAGGTCACGCTGGTGATCGGGGTCAAGCACCTGACCGGGGTCTTGAACCTGATCCCGGACTGGTGCGGCATCCTGCTGGTCAGCCCTCAGGGTGGAGAAGCGATGATCGAGCCGTTTCGGGACCCCCGCACCAATCTCCAGCGAGATCGGTATCGACTGGCTCAACTGCTGTGGCGCGAGGAGGCGCTCCTGGTCTGCGAAAGGTATGGGTTCGACCGAGGAGTTCGCTCCAAACCACGGCGTGAGATGTGGGTTCGCCTGGCCGAACGACTACCCGTGGAGCAGTTGGCCTTTGAGGTACGAGAAGCCTTGAAACAACGCGGGAAGTCCTGGAGGTCCGACCCCCGAGACGCTCCACCGGCTTCTGGCAAGCGCAGACGTCGTCGCAGAAGAAGCCGGCGATGAAAGGTTCGCTAAATCCAAGGGCGATATTTTTGCTAGACGGTACAGGGTGTCGCTACTGGGCCGCCCTCAGCATTTGGGGCGTGGCTTATTTCCTGACCGAGAAGTTGGCCATTCTAGCTCTGGTCTACCTGGAGTGGCGGATCTTGCAAAGCTTGGAGAACTCCGAGGAGCGATAGACCACATCTCCGTCTAGCATAGTGAGGAGCACGCGGGTATCGCAGAGCTCAAATCCCTGAACCCCTCGACCGACCAACTCGAAAAGATCTCGATCCAGGATACAGAGATCGGCCCGCTTCCCCACCTGGAGGCTGCCGGTGAGTCCATCCCATCCAGCGGCCCTGGCCGCCCCGATGGTATAGCCGATGAGGGCCTGCTCCAGAGTCAGCAGTTGCTCGGGATACCAGGCTGGACTTTCCATGCGGTCGGGACGCTGACGACAGACCGCCCCGTGGATCCCGTAAAACGGGTTGACCTCGGAGACCGGAGCGTCGCTACCGAAGGCCAGCAAGACCCCCGAATTTTCCAACTCTCTGGTTCGGTAGGCGAGTCTGGCCCTGGCCTGGAGATAGGCCTCGGCGGTGTCCATATCGTCCAGAATGTGCCCGGGCTGCATGCTGGCGGTCAACCCCAACTGCTGCAGCCTTTCCACGTCGGAATCATCCAGGAGTTGCACGTGCTCGATGCGGTGAGGCACCGAGGGCGGCTCCAACCCCAGTTCCTGAACCTCCTGAAAAAGATCCAGGCAGACCCGGTTGGCCCGGTCTCCGATGGCGTGAATGCTGACCGGAAAGCCGAGCGTGACGGCCCGTCGGATCTCTTCTCTCATCTGCTCGGGTGGAGTCAGGACCACACCGCGGTTCTCCTGACCCGAAAACGGCTTCAGCATCCAGGCCGTGCGGCTCCCCAGGGTTCCATCGCAGAAGATCTTCAGGTGCCCGAGGCGTAGCCGTTCATCGCCCATAGAAGAGCCCAAACCCAAAGCTTCCAGCGACCCCAGGTTGTGAGCCGCGACGTTGCAGCTAACCCTCAGCTTCAGCCGCTCTGTCCGGTTCAGCCGGGTATAGGCCGCCAGGGCCTTCGGTCCGTCGTCCTGGTCTTTGATCCGCTGGTCACAGACTCCGGTGATGCCCAGCCGGTGCAGTTCGGCCATCCCCTCCAGCAAAGAGGCTTCTGTTTGGCCGCGGGTGGGCGCCGGGATGTGTTCCTGCACCAGGTTGACCGCAAGCTCCCGGAGTAGGCCGGAGGGGGTTCCGTCCTCACTCCTCTCCACCACTCCGCCATCGACTTCAGGGATTCGCTCCAGCAGGCCGGCAAGCCTGAGGGCGCAGCTATTGGCGACCGCCGTGTGCAGGTCGGAGCGCCACAAGAGGCAGGGACGATGGGGGCCGGTGAGCTCATCGAGATCGTGGCGGGTAGGTTCCGCGGGCTCCGGCCAGGAGGCCTCGTTCCAGCCCCATCCGGTCAGCCAGGCCTCCCCGGGTGAGTGTCTTAGAAAGTCAGCCAGGCGAACTTTCATGGCCTCCAGACTCTCCACACCTGCCAGCTTCACCTGTTGCCTGCTCAGGCTCCAGGAGTAGAAGTGGATGTGCGCGTCCCAAAGCCCCGGGATGACCAGACGACCCTCCAGTTCGATTCGTTGCCGGGCCGCAGGCATGTTCGAAGAGAGCCCCACGGCCTGCACCCGGTTTCCGGAGATGGCCAGAGCTTCGGCCCAGGGTTGAGAGGGATTGGCCGTCCAAATCTTGCCCCCGGAAAGTACCAGATCTGCCTGCATACCGACCCATTGACGACCGAATCACGAAATCCTTGAAGGTCTAGGGATAGGGTGTAGTATACGATCGGGCCCTTCCGTCTCTATACCGAGGGCTCTAGGGATACCTACCCTAATTTCATTACCATGGGAGCGAGTGAGACGAGAGGCACCAGACTGGAACAAGCTTTCCGACATATTCTAATTCTGGACAAATCCGCGACCGAAAGATATGCCGCCCGGCGAAGCATCGCCAAATATTCGGGACAAGCGATCGAATTCACCGAGCTTGATTGTGAAAAACAGGCGCTGGCCTTTCTCCGAGAAAATAAGACAGATTGTCTCCTGCTAGACTTCTATCTCGGCGACCACACGGGAGCTGACTTTTTGGATCAGGTCCGGGCCAACCTGGGGGCTCTGCCCTGTCCGGTGGTGATGATCACCGGAGGCTTGAGTTCCGGCCACGATGTTCTACTGTCCTTGAAAGCCGGCGCTCACGACTACATCGACAGCATCAGGATCCTCGATCCCTGCCTCTGGAAGTCCTTGCTCTACGCCAGGTCTCGCTATGAGATCACCGAGGAACTCTTAAGTCGCACCAACGAGTTGTCTCGACTCAATCGAGAGTTGACCCTAAAGAACCGCCTCAAGACCCAGTTCCTGGCCAATGCCACCCACGAACTGCGCACCCCCCTCAGCGCCATCAGCGGTATCGTGGAATTGGCCAAACAGGAGAGCGATCCAAGTTTGCTCCATCGCTACCTGGAAACCATCGACTCCTGCTGCAACTCCTTGATGCACTGCGTAGACGATGTGCTGGACCTGACCCGCATCGAGATGGGAGATTTTCACCTCAGCCGGGACCCTTTCGAGCTCAAAGAGGTCCTGAAAGAAGTCAAGATGTCACTAACTCTACCGGCTATGAGGAGAAACCCGGAGTTGCAGGTAGAGGTCCCCTCCGAGGGGCCTTTGCTCCGCGGAGATGCTCGGCGACTCAAGCAGATCCTAACCAATCTGGTAGGGAATGCCCTCAGACATACCCCCGAAGGCAGGATCACAATTCGTAGCCGTTGTTTGCGAGAGCTCCAGGAGTCTGAAAAATGCGAGTATCTCTTTGAGGTTGAGGATACCGGGTTTGGCATACCGGAGGACGATCTCCCCTACCTTTTCGAGAGGCACTACCAGGCCGTAAACTCCCGGAGCGAATCGGGGAGCGGTTTAGGGTTGGCCCTGGTCAAAGATATCGTGGAAAGAATGAACGGCGAAGTGGGATGCCGCAGCAGCCTGGGACAGGGTTCTACCTTCTGGTTTCGCTTGCCGTTTCAGGTGGAGAAAGAGAAGCCTTCGGTCACTCCCGAGATCCGCCTCGACAAGCCGGTGGTCAGGATCTTGGTGGCCGAGGACAACCCGGTGTTGGCCAACGTCATTCGCCAACAACTCAAGAACCTGGGATGTGAAGTGGTGGTGGCCAAAGACGGCGTGGAGGCGGTGGAACTCTTCCCTTCCGGCGGCTTCCATCTCTTGATCCTCGATGCCCGAATGCCCCGCCTCGGAGGGCTCGATGCGTGTCGGCAGATCCGGGATAAGTTCGCTACCACCGTGCCGATCGTGCTCCTCACCGCCGACTCGGGACTACCGAACCACGATCTCAACCGCTACGGCCTGACCAGAGCCTTTGTGAAACCTCTGCCCGAAGAGAAGCTTCGCACCGAGATGTTGTCCCTGATCAATCTGGCCTGAAGGCTAAAGCCCTTGCGGGTTACCGTTCTCGAGTTCAAACAGTATAGTCCTGGCTATACTAGACTAAGTACGAGATTCTCAGTGCTCGTAGGTATCGAACACCTTGCCGTGGGGGTCCATGGCCCGATAGCGTACTTTGTCTCCCCTCACATCCACCAACCAGAGGTGCCGCTTACTGGCACTCACGGCCTCGTACCAATCGGGCTGTGGTTTAACCTTTCGGGGCTTCATGCCCCAGCAGCCGTCGCCCAGGTAAACCGTGCCCTGGGGGTCTACCTTTCCACCCCGAAGAGGCTTGGTACGCTTGAAGGTGTGGTAGTGATTCTCGAAAGCCGCTCGCAGGCGATATCGGTCAAAAAGCGGCACCCAGTGCTTTCGCCCCGCCGTCTCGTTGGGGCCGTTAAAGACACCGGGATAGCTGGGATAGCAAGGCACGTGATAGAGAGCAAAGCGGTGCCGCACCTCTTGGGTGCGCTCCATCTCTTGGGCCAGCCAGTCTGCCTGGGCTCCACCGTGGGGGTTGGTGTGGCCCGAATCCAGCACGTAAAAAATGATGTCCGGTCCGAACTTTCGAGAGAAGTAAGCCCGCTCGTCTTGTTTGAAAAAGTTGTAATAGAAAGGGGCGTCGGAGGGGCTGCCACCAAACCCACCCCGGGTCTCGTGGTTGCCAATGGCCAGCACCATGGGGATCATATGGCCCGAAGGGGTCACCATGTTTTTATCCCACGCTTCCAACCACTTGTCCCAAAAGTTTACGTGACTCAGGCGCCCATCGGCGTAAGCCATATCGCCGCCTATCAGAGCAAACCAGGGCGATTGAGAGGCGGCTTGGCGCATCATCTGATGAACCACCGGTTCGATCCACATATCGCCTCCGGTGACGAACCGAATATCCTCGGCCGTATCGGGAACCGTCCGAAACTTGCGTTCGTTGGAAAAGCCCACGGACTGGTCCCCGGCTCGAAAGTAGTAGGTCGCTCCCGGCTCCAGGTCCGTCAGCTTCACGAAGTGCACCCACCGCTCCAGCCCCGGAAACTTCGTCGCTCTTCCCTTCTGGGTACTTTCATAGCCCCCGAGGCTGGTCGCAGACTTTTGCCCGTAATACACGGTGGGGTTCTGGGCCGGGGACATGGTTTGAAAAATCACCGTCATGGTGGTACTCGTGTCATCCTGCCAGGTCAAGTAGAGATGGCGAGGCTGGGCCGAAGCCAGGGTCGCCAACAGAAAAATCAGTAATACTACAGTCTTTCGCATGGCCTGCTCTTTCAGTCCGGGTTGCGATCTTCCCCCGCACAGGGTGTAAGCCCGAACGCCGGGAAACACCTCAGCCATGCGCTCCGAATCACTGTTTCAACCACCCCCACCCACTCGCGGGGTCTTCTGCAACCGTACTCTCAACCTGCGTGCCACCCGAGCCATCGGCTACGACATGGACTACACCCTCATCCATTACCGGGAAGAAGAATGGGAACTTCGGGCTTACGAACACGTCAAACAGAGCCTGGCCCAGCGGGGCTGGCCTGTTCAGGGCCTCGCCTTTCGTGCCGACCTCATGGAACGAGGATTGGTGCTGGACATCGAACTCGGGAATATCCTGGAGGCCAATCGATTCGGCTATGTCAAACAGGCCTACCATGGGACCAGCCCCATCGATTTTCGAGAAGTGCGGGAAGTGTATTCCCGAACGATCGTTGATCTGGCAGAGCCCCGATTCGTCTTTCTCAACACCCTCTTTTCCCTCTCCGAGGGCTGCATCTACGCCCAACTGGTAGACCTCTTGGATCGAAAAGCCCTGCCTTCCCCACCCACCCTGGGCTACAGCGATCTTTACGGAGTGGTCCGGGACTCCCTGAGCCAAGCCCACGCCGAAGGACAGATCAAGGCCGAGATCGTTCAGGATCCGGATCGGTTCGTGGTCCTCGATCCGGAGACTCCGCTCACCCTCCTGGACCAGAAGAAAGCCGGCAAGCGCCTCCTTCTCATTACCAATTCAGGATGGCAGTACTCCCGCGATATGATGAGCTACGCCTTTGATCGCTTCTTACCTGACGGAATGACCTGGAAGCATCTCTTCGACCTGATCATCGTGGCCGCCCGAAAGCCCGACTTTTTCTCTTCCCGAAACCCTTTCTTTGAGGTGGTCGATGAAGAGGATGGCCTGCTGAAGCCCGCCCAACATCTGCAGGACGGCGGCAGCTACGTGGGCGGAAACGCTCCCGACGTCGAGAAATTTCTGGGTTTGCAGGGGCGTGAAATCTTGTACGTGGGAGATCACATCTTTGGTGACGTCCACGTGACCAAAAAGCTGCTGCGCTGGAGAACCGCCCTGGTGCTGCGAGAACTGGAAGAGGAGATCGCCTCCACTCAGGCTTTTGCCGAACAACAACGGCGACTCACTTCTCTCATGGAGGAGAAGGAACGATTGGAATACGACCTCTGCCAACTCAGGGTAGCCCGGATGAGAGTAGAAGCAGGGTACGGTCCGGAGCCGACCATGAACGGAAGGAAAACGGAGGCCGCCATGGCCGAGATTCGGGAGAAGTTGACCAATCTCGATCTTCAGATCGGTCCCCTGGCCAAGAGTTCCTCCGAGCTGAGCCATCCGCTGTGGGGCCCTCTGCTGCGGGCCGGAAACGACAAGAGCCTTCTGACCCGACAGCTGGAACGGTCGGCCGACATCTACACCTCTCGGGTCAGCAACTTGCTCTACCAGACTCCTTTTGCCTATCTGCGCTCCAAGCGTAGCCCTATGCCTCACGACGAGGAGAGCTAAGCGATTTCGAGCGAAACCGCCCCCGCATCCGGTTCCACCACATTATGGTGCCGGAAATCGGTAAACTGGTACCGATGGCGGTGCAGATCAGATAGAGAAGAATCGAGGCGAATCCGTAAAATTCACCCAGATGAATCGCTTTGATCAAGGACAAGAACTTCTCGGCCCGGGTCTTGTTATCGTACCACGACTCCCCCATCACCTGACCGTCGTCCACCGAGAAACGAGCCTCGTCTCTGACCGGTAAAACCCCCAGGCTGGCCTGTCTGGTCTTGACCACCCGAAACGTCTCCTCGCCCTCTCTAGGAAAATATATAGTGAGGTGACCGGGTTCGGGAAAGCGTGAGGAGAAGTACTCCCGGGCCTCAGCGTACGGTAGACGATAGTTCAGCGCGGCCTCATCTTTGGGTTCCTTGCGCTCCTGCCTGGCTGGTGCGGGGGTCCCATCGAGCACCCGATAAACGGTCGCCACGAAGGGCCCTCGATAAGACCAGAAAAGGCCGGTCACTCCCATCACGAAGAGCGGTAGAGATGCGTACAGTCCCAGCACCAGGTGGGTGTCGTAGTTCAACCTCTTCCAGCTCACCCCCCGCTTCAAGAGCAGTCCCCTCCGACGATTCTTGACGGTCTTTTGCATCCACAGGACCAAACCGCTGGCCAGGATGAAGAGAAAACCCACGGTGGCAGCACCGGTGATGGCTCGACCGGTGGAGCTCTCCAACAACAACCAGCGGTGCAGACGAAAGCAAAACCGGTAGGAACCGTCCAAGAAAGGCCTGGGTTCCCCTAGAAGCTCTCCACTGCTCTGCTCCACCAGAGCGGACTGTCGACCCTGCCTCAGCACCCAGGGGCGTGCTTCATCGGTGGGTATCTCCACCGCAGTATAAACGGCTTCTTCAGCCTGGACCTTTTCCAGCAGCTCCGATAACTGCAGAGCCGGCTGCCGGTCCACTCGCCGGTACAGGTCTCTGTTTAACCACTCCTCCAGCGGAGGGTGAATCGCCAGATAAAAACCGGTCAGACAAAGAATAGCGACGATGAGCCCACTAGCCAATCCTAACCAGAGATGGAGGTCGAAGAAAAACTGCTTCCAACTATAACGAAACTTGCCGATCAATTAAGGCGCACCTAAAACAAAGACTTAGGCGCACCTAATTTTCTGCCCTCGAGAGAACTCCTCCCGTCCCTACTATTCGCTGTCTCGTACATTCTTACCGAACAGGCGGTAGTCCAGGGAGAGCTTCCCGGGGCCACTGCACAGGAGGGCGGCGTAGACCGACAGGTAGGTGAAGGCTAGCTCCTTTTTCGACCACGGGTCATCACCGTGGGCCACGAAGATGGCAACCAGCATGGTGATGCCCAGCGGGACCAGGGCCAGCGGAGTAAAAAGACCGACGACCAGGAGGATGGAGCAGAATAACTCAGCAAAAATGGCCAACGAGAGACTCATCGCGGAGCCTACCCCCAGAGGGTCAGGAAAGACCTGGGAGAGGGTTTCAAAGTTATTAACCTTCTGGATCCCGTGGACCATCATTCCCAGCCCGAAAGCCACCCGCAGCACCAATAGCCCGATTCCATTATTCGACCAATAAAAATTCATCAGAGTCTACTCCTTTTAAAGAGATCTATCTCCCTATTTTAGGTTGGGGCTAATATTTTGTAAATCAATGCTTCCACGACAAAAGTATCAATTTGCATGATACAAATATTCACTACGACGAAGGTAGCTTGTAGGTCGCTTCTTGCAGCCAGGGCCAGCGCTCTGTCATTCGTTCCAGCAGCTCGGGACCGGAAAAGAACTCGCGCAATTCCCGAAGCTTCTCTCTTCGTAAGCCCCGGGCCCTGAAGGCAACGGTTTCCTCCAGCCTCATTCCGTTGGCCTCGGTAAAAAGAAGCTTTTGCTCAGGAGTTTTTCGGAGCGCTCCGGTCTCCACAAAGGCCTCGATGATCTCGCTAACGGCTTGCTGAGTCAGCTTCAAGACCTCCTGCGCGCTGGTGGAAAAAGTGCGCAAGCAAACTTCGCGATTCTTACTCTTGCGAAGATATTGCCAGACCTTGATCGCGGTCTGGCGATCCCACCGGCTGCTCTTTAGCTGCCGATAATCCTGCTCGATCTCCTGAGCCCCGAACAAGAGAACCAGGCGGTGAGGTCGGGTCCGCTCCAGAAAACTGGACAGCTCGTCGAGGTCTCTGGGGGGAGCCACCAAAAGTGAACCGGTGGAGCCAGGGCCACAGCCGGCATAGGTAAAAAACCGCCCCTGGAATTCCGGCAAAGTCTTTGCTGCTTGCTCGGGGTCTCGGCAAACCACCTGCAGGCCGGAGTCTGCTTCCAGCCAGGAGAGCAAAGCCTTGCGGCGGGACCGCAAATGTCGCATATCGACCAGGGGGCAATCGCTGAAGTCCAGGTCCTGACAAAACGGCTTGACCACTCCGGAAACCTGTAATTTCAACTGCTCCTGGTTGCGAAACTCCTCCCGGAACAGTTGGCATCGGACATCGTAGCGATACTCTTGAGGGCAGAGTACATCCACCAGATCGGCCTGCCGGAAAGCGATGGCCCGTCGCCTGAGCCCGGAACCTTCCAACTCCAACTGCAGATGATCCCCGGAACGCCCCACCAAACGCCGGTTGACGATGTTCAACCCCTCCAGTAGAAAGGTCGGCTTTGGATTGCCCTCCCCAAAAGGCTCCATCTTCTCCAGGTCATGCACGAGTTGAAGATCTGCTTCAGCCAGAGAGAGGCATCCGTCCACCCAGACCGGCGCGTGACCTTGCCGCAGTTCCACCGCGGCCTGCTGAAAAGCCAGAGAAAGAGCTTCAAGGTCTCTGGAGGGTAGAGAAAATCCGCCCGCCCGTGGGTGACCACCGTATTTCGTAAAAAGCTCGCCACAGCGCTTCAGTGCCTGATACAGATCCACGTTTTCCGGGGAACGACCCGAACCTTTGGCCTGCTCGCCGTCGGTGGCTATCACCAGGGTCGGTACGCCGTACTTTTCAGCCAGCCGCCCGGCGGTGATGCCGATGACCCCCTGGTGCCAGCCCTCGCCCCACTCCACGATCACCCCCCGCTGGTAGCGCGAGGGCTCGTTCTGCAAGCGGATCTCGATCTCGTCCTGGATGGCTCGCTCTCGCTCCTTGCGCTCTTCATTCAGCTTCTCCAAATGAAGAGCGATCTTGCTAGACTCGGAAGGCGAGCGACTGGTCAAGAGTTCCACCCCCGCCCTGGCATGCTCCAGGCGGCCGGAGGCGTTGAGCCTGGGTCCGAGGGTAAACCCGACGGTGAAGGAGTCGACCGGATCTTGCTTGGAACGACCCGCCGTCTCCAGCAATGCGGTCAAGCCTACTCGCGGTGAACGACCCAACTCTTGCAGGCCCAGTTGTACCAGAACTCGGTTTTCTTTCACCAGCGGAACCACATCGGCTACTGTGGCCAGAGCCACCAGGTCCAACAGGTGGCCGGGAGAAGCTCCCTGCTCGTCGCGCAACGCCTGAACCAGCTTGAAAGCAACCCCGGCACCGCAGATCCCCTTGAAGGGGTAAAGGCAGTCAGGTCGCTGGGGGTTGATGAAAGCATCGGCTTCGGGAGGCACCGCCGGAACCGCGTGGTGGTCGGTCACGATGGTCAGAATGCCGGCCTCCTTAGCCTGTCTGACCTCGGCCACCGAGGAAGAGCCGCAATCCACCGTCACCAGCACCCCGAAACCCTCGTTCACACAACGCTTCACCGCTTCTGAAGACAGTCCGTAGCCTTCGTCGAACCGATTCGGTATGTGATAATCCACGTCCGCCCCCAATTCTTGCAGGGCTTCCATCAAGAGGGTGGTGGCGCAGATCCCGTCGCAGTCGTAGTCACCGTGCACCAGCACTCTTTTCCCTTCGGCCAGAGCCTGGCGAAGCAGGTCCACTGCTCGGTCCATGTCCTTGAGCAAGAAGGGAGAATGGAGAGCCTCCGGTGAGGGATGAAAATACCGCTCCACTGCTTCGGGACTGTCCAGTCCGCGGGCCACCAGCAACTCTGCCATCACCGGTGAAAGTTGTGGCATGGCCTTTCGTAGAGAGCGCACTTTATCCGGGTCGGCTCGGCGAAAGCGCAAGGCAGCAGGAGAGATCACTGCCCGGCTCTCCATCGCAAAAGTTCCGGGCCGCAGGCCTGCAAAACTAGATGAGGTTTGACCGCGGGTTCACTAAAGACTCGCCTCCCGTACTCCGAGAGCGCGCTCCGCCCCCAATCTGCCTCCAACCGCTCCACCGACCAGTCGTCGGAGGAAGCAATCTCCCGAAGCTCGGGTAGAGGTTCTTGAGATACCAGAAGCTGCTGAAAAAATTGTGTCAGAGGCAGAAGAGTCCGGGTTTGCTCCCCAATCAGAAAGGCCACACCCTCCAATGCTTCTTGAAATGGAGATCCTCGTTCTGCGGCCTCCGGACCCAGCAGAGAAAATGCCTCGGCAACCAGTTCGGCCGGAGTGAGTTCTTCAAAAAAGAAATCCTGGCACTCCTCCAGGTAGTCTTCATCCCAGCGACTCTCCCGGCGCAGAGCGGACTCATCGAAATAGAATCCCAATTCAGAACGGGTAGGAAAGTAGCCCGGTTCATCGGGCCCATAGCTGGATCGAACCAGCGCCGCAAAGAGAGTCGTTCCCAGATATCCTTTGTC
>JBAYRN010000032.1:0-46023 GCA_041676625.1 Vulcanimicrobiota bacterium
ACGTCATGATGAATGGCGAAGAGCCTGGCGATCGCAGCGAAGACCCCTGGGCGCACGCGGTGGACCACTATCTGGGTGAGGCGGAGTTCCCGGCCACCCCACAGAGTCTGCTGGAGGTCTTGCGCAAGGTGCCCGAGTCCGAGCGGGCCGAGGCCTGGCAGGAAGTGCACGATCAAGTGACGTTTGCTCGCTGCCAGGAGTTTCCAACCTTGCGGTCGGTGGAGGGAAATTTTCACGACCGTTCGGTGGGAGCCAGAATCCTGGTGATTTCCGGCGGGGTGATCATGAATTTTATCTCCGCCATCTTGATCTTGTGGTGTCTGGGACCGGCGGTGGGGATTGGAGCCTTTTTCAACGATTGGGGACCGTACGTCTCGCAGGCTGTTCCGGGCGCTCCGGCGGCAGAATCCGGAATCAGGGCCGGGGACCTCCTGCTGGAGGTGGACGGTGAGCAGGTCTCGACCAATCTGGAGGCTTTTCACGCCATCGGCCGCCACACCGGAACCCCGGTTCTTTTGAAGATCCACTCCCGCAAGGGCGAGGAGAAGGCTCTGGAGATAAAGCCGGATGTACGGATCGGCTATGAATCGTTTTCAGCGGATTCTCAGGGGGCATTGACCCTGGAGAGTTCGATCGATCACGAGGGACTGGTGGGCAAGAGAGTCACCTCTCACAATCTGGAGCAGTTGCTCCAGGAGGTCTCCAACCTTGAAGGCAACGGTTCTTACAGCCTGGAGACGGAAGAGGGTCCGGTCACACTGAAGCTGCCCGAGAAGTTTTCGGGGCCTCGAGGCCAGGTCGGGGTTTACTTCGGGGTCAACGATATCCGTTTTGAGAACACCCTCACCGGGGTGGTAGCCACGGTGAAAGAGGGCAGCCCCGCCGAGGAGGCAGGAGTGCAGGCCGGGGATCAGATCCTGGCGGTCGGGGAGTTGGCGGTGGTCTCCAATTCAGGGCTCATATTCGGCAGCATGGTCGACGAAGCTCTGGCTGCCATGGGCCGGATACCGGAGGTCTCCGAGATACAACTGGTGGTGCTGAGAGGCGAAAAAGCAGAAACCCTCACCCTCTCCAAAGGGCCTTCCACGGCGAGCCTGGCGAGCATGGGAGTCACCCTGAAGCCGCTGGGCGCGAGCGAATTGCTGAAGGCGCCGTTCTCTATGATCGGCCAGATGCTGGGGATGCCCTTTTTCATCTTGAAAGCCTGGTTGACCTCGCAGTATACCGGATCCGAGATTATCAGCAATATGCAAGGTCCGGTCGGGATCATGCACCTGATCTACGAGTTCTCCGACAACGGTATCGCTCAGTTTCTTTACTTCGTGGCCCTCTTGAACGCCGCCATTGGAGCCTTTAACCTTCTGCCTTTCCCGGCTCTGGACGGCTCCCGACTGGTCTTTCTCTTGATCGCCGGACTGCGCGGAAAGCCGCTAGACCCGGACAAGGAAGCGCGCATCCACATGGTGGGCCTGTTTATCCTGCTGGGTTTCGTGATTCTGGTGACCTTCGGCGACATCAAGCGCCTCTTCTCCCCGGATATTTTCGTGCTGTGAGGCAGATCCGTGCTTGAGGCCCAGAAACAGCAACACCTACGCACCATGCGCCGCAGCCTGAACCGGGCTGTCACTTCCCTGAAAGAGGGGAGCGACGTGGTTTGCCATTCGGGGTGGGGCTACGGCCGAGTGTTCACCCACCCCTGGGTGGAGGCAAAAGGAAAGTCGGAGGAGTCGCTACCTGAAGAAGAGGTGACATTGCTCTTGCCACCCTCTCAGCCGGAGGAGTTGGCGGAGTGGAGCGCGATCTTGCCCCCCGGGGTTTTGCCGGCGTTGGCGTTTTTCTGGCCCGGGCCTTTGCTGGTCAGGGTCCGGGTGCCAGGAGGGGTTCGCCGTCTGACGGTGGGTTGCCCCTGGCACCCCGTCATGCAAGAACTGTTGGAGCGCAACGGGGCGGCCCTGTTCCAGGATCTAACTGGTGAGAGTAAACAACACGTCGAAGAGGGTCGCGAACTCTCCGGCTCCGACTACGAAAGTGCACGATTGTTGCGCTGGCCTGAAGAGGAGACTCCCCTGGAGCCGTCTTTACTTGATCTCGGTACTCGCCCCTGGAGGCTCTTGCAGCAGGCTTTCGTGAAGGCTGATGAACTTTTCCCGTATCTGAATGAGCCGGTCATTCTCTCCCACGAGCGCGCCTTCCCGGAGCGAGCTATCCGCACCTACGTGCCCGAGGGTAGCACCCTTATCGTGGAGGCTGATGAGGCAGAGCAACTGCCCGAGGCGGTGCGAGAGTTGCGGGCACAGGTTCCACCTGACACCTTCGTCCGAATTTATTTAGACGAGCAGATCGCCCACACCCACTTTCCCGACGACCGGGAGGTGCGGGTCTACGGCGAGTTGAGCGACATGGAGAGAGTGCGCCGGCGCTTGCAAGCCATGCTGGAGCGGCAGAACCGCCGCCTGGGCAAGCGGGTACTGCTGATCGGGGTGTCCAATCTGGGACCGGGCTCGGAGAGCTTTCAAGCCGATTTGCGAAAGTTTAGCCACGGGTGGTTGAAAGTGGAGGACGGAGTCCGACTGGAGCTGTGAGTCGCCTGATCTGCCGGGACGAGGTGGCTTCCACCAACGAAGTCCTTTTCCGGGCCCCTCTGTCGGAGTATCCCCCGGGTACCGCCTTGTTGGCGGCGCGTCAGACCGCCGGACGGGGGCGAGCCCAGCGGGCCTGGGCCTCGGCCGAGGGGGGGATGTATCTCTCGGTGGTGCTCTTGCCGTCCTCGCCGGAGGGGCTGACGCTCCTGGGGGCCTACTGTGTCTTGCGACTCTGCTACGAAGAGTGGGGTGTGCCTGCACTGCTTCGCTGGCCCAACGACCTTTACTGTCAGGGTCGAAAGCTTTGTGGGGTCTTGCCCCAGGTGAAGTTTCACGGCCAGACCATGGAGCGGGCGGTCCTGGGGATTGGTTTGAACGTTTGCCAACGCTCCTTTCCTCCGGAGGTCCAGGCGGTCACGCTGGCTCAGTTGGTGCCTGACCGGGAGTGGCAAGTGGAACCGGTGGCCCGACGGGTGTTGGCTGTGCTGGACGAAGAGTTGGAGCGGTTCAACACTGAGGGGTGTGCCGCCCTGGCCTCCCGCTGTGAGCCCTTCTTAGAGGGCTTGAAGGAAGGCCGAGAAGTGGGCATTTTGCGGGGAGATACGATTCAACCGCTGGGCCGAGTCAGGGGTCTGGGCTCAGGAGGGGAACTGCTACTTACAGGGGCACGCCACCTGGCCCAGTTAGGGCCTGACGAGCGTCTGGTGGTGGGTGCTTCCTAAAAAAAGATCCCCTCGGATTCTCTCCGAAAGGACCCACGACTTTAAAGCCCCACTTTCCCCCACTCCTAAAAGTCGTCGACTTCCACCTGTAGCCCCTTCGAGCGGAGCCTGTCGGCTATTAGCCGGCACTCTTCCTTAGGGCCTTGAAAGCACACCGCTCGCCCCTGATCTTCACAAACGTGAGAGATCTGATAGGCAAAATCGGTTTCGCAAGCGGTGGCCCCCTCCAACCAGAACACCACATCGTCGAACTGGTGTCTGTTATCGGCATATAGTATGACGCGCCAGCGCCCATTCGACTTCGGGCGCGTGGTCTTAGCGGTATCTAACTCGGGCGAGAATTGACTCACTTGGACCATCTCCTTTCTCGGCTAAGATTCCCTCTTCGCCGCCCTCCGGTCTCCATCTCCGTGCAAGCAAAAAAAATTAAAAAAATTCTACAAAGTTTTGAACACGGTTTACCCACTATGTAGAGCCTAAGAACACTTGTTCTACTATATATAGTGCACATGGCACTGTGTGTATAAAAAAGCTCTCTGAAAGTAAGATTGACACCCGGATCAAGGGCTGTTTATAATCGTGGGGCCTAGTGGGGCAAAGTGGAGGTATGTGGAGCTAAGTGGAAGATGCTTCGGAAGAATACTGGTTCTCCGGGACATTCGAGCACACGCTTGACAACAAGGGTCGATTGACGATTCCGTCTTCCTTTCGTTCGGATTTTGAAGATGGGGCCGTTCTGCGCAAGGGCGCTGATCGATCCGTGGAAATTTTGCCGCGCTCAGCATGGAACCTTTTTCTAAAGAAAATGAAAAAGATTTCAAAAACTGACCTGCGTGGTCAACGCTGGGTCACGCTACAGTTGGCTTCGGCGCAGACTGTGGAGTTGGATAAGCAAGGGCGGGTTTTGATGGGCCAGGAGCTTCGCTCCCACGCCGATCTTGAACTCGGCCAGGTGGTCATAACGGGAGCTTTGGACCGGCTGAAGGTGTGGGAGCCGAAACGCTGGTCCGAGATGGAGTTGGCTGGAATAGAGGAGCTGGACGATTATGTCTATGAGAAGTATCAAATCTGATCTGAAGTACTCTCGATTTCCGGTTAAGCTGGGTATGCCACCCAGCCCGCCCTGGAAACGGAGGACACCTGCCCCCGGTCCGGGGTCCGGTTCGCGAGTGCGGCGTTCCGAGCAGGTGGTTGAGGTGCAACTGAAGCTGGTGGAGAAAGCACAAGGGAATTCAGAGGGAAGCGACAGTTAGGTAGCATTTAGTTGTCGCAATTTCATCGCCCCGTGATGCTCGGGGAAGTGATGGAGTGGCTCGCGGTGGAGCCACGAGATCTGATCGTCGACCTGACTCTCGGAGGAGGGGGTTATAGTCGAGCGATTTTAGATGAACTGGGAAATGAGGGAAAATTGGTCGCATTTGACCGGGACATAGAAGCGGTGGGCAGGGCGCAAGAGGCTTTCCGAGAGGATCCTCGTCTTACCGTTCACCACTCCCGGTTTTCTCAGTTCGAGGAGTTTCTGCTCCTCCACTCACCCAATGGCCACGACGGCGCGGTTTTTGATCTGGGCGTCTCTTCCCACCAACTAGACACGGCTGAGCGGGGCTTCAGCTTTCAGCAGGACGGTCCCCTGGACATGCGCATGGACCCCACTTCCTCCCACACCAACGCCGCCGACCTGGTCAACAACGAGCCGGTCGAGGAGCTTACCCGAATTTTTAAGGAGTACGGAGAGGAACGACGCGCTCGTCCGGTGGCTCGCGCCATAGAGACCCGCCGCCGTACTCAACCCTTTACCCGCACCCTGGACCTGGCCGAGGTGGTGGCCCGAGTGGTGGGGTATCCCAAGACCCAGGGGCGCCATAAGCACCCTGCCACCCGCTGCTTCCAGGCGTTGCGCATCGCCGTCAACGATGAACTGGGCGAACTTCGGGCCGGCCTGGAGAGTGCGGTCAACACGGCCCGCCCTGGTGCTCGCATCGCAGTGGTGACTTATCACTCCCTGGAAGACCGTTTCGTGAAAGAGTTTTTCCGGGACAAATCAGGGCGCTGTCACTGTCCAAGGCACCAGCCCGTGTGCACCTGCGGGGCCAAAGAAGAAGTCAAGATCCTTACCAAAAAAGCCGTCAAGCCAGGCTTGCAGGAGGTGGATGACAATCGTCGTTCGCGCTCTGCTTTGCTTCGGGTGGCGGAGAAAATTTGAAAGCGAGGTTATGGAGTTGGGCACAGAGGTCTCATTGGACGATACGTCCAGGTCTAGGGAGAAGAGGAGGAGAGGGTCCGGCAAGGTCTGGACACTTCCTTTTCTCGCGTTCTGCGGAGTGGCATTCTTACTACTAGCCTATCTGTGCCAGTCGGCACACATGGTTCGCATCCAGTACGCGATTCTGGCACAGCGCCAGGAGGTCAAGAGCCTGGTGGCTGATCGAGCCGACCTGGAGCTCAAGGTCCAGGAGTTGACTTCGCTGGAACGAGTAGAGCGCGTGGCGGTTGAGCGACTCAAGATGGTGGCGCCTAAAGAGCGCCACGTGATCGAGGTGGTGTGGTCGAAGGCCATCGAAGAACCCTCTGAAGTGGCGGTAGTTCACCCCTAAAACCGCCATGAAGAACACCACGATGACAAACAAAAGCCGGGTAATCACTCTTTTCTGGTTGTTCGCAGGCTTCGCTGGATTGCTGTGCGGGCGGTTGATCAAAATTCAGTATGTCGACCACGCCTATTATCTGGATCGGGCCGACGCTCAGCACCTGGGGGAGGCGGAACTACCCGCCCTGCGTGGTGAGATTCGCGATCGCAACAACGTGGTGCTGGCAACATCGATCGCTCGCTGGTCCATCGCGGTGAACCCCGAACATTTACAAAACGCCGATGAGGTGGAAGAGGCTGTAGCTCTCTTAACCGCTGCAACCTCACGCTCGGAGAAAGAGATACGGGACATCGTCGAGAGCGTCGGAACCTTCGGTTGGATCGCTCGCAAGGTGAGCGATGAAGAAGCCCGGGCTGTGAAAGAGCACGGATTGAAAGGCGTTTTTCTGGTCAAGGAAGCTACCCCTGGAAAGCGCTACTATCCGAAAGGTCATCTGGCTTCTCACCTGATCGGCGCGACCGGGATCGATGACCAGGGCCTGGACGGTCTGGAGTCTTCTTACGAAGACCAACTGAGCGGCACCTCGGGGATCCTGAGAGCCTTCATGGACCGTGATGGTTGGGCCACCCTGGAGCACCCCACTGCCTTGATAAAGCCGGCTGAACCCGGGCACAACGTGATCCTCACCATCGACGAGTCGATCCAGTATGTGGCCGAAAAAGAACTGGCTCGGCAGGTTAAGGAGTATCACGGAACCGGTGGGATCATCGTGGTGATGGATGCCCGCAACGGCGAAGTCCTGGCCATGGCCATCAATCCCGACTTTCCGGCTGAAGATTTCGCCGAAGTCAAGCCGGAGCTTCGGCGCAATCGCAGCGTGACTGATCCCTACGAGCCGGGCTCTACCTTCAAAGTCTTTCTGGCTGCTGCCGCTCTTAACTCCGGCATAAAGCCCAGTGATACCTTCGCTTCCGGCGGGATCATGTCGGTGGACGGATGGACCATCCACAACGCCAACGACGGCCTTTACGCCGGGGCGATGGAGACCCTGAAAGATATCATCGCTTACAGCTTCAACGTGGGTACGGCCAACGTGGCTCTGTCGCTGGGTAAAGAGAAGTATTATAAGCACCTCCTAGAGTTCGGCTTTGGGGGGAAGACCGGTATCGATCTGGTGGGCGAGAGCGAGGGCATTCTGAGCCCCGCCAGCGAGTGGGCCGCTATCAATACCGCCACCATCAGTTTTGGTCAGGGCGTGGCCTGCACCCCTGTGCAGTTGTGCAGCGCCATGCAGGCCATCGCTAACGGTGGGGTCCGGATGAAGCCGCGTGTGGTGAAAGCCGTGACCGACCACGAAGGAAACGTCATCGAACGTTTTGAGCCCGAGATTCTGGGCCAACCAATCTCGGCTGAAGCCTCCAAGCAGATGCTCGACATCCTGGAGAACGTGTGTGAAAACGGAACCGGCAAACGGGCCCGAGTGCCCGGCTATCGGGTAGGCGGCAAGACCGGTACGGCGCAGTTGGTGGAAAACGGAGTCTACGCCTCGGGTAAGTACATCGCTTCTTTTCTGGGAGTGGCCCCGGTAGACGATCCGCGTATCGTGGTCTTGATCAAGATCGAGAAACCTACGCCTTATTGGGGTGGCCTGGTAGCCGGACCGGTGTTTAGCCGAGTGACGGAAAAAGCGCTCTGGAAGTTAGGTGTGAAGCCGGACCCCAAGTTGTTGAAAAGAGATCTGTCCGATAGTGGGCATTAAACGAACGAACGAGAAACGGTACGGAGAGGGATGAGATGAAAGAGATAGATATTGACGCCTTTGTCAGGAAGTTTGCCGGCCCACGAGCCATGCCGGCCAAACGGATTAAACCAGCGGCTCAAATCATGATGGCACCCCAGCCGGTGTGCTTTGGGCCCAGGCTCGATTCCGGTCGGGGCGGAAAAAAGCGCTGGCTCACCATGATCGACCACCGGCCCGACATAAACAGCTACTACCGACCCAACATCCCCAACTATTAGCTCACGAACGCTTATCGACCAAACCCCAAACGGGTTCGCGCAAAGTAAAAGTTACAGGCGTGAACAGGCTCTCGCCTACGGCCTTCTCCTTCAGGAGAGGGCCCCTTTCATGTTTAGGCTCATTTTCTAGAATAAATTTCAAATTCGAGGAGGATTAAGCTTTTTTGAAGATAATTCAATAGCACGACCGAAAAGGTTAACGGAGGAACTTGGAATTGAAGTTGGCGCACCTATTTAAAAGCGAAGAACTAGAGCCATTTGAGGTCGTTTCCTCAACCTCGACGGAGCCAGCTTGGAAAGACCTGGAGATCACCGGGATAGCTTTTGACTCCCGAAGAGTTCAACCCGGACACCTGTTTGTCTGCATCCCGGGCTTTCAGTCGGACGGTCATGATTACGCAGCCCGGGCGGTTGAAGCGGGAGCGGTTGCGGTGCTGGTGGAGCGCGTGCTGAGCGATCTGCCAGCTCAAGTTCCCCAGATCAAAGTGGCGGACGCTCGCTGTCGACTGGGTCACCTGGCGGCTCGCTTCTTTGATTATCCTGCTTCGCGTCTTTCGATGGTGGGTATCACCGGGACCAACGGCAAGACCTCCACCGCTTTTCTTTGTGAAACGGTGTTGAGCAAAGCGGGCCAGGCTCCCGGCTTGATCGGGACCATTCGGGCCCGGGTGGGCGACCAGAACCGCGATGTGCAAAACACCACCCCGGAGTCGTCCGATCTGCAGGAGTTGCTGAGCGACATGGTAGCGGCCGGAAACCGTTCGGTGGTGATGGAAGTGTCGTCCCACGCCCTGGCCCTTCACCGGGTCGCCGGCATTCCGTTCGACGTAGCGGTATACACCAATCTTTCTCAAGATCATCTGGATTTCCACGCCTCCATGGACGAGTATTTCGAGACCAAGAAGTCTTTGTTTACGGGGCTGGGTCAGGACTGGAGCCGGCCGGCTCCGCCCTATGCGATCATCAACTGGGATGACCCCCGAGCCAAAGAGATCTTAAAAGATCTGAAGGTTCCTTACATCACTTACGGCTTCACCGAGGGAGCGCACGTTTTGGCGACGGAGCTGGAGTTCAGCCCGGAAGGCTCCCGGTTTTGTGTGAAAACGCCGGTGGGTGACGCCTCCTGTAGGCTTCGACTGGCCGGGGCCTTCAACGTGTCGAACGCTCTGGCGGCTGTCGGAGTGGGCCTGGCTCGCCGCATCGAGTTGGATGAGATCGTGGAGTCGCTGGCTACCCTGGACGGCATCCCTGGCCGTTTCGAGTTGGTGCGCGAAGGCCAGGATTTCACCGTGCTGGTGGACTACGCCCACACCCCCGATGGTCTGGAGAACGTGCTGATGGCAGCCCGGGAAGTGACCGCAGGCCGCCTGATAGTGGTTTTCGGCTGCGGCGGCGACCGCGACACCGGCAAGCGCCCCCTGATGGGCGATGTGGCGGCCAGGCTGGCCGACCGGGTGTTCCTGACTTCCGACAACCCCCGATCCGAGGACCCGAACCTGATCTTGCACGATATCGAGCGCGGTGTGCTGGAAGTCGGAGAGCACGTGGATTACCTCAAGGAACCGGATCGAGAGGCGGCCATCGCGGCGGCCATCCGAGGGGCCAGGCCCGGCGATACGGTGGTGATTGCAGGCAAGGGCCACGAGAGAGTGCAAATTTTCTCGGACCACAAGATCGTCTTTGATGACCGGGACGTGGCACGGCGGATCATCTGTGCCCGCCTGGGAAAGGTCCAGCGAAATAGTTCGCTGAGTACGGCGAACTTACTCTGGACGGAATGCCGAAAACCCCTCCGTCACCTTTATCGCGACCTTCCATACAGCAATAGAAGTCAGGGTCGAGCCGCTCTGTGATCGAATGGACCCTCGACGACATTGCCACCTGTCTGGGGAGACCGGAGGGTGAATACGAACCCGAGAGCATCCTCTCGGGTGTTTCGACGGATTCAAGGACCCTGGAGAGAGGGTCTCTTTTCGTTCCGCTGATCGGGGAGAACTTTGACGGTCACGATTATGCCCGCAGAGCCGTGGAGGAGCGAGCAGCCGGGGCAGTGGTGTGGGCCCGGCCGGAGGTCCCGCAGTGGCTCACCGGGGTTCCTCTGTTCAGGGTGCAGGATCCTCTGGCAGCCTACCAGTCACTGGGGCTCTATTGGAAAAAGAAATGCGGAGTGCGATGCCTGGCCGTGACCGGCTCGGTGGGCAAGACCACCCCCAAGGAGTTCCTGGCCCATTTTCTGGGCACTCACTTCGCGGTGCACAAGAGTCAGGCCAATTTCAACAACGACATCGGGGTACCAAAAACTCTGCTGGAGTTGACCCCCCGGCACGAACTGGTGATCACGGAGATGGGCATGCGCGGGTCCGGCGAGATCGCTCGGCTGGTCAAGGCCGCCGAACCGGAGGTGGGCGTGATCACCGCCATCGGAACCTCCCACATCGAACTCCTGGGGAGTCGTGAGAATATCGCCAGGGCCAAAGGGGAATTGGTGCAGGGGCTGCCGCTCCAGGGTTGCGCCGTGTTGCCTTCCTCCGACGAATTCTATCCGCTTCTGAAGGAGCTTTCGACAGCCCCGGTCACTTCTTACTCGACGGTACCGGGGAATGGGGATTTTGCCCCCGAGGCGATCCTGGAGGAAGATGAGAGCAGGACTGACTTTCAGTTCCGAGGGCGCCGCTATACTCTGCCTCTACCGGGTCGCCATCACCTCCACGATCTGTTCGCGGTTCTAGGGGCCGCCCAGGCTCTGGGAGTGGAAGCGGAGGCTGTGCTTGGCGACCTGGCCTCCCTGGGGCACCCGGAGGGCAGAGCCGAGTGGGTGACCATCGGCAAGGCACGATTTTATTTGGACGCCTACAATTCGGCGCCCGAATCGTTGTGCGCCTCTCTCGGGGTGCTGAAGGCGTGTCGAGGCAGAAAACTCGCCGTGCTGGGGGATATGCTGGAGTTGGGCGAGGTGGGCCCCGCCGCCCACCGCAAAGTGGGAGAGGCACTCCCCGGCTACGGTGTGGACGTGGTCTTCGGCTACGGCCCTTTGACCGAGGGACTGGTCGAGGTGGCCCGGGAGGGCGGGGTCCGGGCTCACTGGTACGCCGAGAAGCCTCAATTGGCCGAGCACTTGGAACGAGAACTCCAAGAAGGCGATTTTGTACTGGTGAAAGCTTCCCGGGGTATGGCGCTGGAAACCGTGGTAAACACCATCAAAGAAAGGGTTGGATAAAAGAGTGCTTTCGTTGCACGCAAACCTTCACAACTATTACGGAGGGATCTTGAGTCTGGGACTCACCCTGCTCACCCTGCCGTTTTTCATTCGCTGGGTCGCCGGCCGGGGATGGGGGCAGGAGATCCGCCCTGAAGGCCCTGAGGACCATAAGGTCAAGGCGGGCACCCCCACCATGGGCGGTGCCGCATTTGTGCTTAGCGCGTTTGTAGCCACCATGCTCACGGCGGGTTGGAGCCTGGAGTTGCTGGTGATCTGGTTTGTCATCCTGGGTGGTTTTGCGATCGGGTTGCTGGACGATCTGACCGGCCTGATGAAAAAACAAAACCTGGGACTGAAAGCTCGCCAGAAGCTGGCTCTGCAAGGTTTGCTAGGCGTTTTTCCGGCGGCCTATCTGGTTTGGGGCCGAGGCGTCACTTCCATCACTCTCCCTTTCGGTTTCGAACTCAACGGAACGGCCCTGGTGCTGGGTCTGGGTGTGCTGGTGGTGGTTTCCACCACCAACGCGGTGAATCTCGCCGACGGAATGGATGGCCTGGCCTCGGGCGCGGCGCTTCCCCCGCTAGCTTTCTTCGCTCTGGTGGGTCTGTGTCAGGGGCAACCCAGCATCACCGCCACTTCGTTTGCCCTGATGGGCGCCTTGATCGGGTTTCTCTGGTTCAACTGCTATCCCGCCAGGGTCTTTATGGGCGACACCGGTAGCCTGGCCCTGGGAGGAGCGCTGGCCGCTATGGCCCTGGTGGCGGGGCGGCCCATCATGCTGATTCTGGTGGGTGGCCTGTTCGTGGCTGAGGCGCTCTCGGTGATGATGCAGGTCGCCTACTTCAAGAGCACCGGGGGCAAACGGATCTTCAAGATGAGTCCTCTGCACCACCATTTCGCGCTGTCGGGGATGCACGAGGTGCAGGTGGTGATTCGCTTCTGGCTGACCTCCCTTTTTCTAACCCTCGGAGGCCTCTACTTCTTTGCTCAGGGGTGTGCGTGGTGAAAACTCTGGTACTGGGTACCGGCCGCAGCGGTCTGGCCGTGACGAGCTATCTCCTGGGGCAGGGACGAGAAGTGGTGGTCTCTGACCGGGCCTTGCCGGAGGAGGTCGAGCGGTCGGCCTACTGGCCGGCTTTTGTAAAACTGGACAACGAGCATCCCGGCAAACTCGAATGGGCCTTCGGGGGGCACCCCCTGGAGCTCCTCGAGCGTTGTTCCGAGGTCGTGATCTCGCCCGGTGTTTCCTTGCACGTTCCCTTCCTGGCAGAAGCTTTAAAGCGTGGAGTCACCATCAAAGGAGAGATGGAACTGGCTTACCTGGCCTGCCCCCGGCCTCTGGTCGCCGTGACGGGCACCAACGGCAAGTCCACCACCTGTTCGCTGCTGGGCAACATGCTGGACCGCAAGGGGATCGTGGGAGGAAATATAGGGGTTCCGCTCCTGGACCAGGTGAGGGATCTGGAAAGTAGTGTGGAGTGGGTGGTGGCCGAAGTCTCGAGCTTTCAACTGGAGACGGTTCACGAGTTCAAGCCCCGAATCGGGGTGCTCACGAATATCACCCCGGATCACCTGGATCACCACAAAGACCTGGAAGAGTATTGGACCGCCAAGTCCCGGATGTTCGCCCGCATGGATCAGGATTGCATCGCGATTTTTTGCCAGGACGATGAGAACTGTCGGCGCATGGCAGAAGTTGTCAAGTCCCGGACACTACCTCGTTGGGTCGATGGCTTTCCTCTCCCCAAAAAAGGGGCTCCACCCAGAGTGCTGACCTATTCGGTGAACGACCCGGTGGAAAACGGGGTAGCACTTCTCGGCAAGCGGGTGATCCGCTTCCAGGATGGTCGAGGCGAAGAACTCTTTACCTGGGACTTTCCCGGTTTGCCCGGCCTGGCCATGATCAGCAACGGTCTTGCGGCCATCACGGTGGCTCTGGAAGTCGGGTTATCCGGCGAGGAAATTCAATCTAGATTGAGAAGGTTTCAACCTCTCCGCTATCGCATGGAGTTAGCGGGAGTCGTGGATGGAATCACTTACATCAATGACTCTAAAGCGACCAATATCGATTCCGCGTTGGCCTCCGTGTGCTCCATCAGTGGACCGTTGGCGGTGATCGTGGGGGGCAAGGACAAGGGAGTGGATTACACTTCTTTGGCCCAGGGATTGCAGGACCGAGATGGACGAGTTTTCCTGATCGGTGAGGCAGCCCGGCCGATCGAGGAGAAACTGGAAGAGCTTGGATTTCGAAATATGGAACGGAGTCAGACCATGGAGCGCGCCCTGCACGATGCAACCGCCTTTTTGAAGGGGGAGGGCACGGTGCTGTTGGCGCCTGCTTGCTCTAGTTTTGATCAGTTCAACAGTGCTGAGCATCGGGGTGAAATCTTCAACGACCTGGTGGCAGAATTGAGGTCTCGCGAAGAGCGGAACCTGCAGACGAGGAGCGTCAAAAGTTGAGAAAAGGCAACGAATACTGGATCTTGATCATCTGTCTCGGCCTGGGGATGGTGGGCTTGCTGATGGTGTTCTCATCATCGCTCGTGGTCACCGCTTCCTCCACCGACTTCAACTCCGACCCTTATTTCTTTTTCAAGCGGCAGGGTCTGTGGTTTTGCGCAGGTTTGGCAGCGCTCTGGGTGGCGCGTTCTATCGATCTAGAGAAATGGCGCCCCTTTCTGTCGCTGCCTTTTTTGGGCCTAAACCTGCTCCTGCTGGTCCTGGTGCTCCTGATCGGGCCGGAGATCAACGGTGCCCATCGCTGGTTGATGCTGGGAAGTTTCCAGTTTCAGCCGAGCGAACTCGCCAAGTTGGCCCTCATCTTTTATATGGCGGATTTTCTGGCCCGACGCGGCGAAAAGGTCCGCAGTTTCCCGAGGCTGCTCCCTGCCCTGGTATTGTTCGGGGTGACCCTCATCCTGGTGGAGCGCGAACCGGACCTGGGTACCGCCCTGATTCTGGCCGGAGTTTTTATGGCCATGCTGTTTGCCGGAGGAGCGCAGGTGTCCCACATGCTGATGATGAGCGCCGCTGGAGCTCTGGTGGTGATCGGTTCGGTCATCGTCAAGCCGTACCGACTGAAGCGAATTACCTCTTTTCTCGAGCCTGATGCCGACCCTCTGGGGGCTGGGTATCACGCCATTCAGTCTCTTCTGGCTATCGGTTCGGGTGGACTGTACGGGCGCGGTTTCGGAGTGGGGCACCAGAAGTATAAGTACCTACCGGAAGCTCACACCGACTATATCTTTAGTATTCTGGCCGAAGAGCTGGGCCTGGTGGGCACCCTCTGCGTGATCTTCTTGTTCATGGCTTTCCTATACAAGGGTTGCCAGATCGCGCTCCAATGCCGCCGTCCCTATCTTCGATATCTGGCCCTGGGTGTAACCTTTCAGATTTGCCTGCAAGCCTTTCTCAATATCGGTGTGGTGACGGCCAGTACCCCCAGTACCGGCATGCCTCTGCCCTTCATCTCCTACGGCGGGACTTCGCTTTTATTCTCCCTGATCGCGGTGGGTCTCTTGATGAACGTTGCTCGCAGCAATCTGGCTCTTCGCGAAGAAAGCAAGAAGCCGATCGGAACCGATCGGAAGCAGCGAAAAGGGGCCACTCTCACTTCTTCTCAGGAGGAGAGTTTGGCTGCCGTCTCGACCGGAGTCTGGGAGAGCAAGGCCGCCGGTGCGCGGCTCGCCGGTTCGGCGGAAAAGATGCCTCGGCCGGCCGTCGAGCCCGGCCTCTTGAAGCGAACTGACTGGGCCGAACGCCGCCGTGACGGCGGGACGAAAAAGCGCCGACCGGGATAGTCCGGTGCGCTTCCTTCGCCGGGCAGGGTGAAACCTGTTCTGGAAGAAATTTCAATACGGGGCCAGGTTGTAGAGAACGATTTTGACAGTCGATAGCCAACAAAAACGAATTGTGATTTCAGGCGGTGGTACCGGTGGGCATCTCTATCCGGGATTGGCCGTGGCCGACGAGTTTCGCCGTAGCGAATGCGAGGTTCTCTACATCGGATCGCCCCACGGTCTGGAAGCCGAGGTGGTACCCCAGGAGGGCTATTCGTTTATGGCCGTTCCGTCCAGAGGCATCGCCGGGAGTCCTTTCCGAAAAGTCATGGCGCTGGCGCATCTAGGAATGGGTACACTGAAGACTTTGTTTCGACTTCTTTCCTGGAAGCCCGATCTGGTCATCGGGACTGGTGGTTTCGCGTGCGTACCGGCGGTGGTGGCGGCAGCCCTTTTGAGGGTTCCGGTGGTGCTGCTGGAGCAGAACGCGGTTCCGGGCCGGGCCACCAAGCTGCTGAGTCGGTTTTCCCGGGCGGTGTGCGTCTCTTTCGACGATAGCAAACAGCATTTTCCAGGACGCCGTACCGAATGGACCGGCAATCCTTTGCGCCGTTCGATGACGGCGCTGTCCAAAAGCGATGCCCGCAAAGCCCTGGAGCTGGACCCTGGGCGACCGACCCTTCTGATCGCCGGTGCCAGCCAGGGAGCCCAGTCGATCAATCGAGCGGTGGTGGAGGCCCTGCCTCTGTGGGCTGATAAAGAATGGAATATCATCCACCTCACCGGCCGCAACCACCTGGCCCGGGTGAAAGCGAGGGTGGAGACGGTGCTGCCCCCGGATGCCCAAATTGCCTATCATGCGTTTGGGTTTCGAAAAGATATGGAAAACCTTTACTCGGCATCCGATCTTGTGGTATCAAGAGCCGGAGCAACAACAATTGCGGAATTGACCAGCCTGGGGCTACCGGCCCTCCTGGTGCCATACCCGTTTGCGGGCGGGCACCAGAAGGAAAACGCCAGAGTAGTGGTCCACTCTGGCGGCGCCAGGGAGATTCCGGATGAGTTGGTTGGGGAAAAACTTAGGGGCGAAGTGGAGACGTTGTTGGAAGATTTCACGTTGCTAAACGAGATGTCTGCCAGGAGCAAAGAAGCCGCACGACCCGACGCTTCTCGGTGCGTCATTAATGTCTGCCGTGAAGTGATGAAATAAGAGGAGGGTACGATGCGCCAAGGGCAGCACGTCCATTTTATTGGGATTGGTGGAATCGGTATGAGCGGCATCGCTCGGGTTCTGCTGGAGATGGGTTGGAAGGTCTCGGGATCGGATCTGAAGTCATCGTCGATCACCGGCGGTCTGGAAGAGATGGGCGCTCGCATTTATGTGGGCCACCGGGCCGAAAACGTGAATGGTGCCGAAGTTGTGGTACTCTCCTCTGCTATCCCCAACGAAAACCCCGAAGTCAGAGAAGCCGCCAGTCGAGGGATCAAGATGGTCCAGCGTTGCGAAATGCTGGCTTTTCTGATGAGGCAGAAGTTTGGCATAGCGATCGCCGGAACCCACGGTAAGACCACCACCACCTCCATGGTGGCCAAGGTTCTCGATGCAGCGACCTTGCGACCTACCGTCATCATCGGCGGTGAGGTCAACGATATGGGTTCCAACGCCAAGCTCGGTGGAGGCTATCACCTGGTAGCCGAGGCGGATGAGTCAGACGCCTCTTTTATCCATTTAGAACCCAAAATCGCCATCGTCACCAACATGGACTCCGACGTAAACCTGTCGGCTGAACCTTTCCGGGACCTCAACTTCGACGTGGAAGAAACCATGATCCGCGTGAAGCAGATGTTTGAGGTCTTCTCCAATCGCCTCCCTGAAGACGGACGGCTGATCCTGTGCTGGGATCACGAGCGGGTACGTGAATTGAAAGGGCGGGTGGATCGTCCCACCATCACTTACGGACTCAGTCCCGATGCCGAACTGACGGTCAACGATCTGGTCCTGGATGGACTCAGAAGTCGTGCTGAGGTGGTCTATCGAGGCGAAGTCCTGGGCATCATGACGCTGAACGTTCCGGGTCGACACAACGTTTGCAACGCGCTTGCCGCCATCGCCGTAGGCCTGGAGCTAAACATCGATCCGGCCACCATTTTGTCGGCCCTGGCCAAGTTCGAGGGTGTTCAACGACGATTTCAGATCCTTGGAAACTGCAACGGGGTGACCGTGGTCGACGACTACGCTCACAACCCCCAAAAGGTAGAAGCGGCTCTTCACGCTGCCAAAACCGCCGCCGAGAAGTCCAAGGGACGCGTGGTCGCAGTTTTTCAACCTCACCGCTACACTCGGACGAAATTTCTGTACAACGAATTCTGCACCAGCTTTCACGAGGCCGATCTCTTGCTGGTGACCGATATCTACTCCGCGGGTGAGCCTCCAATCCTGGGCTTGCGGGTAGAAAATCTAGTTCAGGAGATTTCTCAGAAGTCTCCTCACGTGGAGATCTTCCACACTCCAAAAGAGCAGGACGTCATGCGCAGACTGGATCTGGTGACCAGACCCGGTGACATCGTCATCACCCTGGGAGCGGGCGACGTGGGGAGGTGGGGTAGCCGTTTTTTGCTCCACGAAACAAACGATCATCTGGTCACTAAAGCCGTTATTTAGGGCTACTCTTGCTTTGAAGAAGGAGAACGAAAGTTCTCTTTTTTCATTTGAGGAGGAGGTGTTTGAGAAAGAAGTTTGAAATGTTTTCAAAATATTCTTGAAAGAACACCACTTTGCACGCCCGTAAAATCTCTCAGATAGCTGAATCGAGACGCCATCTCCGACGCGACAGCGGCGCCCTGACTTACCGGCGCGCTAAGAGAAAGGCCCGCAAAGCCGGAACCAAGCGGGAGAGAGCCTTCACTCGAAAACGCGAACTGTTTCTGGTGTTTATGTTCTTGATTTCTCAGTTTTATTTCTTGCAGTCTCCTCTCTTTGAGTTCAGTGAAGTGACGGTGGAGGGGGAGACGAAGCTCTCTCCGACTCAGATCGAGTCGTCCTTGGGTTTGGCTGACCAGGCAACCTTTTGGGATGTCTCCCGGGATACGCTGGAACAGAACTTGCTGTTTATGCATCGCCTGGAAAGCGCCCGGGTAGAATTCACCTTTCCGGGGCGGGTTCAAGTTATCGTCAATGAACGAAAGCCTGCCTACTTCGGTGCATTTATCGGTAATACGGGTGATTGGTACACGGTGGATGCTGATGGGGTGGTGCTCGAACCGGCCAAAGCCACGGTTAAGCACCCAAGAATTCTCTTGCCTTACCCCATGCGGCCGGGAGCGAGCGTACGCCAGTCCGATCTGCAGGTGATGCGGTTTTTCCAGGATAACCTGAAAGGCTCGCTTCAAGAGCAAGTGAGAGCCATCAAGATCAACACCAACGGAGAGCTCGCTTTCCGGATGAGATACGGCGACAACAACATATGGGTGAGGTTGGGGCGGCCCGAGAAGCTTCCGTATAAACTGTTCTTGTTGCAGGAGCTGATGGTCAAACTAGAACATGAAAAATCCACGGTGGAATCGATCGATCTGCGCTACTCGGCGCCCGTGGTGAAGAAGAACGAACCGGTAGCCGAAGAGCCTCCCGTAGAGGCGGAAGAAGCCTGAATTAGCGTCTTGTAGAGTAGATCCGGGTGTGCTACACTCGGTGCGTTGGCCCCGTGTTGGGGGCGGATGGAAGACGATGTGGATACAGAGATGGAGCCTACCTCCTCAGAAGATTTTGTCGAACTGGCTGTGGCCGAACGACGACGGGGGGGAGTAGACCGATGGCAGGTACCAGTGGCCATAGCGAGTCTGCTGCTCGGCATCGCTGTTTCCCTTCAGTTTCGCACCAATAGTGGTACACCGTCCCCCTCATCTGCTCAGCGTTCCGACCTGCTGGCTCAACTCAAGACGATCGAAACGGAGAGAAATCGCCTTTCCACGGAACTGGCCGAGTCTCGGGATCGTATGGCTGAGATCGAGAGGACCCTGGGTCAGGGCAAGTCGCTCCATCAAGAGTTGCTCTCTCAGTTTGACGGTGCTCGTCTGCAAGCCGGACTCATCGGCTTGAAAGGCCCCGGGATCGTGGTGCGGATGTCGGATTCACCGCGCCAACCCGCGGCCGACGAGATTCCTTATGACTTTATTGTCCACGACATCGATCTCTCGGTGCTGGTTAATGAACTGTGGGCCAGCGGGGCTGAAGCGGTGGAGGTCAATGGACAGCGCATCGTGGCAAGAAGCTCAATCCGCTGCGTCGGTCCTACTGTGTTGGTCAACGCCAATCGTGTGGCCTCACCCTTTATCATAAAGGCGATCGGCGACGTCGACCATTTAGAGGGTGGTCTGAAGATGCCGGGCGGATTCGTGGATTCCATGAGCCGCTTGACCAGTAACGGCGGTGAAGTTGTGATCTCGCGAATGCGCGAACTGCAAGTGGTTGCGTACCAGGGGAGTTTGATCTATCGTTACGCGGTACCAGTGGAGAGCGAAGAGGCGGCGGAAGTGAGCGTGGAGCGCTGATATGTGGGTCATCATCGGTCTTTTGATCGGAATTATTCTGGGTATGTGGCTGCCTTATCAGGTCCCTGTCTCGTTGTCACGATACGTCTCGGTCGGAATTCTGGCGGGCTTGGATTCAGTAGTGGGGGGATCCCGGGCCGGGCTGGAAGATCGCTTCGATACCGTCGTTTTTTCAAGCGGCTTTGTGGTCAACACGATCCTTGCTATCGCGGTGACCTGGGTGGGGGTTATGCTGGGGGCGGACCTCTACCTAGCCGCGGTGGTCACTTTTGGTTTGCGGATTTTCGCCAACCTGGGAGCCGTACGTCGTCATTTCTTGCGCCGCCCCGCTTCTCACCCGCCCACGCTGTCGTAGTTAGGCCCTAAACTTCACCGCTTTCAAGCCAGCGCAAGGTGTTGGCTCGCCCGTGCTCGACTTCGTAGGCCAGGATCGTGTTCACGGATTTTCCGAAGGTGAAGTGGCGAACGTTGAGCAGTTTCTCGGCCTGTTTGGGCAGTAATTCACGCAGGAAGTGGTACTCGACCCAGCGTGCCATCCCCTCGCGTAGTGCCTGGTTGCTGGTGAGTAACTCTTTTTCCGTCTGGTAAGCGTGGACCAGTTCGTGGGCCAGGATGGCGCGGAATACCGGGGTCGCTAGATTGGGCCGCACGGTGATCTGGTGGCTCTTTTCGGATCCCATGAGGTTGACCTGGTAGCGGCCCATATTTCCTTCGGAGTGATAAAACCCGGCTTTCCAACCGGCCGGTGGGGGGGCTTTCACCTCCAGCAAGATGGGCCAGCGAGTTCGGATGGAAAAGTCGCTCCAGAGCATTTTGCGAACTTCGTCGAGTTGCAACTTGCCTTCCAGGTCGGTGCTGACAGTGCGACTGCCCTCAAACGGCACCATGAGTCGGAAATCTGACTGCCCGGTGAGCTTATATTCGATGAATCGTCCTACCGAACTCAGCATTTCTACAATTATCACTGTAAGAGTATACCCGAACATCACGAGTAAACACAGGCGCGACAAATAAAACCCGGGCAAGGCTTGACATAAGTTCTGTCGCGTCGTATAGTCACTTTGCCGGCGCGGGGTGGAGCAGCCCGGTAGCTCGTCGGGCTCATAACCCGGAGGTCGCAGGTTCAAATCCTGTCCCCGCAACCAAACAAAGAGGTCCTGGAAACAGGACCTTTTTTTATACCATCGGGCAGCGACCTGGTCGCAGGTGACCTCGGGACCCGCTGCGCGGGTCATAGGGATTGGGAGGAGCGGGGAGAAGTCCTGGACCTGTGATGCTGCTTCCCCTTCGAGATAATCATGATCGTCTTTCCATTGGCGAATCCCAAGGGGCGCAGTGAGAGAGTGGCGCGGTAAGCAAAAGGCGATTTTTTTTCGCGGGCTGTCCGTTCTTTTGAATAGCGGAGTCCACATCATCCAGGCTCTGGACAGTCTTGCCCAACAGTCCATCGATGAGGCGGCCAGACGTACGGTGGAGGGCATTTCTACCAGGATTTCCAGCGGTTTCCCTCTGCACAAAGCCATGCAAGCCGAGAGGGTCTTCTCTGCTCTGGAGGTGGGCCTGGTGAGGGTAGGGGAAAGGAGTGGCTCGCTTCACAGCATTCTCCAGAGACTCGCCGATGCCACCGAAGCGCAGGATGGATTGAGGAGAAAGCTGGCGGCGGCACTGGTATATCCGGCCCGGCCAGCGACCAGTACTCTTTGGGCATTATGACGTTCGAGGTAGCTACCGGGCGCCTCCCTTTCGAGGGGGACGACCCCATGGCAGTGCTTTTTCAACACTTGCAGTCGCCCCCGCCGGTTCCCAGTACTCTGAAGCCAGAACTTCCTTCCAAATTCGACGAGATCGTCCTGAAGATGCTAGAGAAAGAGCCGGAGAAGCGGTATCCCTCCGTGGCCGAAGCCAAAGCTGCCCTAGAAAAGCTCTTATAAGACCCGATGTAAGAGGATTCGTAACTTATCTTCCTGGTTCAAAAATTCGTTGGGGTCGAAAGAGAAGTTAAACTCTCCTACGTCGAGAGTGGGCTGTTCCAGGTGTTGAGCAACGGTTCTGAAGAAGGCTTCGTATTCGGGAGCGGTCGGGGGGGTGCCATCCAGGTGGTCATGGACGTTGCTACCGGTGTTGGCCTGGGTCACCACCCGGGCCAGACTGCTCAAGTCGTTCATCCAGTTGGTAATCGTCGATGGATAAGGTTCCGGGTCTGGAGGCGTGGAAGAAAAATTACCATTTTGCCGCAAGCTCGAAGCACTGTTGTGCCCCCAATATTCGTAACGGTACTGGGGTTGATCGTTGACCCATCGCACTCGCAGGACGGCGGGGTCATCCATCTCCCAATTCGAACGCCGCCATTCCGGATGCTCGATGTTGGTGACGTTGGCCACGTGCCGCTCTCCCCTGGGAGTCATCCAGCGGCCGATGGGGTGCCTCGTGGACTCATCAAAACGGAGCTCGTGACCCGTGGGGTTGGAGGTGAATCGGGGAATGACCGCCGCCACTTCCCGGCGGTGCGCTGGGGATATATTCGCACCCGAATAATAGATGGTGCTGTCGATGATCTCGGTGGAAGCACCATCGTCGACCATAAAGCCGCCGACCACCGTGATCTTCCTGGCTACGAAGGGACCCTTGGTATATAGCAGACCCTTGAAGATGGACCGGTCGGCGTCTCGGCCCTCCACTTCGATCCCACCTCCCGAGAGGATAGCGATCTGGTCATTGCCGGCCAGATCCACGGCTCCGGAGAACTTGACCTTGCCGGTGACCACGATGGCTCCCAGGCCTCGGAGATTTCGGTCCACGGTCAGATCTCCGTTCACGAAGAGAAAGGCGTTGTCCAGGGTCAAGCTACCCGATAGGTTCAGATCGCCTTCTCGTCGGAGGTTGCCCACCAGGGTGAGGGAGCTTCGCGGGCTGAGCAGATCCTCGTAGGGAATGTCAACCTCTCGGGCCGGGTCGAACCTGGTTAAGTCAAACTTCGGAAGGGGTGCTCGCTTTCCCCAGGGAGCCCGAACTTCGCCCTCTACGGTGGCTCCGTTGAGCTGCACCCCACCGAGCGATTGGACATCGCCGGTCACTCTGCTGCGGCGGTCCAGTACAATGGAGTTGGCTGTGGTGCTGTTGGTGATCAGGTGGCCAGGGCCGAACTCGTCTTCCTCAACCTGATATCCCTCCCCCGGGACCCATTCTCTGTCCTTTTCAGGGTCGAATCCACCGATGAAGGAGTTGCTCACTCTCACCGGGCCATCGCAAGCCATGGCAACCGGAAATTCAGGGAGATGAACAACCACCTCCACGATCTTTTCCACCCCTCCACACTCTCCGACCCCAACCAGGTGGGCGGTGGTCTCGGGGAGGGTCCGGTTCCAGGCGTCGGCCTGATCTCCCAGGAAGTTGTTGGTTGAGTACACTTCCGAAGTCGTGCGATCGAAGCTGAGATATCCCCGGCTTCCTTCAGGCAAGCCGAGTCCCGGGCCGATCTCCAGGGTCTCATGGAAGCCCAGATCCTGCTGCAGGTTGGCCAGAGCTTCCTGAACCACCGACTCAGCCAGGGCCTCGGCGATAGAAGCGTTGGCCACGGTCGAAGAAACTCGCACGTTGATGGTGGCCACATTAGCTGCGGTAAATGCCGCCAACAACGCCAGGGCCGCCACAGCCAGCACAAGCCCCAGTGCTCCCCCGCGTGGTCTCAGGTGGAGAGATACCATTCAGGTATTATAGCAAAAAGATTCGGGAGCTACTCTCCGCCGTACTTCTCTTTCCACTGCTCAACCTGGGATTTCATCTTTTCCAGGTTCTTGTGAGCCGGCAGGTCATGCTTCATTTTCAGGAAGGCTTCTCGGCCCAGGACTTCCTCGGCGGCTTTCAGGGCCGAGTCGCCTTCGGAGTAACCGGCGGCCAGCAGTTCGTCGCGGCGGCCCTGCACGGCGGAGTTGTCGCTGAGCAGTTTCTCCATCATGGTGGCGGTTTCGACTTCGTAGGTCTCGATGGCGCCGATGACCCGCTTGGTTGCGTAGTCGCGGTCCTGGTCGGCAGCCCACTCGCGGCCGACCTTGGGGTCGAAGCGGGTTTGATAGCGAGCTAGGTCTTTGACCGACAGGTCGTAGGTGCTGTCGTTCCAGAGCTCTTCAAACTGGGCTTTCGACTGCTCCCGCAATTCGGTGGCCTGCTTGTCACCCTTTTCAAAGTGAACGTAGGCCGAAGTCTCCCAGTTTTCGCGCATGCCTTTCTTGGAGAAGTTGGTAGAACCGGCGATCTCCCCCTTGTCGGTGAGCAACTGCTTGGCGTGGATCTTACGATCGTGCCAATCGGTGCGGGTGAGTTTGGACCAGCGAACCGGGACCCCGTTGTCTTCTAGAAAGTTGACACCCCAACTGTTTGGAGTTCCGCCGTCGGGGTAAACTCCGGAGTCTGCCACCACCCGGATGTCCAGAGGTTTCCCGTCGGCTTTGGCCTGCTCTTGCTTGGCCACGATGGCGCCTGCGATGGCTCGAGTGACCACGAAGCCGGGTACGTAGATGAACTCTTCGGCCTCATCAATGGCTTGAATGGTCAGGACTTCGCGCTCACTGGGCAGGTCGGCGATATCGACTCGAGTTTTTCCAACCTTTTCACCGGAAGGTAGACTGATATCGCCCAGAGCTTTTTTGTTTTTGGCGGTCTGAGTAGCGGAAACGGCCTTCTCCAGCAGACCCACCAGGGCTTCTTTCCCTTTGCCGCTCAGGCTGATCTGGCCCTTGCCCTGGACGATATCCCCCATGACCTTTTGGTAGTCGTCGGCCGACACGTCCACCAGATCTTTCAGGTTGTGACCGGCATCCTTGGCCAGCTTTTCCAGTTCTTTCAGGTCTTTGGGTTTAGGCAATTCGGCTCCGGCTTCAGTGGGCCCGGAAAGGGCGTCTAGCATGGCGGTGATGCCCCGGCGACCCATGCGTAGGTCCTCGGAGTGAAACAATTCCGTATGCTTTTCGCCCCAAATCTCTTCCATGCCGGCACCGGTACTGGTCTTAATGTCACGGGCCACATTTTCGGTGTACTGCCTGGCCGCCGGGCCTTCGAGTATGTAGCCGGCATCGATGTTTTCGCCCGACCCCATATTGGCGTTCATGCCGCTCATCAAGACCTTGTCACCAACCCGCAGCACTTTGCGGTGCATCAGGTCGGTGGGGTCGCCCAGCTCTTGCTTCATCGGGAAGATCGAGACTCCCACGTCGGCGCCTTTGATATTGGCGAATTGCAGCACGGTTCGCATCTTGTGCGGGATGTCGTCCACCTCGTAGTATTTGTTTCCGGTCTTCTTGTCCTTGGAAGGGTAGGAGAGGCGACCGGGGTCGAGGTTGACCCGCAAGGGGCTGCCGGATTTGGCGGCGCTGGCCAGGTTGCCGATCATCTCGGGGGAGGTGAGTTCGTAGTACTGGGCGGTGATGGGGACGGGGTTTCCGGCCTTGCCCGACTCGGCGGCTTCGCTGGTCATGTCGTTAAGGGTTTTCCACAGTTCGGCCCGGTGGACTTGCTGAACTTTGTTGCCCTCGGAGATCATGCGGGAGTCACCGGAGAGGTAGTCTTTGTAGGTGGCAACCAGTTTCTCGGTTTCTCTTTGAGCAGAGCCGTCCCAGGTGCGACCGTTGGCGTAAGCGGCGTAACCGGCGACCGTTCCGGTGGGTCCGAAGCTACCCCCTGCAATCGCCGCTACCGCGGACCTGGCGGTGGCTTCACGCAGTTCGGTTTGGAAGGTTTGGTCCTTGCTGAGGAATTCTCCGGAGACGCCCATCTCTTTCTTGATCCCGCTGATCTTGGGGTCTTTCCAATTGCGTCCGTTCTCTCTCCAGACTTTCCACATCTCGTCTTTGTCTTTGCGATACTCGCCGGAGACGTTCTTGCGGAAGGAATCAAGGGCCCCAAACTCCTCGGTGGACATTTCGCCGGTTTTGCCCAGGCTTTCGATGGCTGAAAGAGCCTCCTGCTTCCCTTCGGCGGTCTCGGCGCTTTGAGCGGCCTTGTACATCTCTCGCAGGAAGGGCTTGGTAATTTTCTGCGGGTTTAGCGGCACACCGCCGACGTTAAAATTCTGAGACATAGTTTGAAATTGTCCTCCGTATGTTGAGATTAACATCATACCCTTAACGGAAGCTAAATCCCAGCCGGAGGCTGTAAACTTTGCTCCAAAAAGGACCCTTTTCCGTCGGTCTGTAAGGTATTAGGGATGACCGGCCGGCAAAATACCACCTTACCTCACTGGTGGATCTTCTCTCCCCGCTGGGACATGGGGGTCTTTTGGGGGAGTTGCCTCTTCAGTTTGCTGGCGCTCTTGCTGGGCTATCGGTTGGGGATATTGAACGAAGATTCTCCCGACTGGACCTGGGTTTACGCCGTGCTCCTGGTAGACGTAGCCCACGTCTGGTCGACCGGGTTCCGGGTTTACTTCGATAAGCAAGAGATGGCCCGGCGCCCGCTGCTATACTACGGGGTTCCGATCTTTAGCTTCGCCGCCGGATTGGCGCTCTACTCATTGGGCTCTCAAGTGTTCTGGCGCTGCCTGGCGTATCTGGCGGTCTGGCACTTCCTGCGGCAGCAGTATGGCTGGGTGGCGCTCTACCGCCGCCGGGCCGGGGAACCCAGAAACTGGGAGTACCGGTTGGATGCGGCGGCCATTTACCTGGCCACCCTCTACCCCCTGCTGTGGTGGCACGCCCACTTACCCCGGAAATTCTGGTGGTTCTTGGAGGGAGACTTTGCTCGTTTGCCGGCCGAGTGGGTGTCCTTTCTGGCTCCCGTCTACTGGTTGACCATGCTGGCCTACGCGGTGAAGGCGGTACGCAGCTATCAGCAAGGCCGGGGGCACCCGGGAAAAGATACGGTGGTCTTTACCACCTGGCTCTGTTGGTATCTCGGGATCGTGGTTTTTAACAGCGACTACACTTTTACCGTGACCAACGTCCTGATCCACGGTATACCCTACATGGCGCTGGTGTATTGGTATCGCCAGAAGCAACGGGGCCGGGAAACCCCCCGTTTCAAGGTCTCTCAAGTGGTCTACCCGCTCCTGGTAATCTGGTTTTTGGCCTTTGCCGAAGAGATGTTTTGGGATCGCGCTATGTGGCACGAGCGGACCTGGCTGTTCGGGCAACCCTGGGATATCGGACAACTGGAGATCCTGTTGGTGCCGCTGCTGGCGGTCCCGCAATTGACCCATTATATCCTGGATGGGTTCATCTGGAAAAGGCAAGAGACACCCTGTCTAAAAGGGTTAGAAACAGAAAGTCAGTAACTGATAATTGTGATTCAGGCATCCTGTCCAAATTGTGGAAACGCGGTTCCCTTCCGTTCTGAATTTTCCACCCACGCGGTTTGCGCTTACTGCGATACCATGGTGGTGCGGACCGCCTCCGGAGTCGAGAATCTGGGTAAGGTGGCCGAGCTTCAGCAGGATGGCTCTCCCCTAAAACTGGGGGTCCACGGGGAATACGGCGGCAAGAATTTCCAGATCATCGGGCGGATTCAACTAGCTTACGGCGACGGCTACTGGAATGAATGGCACCTGATGTATTCCAACGGAAAGAGCGGCTGGATCGGGGAGGCCATGGGTGAATACTTCGTGTCGGCGGAAAGCCGCTCGGCGGTACCCGCGGAATCTCAAGTCATGGCAGGCCAGGTCTTGAACTTGAGCGGACAGCAGTACGCCGTCACCGGGGTCACCACAAACCGCGTCTCTTCCTACGAAGGCGAGCTTCCGTTTCTAGTGGACAGTACCGAGGAATTCCCCACTTACGATCTGCGAACGGTTGATGGCAAAGCCGCCACTCTCGATTACTCAGGTGACCAGCCCACCTTGTTTGAAGGCGAGTTTCAGCCGTTTCAGGCTTTCAAGTTTACCGGTCTGCGCCAACAGGGAGACCCTCCCGATCCGGAACTCGGGATGCGGGTTCAGGCCACCGCTGGAAGCGTAGACCGCTTCAACTGCCCCACTTGCGGTGCACCACACTCGGTCAACGGGGGAGCCCGCTCTAAAGTCCTGGTCTGTGAATACTGCGGTTCGGCGGTGGATATTTCCGGTTCCAGCATCAGTGTGATCTGGCAAGAGGAGAGGATGCGCCAGAGCTTACAGGGTGGATCGGTGATCCCCCTCGGCGCGGAGGCCGAACTCGATGGAATCCGATTCACCGTGATCGGCTACCTCAAGAAATCCGTGACCTACGAAGGGGTGGTCTATCCCTGGACTGAGTATCTGCTGTTCAACTTCACCAACGGGTATCGCTGGCTGGTTGAAAGTGATGGCCACTATACCCTCATGGAGACCATCTTCGAGGTGCCCACGGCAGTCGGGGGAGGCCCGGTGGGCCGGCCTTCTAAGGAATCGATCGTCTATCAGGGCAGGACGTTCAAGCACTTTCAGACTTCCACAGCCAGGGTCGACGCAGTGGCCGGTGAGTTTTACTGGAGAGTGAAGGTGGGGGAAGCGGCAGCCAATTTCGATTACGTTTCTCCTCCTTACACTCTTTCGGCCGAAGCCTCCCATACCGGCTTCGTGTGGGCACGGGGAGAGTACAAGCAGTCCGAAGAGATCCGGGCCTTGTTCGGCTTGCAGACGCATATGCCGGCACCGGTGGGCGTGGCTCCGGGTCAGCCGAACCCCTACATCGAGGAGTCAAAGACGGTGTGGAAGACCTTTTGGGCGGCTTCTCTGGTGGGGCTTTTTCTCCTAATGTTCGGTGCCTTGTCAGGCTCTTCAGGCGAGCTCTACAAGACCCCAAACCTGACCTACGAGACCTTCCGCAATAACGAGCCGGGGGTTTCTTCGAACAGTTTTGAGATCTCAGGACACGGCAACGTGGCCTTGGATTTTCAGGCCGGGTTGTCCAATCGCTGGATATTCATCAAAGCGGTTCTGGAGAACCAGAAAACCAAAGAGAGTTATCCCATCGGGGCGACCCTGGAGCGGTTCTACGATAAGGGCACTACCAAGCTTACCGTCCGACAGAATGACATTCCGAACGGGACCTACAAGCTGCGCTGGGAGGCCCTTTCCGGCACCACCACCACCACTCCCGATAAAGTAGACCCGAAGGTGGCCAGTCAGAAGTTAAGCTATAGTATCGCGGTCCGGCGGGGTGACCCGGTGTGGGGTTGGTATTTCTTGATGGTGATCGTGCTAGTGCCCATCCCACTGGTACTGACCAGCCGCCGTTCAAGCTTCGAGACCAGAAGGTGGTACAGTTCGGATTATGGATAGGTTGTTATGAAGATTTTTTACTTCCTCTTTGCGGCGGCCGTCTTCGGCGCGTTCTGTTTTCTGGAGTATTCGGGCACTTCGCTCGACCGCGGTCAACGCTTACCCCAGCCCAAGTATTACAGCTATCGCGGACCCAGCACCAGCTCTTCTTCGGGCGGGGGCGGGTTCTTTTACAGTCATAAGTAGAGCAGTCACTTTGGTCGGTGTGCTTCTTGTCTCGGTCTTTCTGGTAGCCACCTGCGGGCTGATCTATGAACTGGTAGCCGGGGCGCTTGCTTCCTACCTACTGGGCGACTCGGTGCTTCAGTTTTCCACCATCATCGGTACCTATCTGTTTGCCATGGGGGTGGGATCTTACGCCGCCCGGTGGGTGGAGCGGGGGTTGCTGACGCTCTTCGTGCAAGTACAGATCCTGGTGGGGCTGATCGGGGGTACTTCGGCCACCTTACTCTTTTTCGTGTTTTCCTACGGTACCGCATTCCGTCCGGTGCTCTACAGTCTGGTTTTTGTAATCGGGATGCTGGTGGGGCTGGAGATTCCGCTCCTGCTTCGGATCTTGAAGGAACATTTGGATTTTCGCGATCTGGTGTCCCAGGTGCTGGCCCTGGACTACGTGGGAGCCCTGGCGGCTTCGGTGTTGTTTCCCCTCTTTCTGGTGCCCCATCTGGGTTTGATGCGGACCTCCTTTTTTTTCGGTATGGTCAACGTGGGGGTGGCTCTCTTTTTTTGCCTGAAGTTTCAAAAAGAACAGCGCTGGGTGGGGCTGATCGCCGAGGCGGCCGCAGTCTTCATCTTGCTCTTGATGGGTTTTGTCTTCACCGATTTTCTCACCGAGAAGGCCGAGGAGGTGCTCTACCCCGCACCGGTGGTGGTGAGTCGTCAGACTCCCTATCAGAAGCTCGCCATCACCCGAGATCGCCAGGAGACCCGGCTTTATCTCAACGGAAACCTTCAGTTTTCAAGCTTCGATGAGTACCGCTACCACGAGGCGCTGGTGGTACCGGCCCTGATGGCCCACTCCGCACCTCGCCGAGTGCTGGTGCTGGGTGGAGGAGACGGACTGGCGGTGAAACTTTTGCTGCAGGACCCGCGAGTGGAAGAGATCACCCTGGTCGAGTTGGATCCGGAGATGATCGACATCTTTCGCGATCATGATCAACTCGCCGGACTCAACGACTTCGCCCTGCGAGACCCCAGGGTGAAGGTGGTGGTGGCCGACGCCTTCGTGTGGCTGGAAAACTCCCAGGAACTGTTCGACCTGGCTCTGGTCGATTTCCCGGACCCCAGCAACTATTCGGTGGGCAAGCTGTACACCGACCACTTTTACCGTCGGTTGGCGGCGCGTCTCAAGCCGGAGGGATTGTTCGTGGTTCAGTGCTCCTCGCCCCTGGCGGCGCGCCGCACCTTCTGGAGCGTGGTCACCACCATCGAGACGGCGGGGCTGCAGGCCTTGCCGTACCACGCTTACGTTCCCTCCTTTGGAGAGTGGGGGTTCACCCTAGCCGGGCGCGAGCTTCCCCAAGTGACCGGACCGCTACCTTTTTCCACCCGCTTTCTCAATCATCAGCAACTGGCCGGTATGCAACACTTCCCTACCGATATGAGTCGGATCACCACCTTGCCGAACCGGCTTTTTGATCAGATCCTGGTGCGCTACTTTCAGGAGGACTGGGCCCACTACCATGGCCTGGATGGCAATTGAACCGACGCGACTTTCTACGGGGTAGCTTGACGCTGGCCGGGCTGGGTTTGTGCGGCTGTCCCCGCACCCCGAGCAGGCCCGCCTTGCAAGGCTCCCGGCGCGACCCTTCGTTTGAAGCGGGGCACCGCCTGCGCAGACCGGACTTCCCGGACCAGCCAGATTCGGTGGAGCGATGTGACGGGGTCATTCTGGGGGGTGGAGTGGCGGGGCTGGCGGCCGGTTGGCGCTGGAGTCGGGCGGGCTTTGAGGACTACCGATTGCTGGAGTTGGAGCCGGAAGCAGGCGGAAATAGCCGCGCGCTTAGCTATCCACCGACCTCAGCCCCCATCGGGGCTCACTATTTACCGATTCCTAACCAGGAAGCTCGAGCCGTCAGGCGATTGTTGCGGGAGATGGGGGTTTTGACCGAGCGGGGACTGGAAGAGCGACACCTTTGCCACTCCCGCCAGGAGCGAATTTTTTATCAAGGATCGTGGCACGAAGGTCTGGTTCCAGAAAAAGTCTTGCCGGAGAGCGCCCTGGAGCAGTTTCAGCGGTTTACCACGGAGATTCAGAATTGGGCCACCAGAAGGGACCGGCGGGGCCGGAAAGTGTTTGCCTTACCGCTCCAACTGAGTTCCACGGAGCCCGAATTTCTGGAGTTAGATCGCCTGAGCTTCGGGGAGTATGCCGCCCGGAGAGGTTGGAACGATCCCTACTTGTTGTGGTATCTCAACTACGCCTGCCGCGACGATTTTGGTGGATCGATCCACAACTGCTCGGCCTGGGCAGGCCTGCACTACTTCGCCTCTCGAGACGGGGGTGGACTGGGCAGCCCCGACGACATCCTGGTCTGGCCCGAGGGCAACCATCGCCTGGTCAAGTTTCTGGCCGAGCAGCAGCAGGGGAGCGTGCTGACCGAAGCTTTGATCCTGGAAGTGGCCAACACCGAAAAGGGAGTTCGGGTGGACTATCTGGACCTTTCCCGGGGACGGAGAAAACGCTTGGAGTGCAAGGTCGCGATCTTTTGCCTGCCGAGTTTCTTGCGCCCGTACCTCACCGAAACCAGTCGCTCCGTCAAGAGCTTTGTATACGCCCCCTGGGTTACGGCCAACCTGTGGTTGGAGCACCCACCCCGGGATCGGGAAGCCCCCGGGCACATAGCCTGGGACAACGTGATCCACGGCAGCGACTCCCTGGGCTACGTGGTGGCCACGCACCAGAGCCTGGCCACCGATCCTAACAGGTCCACCGTGTGGACCTGGTACCGGCCCTTCCCCGATGAGGACCCCGGGGAGGCCCGCACCAGACTACAAAATTCCTCCTGGACGCACTGGGCCGAGCAGGTCCTGGGGGAGTTGGAGCTTTACCATTCCGATATCAGGAGTTTGTGCAAGCAACTGGATGTGACCGTGCTGGGCCACGGGATGATCCGCCCCAGTGTGGGGTTCATCTGGGGCTCGGAACTGGCGACGGCTCGCCAAAAAGAGGGCCGGATCTTCTACGGACATGGAGATCTCTCGGGGATGTCGCTTTTTGAGGAGTCGCAGTATCAAGGGGTGGTGGCCGCCGAGGCCGCTCTGGCTGAACTGGGTCTGGCCTACTCTTCCTATTTGTAGGCCTTCGACTTAAACATCAGGGCTTTGGGTGGATCTCCTCCGGCATAGGTCACGCTGATGAGAGAGCCCACCTCCGGATGGTCGAGTTCGTCGAGCAGAAAGGTTTGCATCTTGCCGTCTTTCAGGGTGAGAAAGAACTTATCCGTGCTCACCGCAGCCACCTGGCCTTCCACCACGCCCACGCCCTCTTTCATAGTGCCAGCGGTGTCCGGCTTCTCCAGGTTGTAGCGCGGCTCCGACCGCTCTAGATACATATTGCCGTTTCTCACCATGATCACATGCATCACGGAACAGCCGAGGCAGATCAGGACGAATCCCATCACCATGCGGCGCCTTGTGGTCTTGTCGTCGGTCATGGGCTTAGCATTCCCTTTCAAAGGCTGATCTACACATCCACCCGGGTTTATGTCAACTCGAAACGGGTACGGATAGTTTTCACGGGTTATTGAGTGCAAAGAGTGATTCACGACGGACACGAATACGGACGGAGAAGCGGAGCCGTGGAGTTTCCCATGATGCTGGTCATCAGTACGGTCTATCCCTGCAACTTCGGCTGCCCGATGTGTCCTTATACCGAAGGTAACTCCGCCATTCGTAAGTTTTATCACGAGAGAAACGCCGATAGGTTTCCCGAGGAGTTGTGGAATCGGATCGCCGAGGAGGCCGGGCCATACGGGAGTTGGCTGCGCTGCACCGGTGGGGGAGAGCCCATGCTGCACCCTCGGATGACCGAGATGATCGAGTTCGCCAAGCAGAAGGGGGCTCGGGTCTGGCTCAACACCAACGGCAGCTTGTTCGGTCCCTACCCTCGGCATCGCCGGCGCTTGGAGCGTCTCATCTCCGCCGGCATCGACCTGATCGAGTTTTCCATGGATGCCGGCGACGCTCAGAACTACGCCCGAGTCCGCCCGCCCCGAGGCGGGGCTCCCAGGGATCCCGAGAAATGGTTTGCCGACCACGTGGACAATATCCGGGCTGCCCTGCGCCTGCGGCGGGAGTTGAAGTCGCCCACTCGAGTCGTGGTCTCGATGATCATGCAGGACCTCATCGCCGGTAAGGCGGAGGAATACACCAGGTTTTACCTGGATGAGGTGGGGGTCGACGATGTGATCACCCGCAAGTTCTTATCCTGGGACGAAAACACCAACATCGATCTCGCCCACGCCCTGGAACCGTTTCTTTACAAAGATCTGCCGGTGGAGAAAAAGGAACCGTGTGTATGGCCCTTCGAACGGTTGAACGTGGACACCCTGGGACGAGTCGCCTTGTGCGGTCAAGATGTCAGTTTTCAAACCGCCGGCGAGTTTCCAAATTTATGGAACCACACGGTGAAAGAAGTGTGGCAAGGTAAGACCTTTGACCGCTACCGCCGGATGCATCTGGAGGGGCGAGGGGCTGAAGCTTCGCCATGCAGTACCTGTTCGGCGTGGCTGGCCGGAGTTCGGGATTGGAATCATGGCTGGTTGAAGGTACTGAAGACCTCCGGCGAGCGAATGGAAGAAGTGCTCAGGGGTTAAAATGAAAGTTCAACGCAGTCTCGACGAACTGCAAAACCAGCTTCAACAATGGGACCGGCCGGCTGACAAAGGGCAAAGAGTGGCCCACACCGTGCTGGCGGTGCCTTCCTTGTCGCTTCCCTTTTTCGGGATCCAGTCGATCGAGCAGATGCTGCATTATGAAGAGCGGATTTTTTATCTGTTTCACATCTTGCGCAACCCTCTCAACCGCCTGATCGTGGTGACCAGTTCACCGGTCACCGAGACCCTGGTTTCCTACCTCCTGCATCTACTGCCCGGGGTGCCCCATAGTCACGCCCGGCGGCGGCTAGAACTGTTGCACGTGCAGGACAACTCCAGTAAGCCCCTGGCTCAGAAAATCCTGGACCGCCCGGCCCTGATGACCCGGCTGCGCCGGCTCTTGAGCCAGAGCCCCCGGGCCACCATCTCCTGTTACAACGTGACTCAATTGGAAGAGGAACTCGCGGTGGCCCTGCAGGTACCGCTGCACGGCCCCCGGGCCGAGCACTTGCGCTTGACCTCGAATTCCGGCTCCCGGCAGCTCTTTCAGGCCCTAGGTATGACCCACCCCCGGGGCACCAAAGATGTGCAGTACATCGGTGATGTGGCTCGCGCCTTGATCGATCTTGCCAGGGAGCAACCGGGTTTGAGCAAGGCTTGCGTGAAGCACAACTTTTCTATTTCCGGCTATGGCAACGCCATCGTGGATCTGGCTCCTCTGCAGGAGCGCTTGCAGAAGGTGGAAGAGGTGGATAACCTGCTCCATCATTGGGTCATGGACAACCTTCCCGCCTGGACCGATCTGGTGCACGAGCGACAGACCTGGGACTCTTATCTGGAGAGGCTGGGCCTGGAGGGCGGCGCGGTGGAAGAGTTTGTGGAGGGCGACCCCTGTTCCGTTCAGGTTCGGATCGACCTTGATGGTTCCGTGGATGTCATCGGAACCCATGAAGAGCTGATGGGCGGCGAAAACTCCCAGGTCTATTTGGGCTGTCGATTTCCGGCCTCTCACAGGTTGGCGAGAAGCCTCGGAGAGCAGGGACGAAAGCTGGGCGAATGGATGGCAGAGCAAGGGGTGGTGGGACGTTTCACCGCCAACTTCCTGGCTACTCCCAAAGGCGGAGAGTCGGTGGACAGGCTGTACGCAGTGGACGTGCATCTGCGCAAGGGCAACACCACCCTGCCGCTGCGCACCTTGCAGCTCTTGAGCGGAGGTAAGTATCAGGCCGAAGAAGGCCGCTTTACCGACGATCGGGGCCAGGAGCTGTGCTATCTCTCTTCCGATCACTTCGGGGCCGGGCATTTCAAAGGAATGATGCCACGGGACTTGCTGGAGATCATCACCTGCTCTTCTCACCACTACAGCAGCACCACCCACACCGGGGCGGTGTTTCACATGCTCAACGGCATCTCTGAACTCGGACAGACCGGGATCACCTGCATTGAGCGCCGCCCCGAGTTGGCAGAGCAGCTTTATTACGCGGTTTATCAAGAACTCGAGAAACAGCGAGGAGGCTACGAATGGATGACCTGAAGTTTTTGAGGCGTTCCTTTGAGTTGGCCCGTATGGCCCGAAACCGCCGCTACGGTGCTTTCGGTGCGGTCCTGGTGCGAAACGGTTCGGTGGTCTTTGAGGCAGAGAATACGATCGCTGAGAACGAGGGTGACCTGACCTGTCACGCGGAGATGAATTTGCTGCGCGAGGCTTCGGCGTACTTCAGCCGCGCCGAACTGGGAAGCTGTACCATGTATTGTTCCACCGAGCCCTGCGCTATGTGTGCCGGAGCCGCCTACTGGTGCGGGGTGGGCCGCATCGTCTACGGCCTGGCGAGCAACCTTTATGCCCAGCAGTTCGGAGGGCTGGCCATGAACTGCCGAGAGGTTTTTGCTCACGCTCCCGATTACCAGGTGGAGGTGGTCGGGCCGCTCTTGCAGGAAGAGGCTCTGGCCGTTCATCTGTGATGAGTCGCTCTGTGCGCTGGGTCCGCTCCCTGGACGCGCTGCTCTTGCGGATCCGGCGGGCCCTGCTGCCTCCCGAGATGGTGGTGTTTGAAGATTCGACCGCTCCCTGGCTCGCCAGCGCCCTGGGTACGGCATGTTATCTGGGTCTGCCGGACCAGGTCTCGGACAGCGGCTCCAGTTTACCGGAGCTCTCCCGGCAAACCGGAGTAGAGGTCGAGAGGCTGGCCAGGCTGCTCCGGGTCCTGATATCCCACGGCTATTTTCGTTTCGGTACCGACTCCCGGGTTTGTCATAATCGGCTTTCGAGGGGTCTTTCCGAGGGCAAGGCCGGAGCGTTTTGCCGATTGCAGGCCGAATCCTGGTACCGGGATTGCTTTGCCGCCGACCGGGTTTCAGAGGCCCTACGGGATCAGCAGATTCCGTTCGAGCATAGCTTCGGACGAGGTTTTTTCGATAAGCCTCCGGAGCCACACCGGCAGCTTTTTTCTCAAGCCATGGCCGAGATCAGCCGTTTTTGTGCTCCTCACATCGCAGCCGCTATGGCGTTTGGTCCGGGGGATCGGGTGCTCGATGTGGGTGGGGGAAACGGGCAGCTCTGCCGGGCCCTGGCTAGGCGATTTCCGGGTGTAGAGTTTGCGGTCTTAGACCTCGAAGAGCACCCGGACCAGGAGGGTGTCACTCATCTCCAGGGGAGTTTTTTTGAGGAACTTCCGGGCCGGTTTGACCATCTGATTTTAAAGAATGTCCTGCACGACTGGGATGACTCTCAGGCCCTGCGGATTCTGGAGAATTGTGCTGCTGCGTCCTGCCGGCTGAGCGTGGTGGAGTTGCTCTTGCCGGAGCAACTCGAGGCGGCCGGGGCGGGTCCTGATTTTGCGGTGGATTGGAACGTCTACTGCACCCTGGGCGGGCGAGAGCGTACTCTACCGGAGTACACGGATCTGCTGGAAAAGGCGGGTTGGAGGCTGCTACGAGCGACTCCCACTGCCACTCCGCTTCAGGTCTTGAGCTGCCAAAGATAATTCACCCGCTAAAAATTTCACCATTGTAACATGATGGTAAAGCAAATCCAGGCCGGGTCACCTACCATCGTATCATGGTCCTCTCGTCTGCAATCCCGGCTCGCCCGGCCACTCCGCTGTTTGTGAAAAAACAGGCCGTTGGAGCGAGCGCGGATGAGCGGCCGATGGACCGATGCACGCTCTCTTCGGCATCACCCTGTGAAGCGGCCGGTAAGGAGCCGTATCCCAAAGCCCCGCCCGCTGACCGTTCCTGGTTGTGGGCCGCTCACGACTTCGCGGCCAGCCGCTTGCCGGGCATTTTCGGGTTCGCGGTCGGCTACGCACTGCAAGGTATCTCCGAGGTGACCGAGCAGGGGACGGGGCTAAACGTCAAGCAATTGGTAGACGCCGAGCGTACCCTTTACCAGACCCTGGTTCCTTCCAGGTTGGGGCACGTGGGCGGCTCTCCCCCCATCTTTCAGGCTCTGGCCGAGGGCCAGGCGGCCTACGTGCATCTGGGCCAGGAAGACGCTTATCACGCCGACCACCTGACCCGGTTGTACAGCGGGCTCCCGCACCACAAACTTCTAGAGCTCGGGGTTGGCAACGACCGGATGACTCCGGTGCATCAGGTGTTGCAGGACCGCATCCGGGAGGGGAACTTCCCCGCCTACGTCAACGTTGACGGAAATCTGGGACAGGTCACCCCCACCGAATCGATCGTGATGGAGTCCATCTCGTCCATTGCCAATAAGGAAAACACCCTCAGCACGCCCATGCGAGATCCCGCTGAGTATTACAAATGGTTGGTCACCCGAGTGGAGTCCGCTTATCGCCAGGTCGACCCCTGGATGTACGCGGTCTCTCCCGTGATCCACGAGCGGGTGGCCGAGGTGAAGGACCTGCTGACCCCATCCTGGATCACGAATCCGACCTCTGACCCGCTGGGCTGGCTGCCCCCCAGCAAGGATGTCCAGAAATCTTACGACACTATGATGGAGTTGGCCGGGGACAGCCAGTTGAGCAACGCCCAATCTCTCACTGACTTCGCCGACGCCGTGGTCACCCTGGATCGAGACCTGCTCTTTGGTACTCAAACTTACTGGACCAAGTTTCTCCGGGAGCTCTCTCCAGAGCAACGCGACACCATTCTCACTCCCCTGGCCGAGGGCTGGGTGGGCTTGAACTCCGTGCCCCCGGACGATCCGCTTTTTAAGCAGGTTTCTCCGGACAACGCCCCTTACATCACCCTCTACGACCGGCGCTCGAAGAAAGTCGTGCACGAACGATACGACCGGGCCATGTCCCTCTCCGAAGCCGTGGATCATACCTTGGATGGGCTCGGCGTGGAGGCTCGGGAGAAGTTTGTGGACACCCTGTTGGGCCAGATCCAGAGTAAGTCCGAATTGCTCCAGGCCCGAGAGCTCCGGGTGCGTGAGTTGATGGGGCAGAACTACTCGGGGCTGGATGTGGAGGCCATCCTGGAAGGGCGGCTGGATATCGACGATTTTGTGGTCAGGCGCGGACTCAATCAGTTGCGGGAGGCGCTCCAGGGGCAGGGGGAAGAGCAGCGGGAGATGACCACCAAACGCGCCGAGATCATCCGCCACGTGGACCTGCTGGATTGGGTGGCAGGCCATGAGAAAGAGTACGGAAACCCGGCCCTGAAGTTGCTTTCAAAGCTGCCCCAGGTGGGGAGTGAGCCGGTGATCATCAGTGAGTTCTGGCGCCCCGACGGAGCCACCCCCACTCCTCTGCCTCCGCTGCAGAAAACACCAGAGGTGTTGGGTAAGCCGGATGCGCAAGCTCCGCTGCCGGTCTCGGTGGTGATGCAAGGTGGCGGAGGTAAAGGTTTTGCTTACGCCGAGGCTCTGCAGCAACTGAAAAACGGATTGGCCGAGACCGAAGGGCAGGTCGACATCGATCGCTACGTGGGTAGTTCGGCCGGAGCTCTCACCGCGGGTCTGCTGGCTGCCGGGTTTAGCGCCGAGGAGCTGGGCGGGGTTCTGGAGGAGTTGGATTTCAAGAAGTTTTACGCCGACTATTTGTGGCTTGGAGGGGGCGTGGATCCAGAAGTGCGGGGCATCGACCGGACCGGTATGTTTACCGTGCGGCAGATGTATCGAAACATCAGCGAACTGATTTCCCGCAAGGTGAAAGTGACCGGTCGGCCTGTGCTCTTCCGGGATCTTCCCAAGGACCTCAAGGTCACCAGTACCCTTGCCAACTCCGACCTGCCCCCGGACCTGAAAGACAAGTTCGAAGTGGATGAGGACGGCCTGGTGGTTTTCAGCTCAGAGAATACCCCCAATATGGACGTGGCTGCTGCCATGTGCGCCTCCTCGGCGGTGCCCCTCTTTTTTGCCGCACCTCAGTTGCTGGTGGCTCGCCGGGAGGAGGGGGAAGCGAAGGACTACCGGATGCAGATGATGGACGGCGGCATCGTTTACAACTTTCCGGTGGCCGAAGCTCTAGACTCGACTGAAAAGAACGCCGTGCTGGTGTCTCCCCCGGTTTACTACCGAAACGAAGGAGAGAACGCCGTGAGCCTATCGACTTTGAACTTCGACAAGGCCGACCTGGCGGTGATCAACGACTACAACCGCCTACGCTACAAAGAGTTCGCGCCTCAGATCGGTGAACTACTGCAGAGAGCCCAGGACAGCGGCGCCGAGCGCGGTGTTCTGGCTCTCAGGCTAACCACGCCCGAAGCCCAGGAGAGCCCTCTGGTTCAAGGTCAGGACCGCAAAGCCACCAAAGCGATCAGGGAACTGGCCGAGCAGGTCAATCTGCGCACGCTCAGCGAGAAGGAGGCTCGCAAGCACATGCGAGGGGCCTTCACCAAAGAGCGTGGATACACAGCCCAGGTGGCGCTGGACAAGCTGCTGGACAAGGACTTCGACCATATGCAGCCGTCCCTTTGCGGCGAGCCCCGATACAATCCAGGCGACCAGGAAGCCAACGACCTCTCCGACGTGCTGGTCGCTACCATCGCAGCCCAAACCGCTTCCGGCTATAAAGTCGACGAACGACTCTTCGAAAAGCGCTAAGGCAGGTCGCGAGGCGGAATCTGGACCTCTCGCCTCCGCAGTTCCAGCGACCACCCAGGCCCCACGGCGGGAATGACACTTGGGAGCACCTTCGGCTTGCGGGGTGGGCTCTGCAGGGAGCGCTGCCGCTCCAGAGGGAATCTGTGGGAGCAAGGGCGACAAGGTCGTAACAACGCTCCCCCAATTGTTCGGCAAAGTCGTCCATCGTCTCCTTTATGGTCCCGATTGACGGCGCGAGAGCGCGCTTTGAAGACCGAGAACTGCTTCGCCAGTTCCAAACCATTCAGACGTTCGGAGAAGAGGATAAGCTCGTGGTCAAGAAGCTGCTGGACGCTTTCATCTTCCAGCGAAAAGTTCAGGGGCTGTCCGGCAGCGTCGCCTCCTAATAGCCGCGTAGCGGCCCGGGCGAAGCCCGGAAACCATTTTACTCTCTCAGCTACTCTCGGGACTCGGAGATTCTAAGCTCTCGGAGTTTTCTCTGAAAAACAACCTCAGCTGCTTCAAGAAGAACTCGTTTCTCACTCTCGATCAACTCTCGGTGAAAAGAAAACCCTTTTGGAAGACTCAAGTAAATGACTTCATCAATATTTTCCAGAGTTGAATCAGCAAGACAAGCATGTAGTTTTATTGAGTTTTCCCGAACCTTCAAGAGTGTTATTTTCCAAAGGTAACGAGTCTGGGCTGGAAGATTCTGCATTCTATAGGCTTCGGGCAAAATCCATAGCTCCTCTAAAAACACTTGGCGTATTGCATAGTGTCATCATGTTCTCGTACTCGACCGTTTCATGACCAAGCTCTCGCAATTTGTCGCTGGACAGTCTCCCTGGGCAAACGTTTTCGTTAATACCGTTAAGTTTTTCTAGGTAGCTCTGAATCGCCCTCTGACATCTTACGTTGGTCGTGCTCGCATAGACACCAACACCAATTAGGGCCGTGAAAAAGACCTTGGGATCTTAATTAAGCTTTTTTAGGGGGTGGGGGTGGGGTCGGCTTGTAGTCGGACCTCACCCAGACCAGGTAAGCCTCGATGACCTGATTGCCGGCCAGGAAGAGATCCTGGAACTGTTTGTGCTCGGCCTGGAGTTGTTGGAGCTTGGGATCGGCCTTTTCAATATTTTCCAGGTGGCTGTCGGCGTAGCCCATGACTTTGCTCACGAAGGTAGCCAGTTTGTCGGCGCGCTGCCCGGCGGAGCGCTTTTCGTTGGCCCAGGCTGTCACCTCGGTGTGGATCTTTCGGATCTCCTCTTTGTGCTTGGGGGGTAGCTTTTGCAGGTGCTGCTGAAAAGCCGAAACAGCCGAGTGGAACGATTGCTCCTCGGCTGTGACCATGGCCCCCTGGTCGGCAACCAGGGCCGGGGCGTAGATGGGGATGGGGGGCGGCAGATCGAAAGGTAGCACCTCTGGATCTACGACCCCCGAGGTCGGACTCCTTGCTAACGCTTGTTCAGCAGGGAATAGATCTTGCGCGGATACTCCGCCATTTCTCTATACTTGCCAGGGGCGCCGTTCTTGTAAACCAGGACACAAGCCTGGTAGAGGGGGGAGTCGGCCGGACCGGAACCCACCAGGGCGTTCCAATCCAGAGGATTCTTGCCCATTTCCACAGCCTTGGCCATGGCCCTCATCACGGTGCCGCCGCCGCCGTTGTAGCTGGCGAACCCGAGGTGAAACAGGTTATCTCCGGTGGGGGTACCGGCCGTTTGGTAGTGCTGATGCACGGTGGTTCCGAAGGAGAGCTTTTTCTCCGGCCGACCCAGTAAAATTCCGTAGTAGTTGTCGGGCTGCAGGACCACGAGTTGCTTTTCTGCTAAAACCTTCACTCCCGCGGGGATCGCTTTTTCCGGGATCAGGCGCTCGTCGACCGGGTGAAGGGAGAGCCCGAAGCGCTTGGCGGTGTCGGGTGAGAGCTGGACCAGTCCAGCGCAGCCGGTTCGGCTGTAGGCGTTGGTCTTGAAAGAGGACTCCACGGCGATGAGGGCCTTGAACATCATGGGATCCAGTGGGTTCTCCTGGTCGGTCCAGTGCTCCAGTATCGATTGTTCGATGAGATCGTTGTAGGCGTTTTCCGCTGCGCCGTAGCCCCAACTTGTCTTGAGATCGCCGTAGGCTGGTCGGTGGATACTCGTCGGTTGGTGGCTGGCCACCGGTGGCACCGAAAGAGGAGGTCCGGCCTGGGCCGGAGCGCTCAGTAGTCCGCAGAGAGCCGGGCCCAGCAGGGCCGTAGAGAGAACGGTTTTACCTAATTTGGAGATCTTCTCACGAAAATTCATAGATTTGCATGTTCTCAGGGGTGGGTTATGTCCCTACCATGGAAGAGGAAATCAGGACCGACCGGACTCGAAGAGGAGGAAGCGGTTTCCTTCCGGCTCGAGGTAGATCAAGAGCCGGTGCTCGGGATAGGCGAGAAAGGAGCGGCTCTGCTCGCCTATGGTTCTAGAACTGCCGCCGTGCGGGGGAGGCCCCAGGGCCTCCTCGAACTGCAGAGCGGTCCAAGCGCGGGCATCGACCCCGTCGATCTCCGGCACTCCACCGGTAATTTTGTGAACCGAGCCGGATTCGTCGTACTCCACCTGAATACTCGGACTCTCCATGCGCGACCAGTGCTCCTCAAACTCATTGGGCTGAAAGCGCCGGTGGTCCGAAGAGTTGAGGGCCGAGGCCACGCTTTCTCGGTCGTCTCGGAGGTCCAGACCGGAGATAGTGGCACGACTTGGGGTTGGTTTTTGGCTGTAAACAGCGGCCACCACCACCAGCACCAGGGCCAGCAGAAAAAAATCTCTCTTCTTCCTGAAAAAATTCGGTTTAGGGCTCGACCTGCTCACCAATATAAGTTAGCATACGCAACTGTTTGGAGAAAGCACTGTGAGATTTTTTGACCTGAGGGGAGACTCAGGAAGGAATTTTGTGTTTTTTCTAGACAGGTAGCAGGAGTTTAGCAGGCTTTCTAGGATAGGCGCGATTCGACCACGGCCCGTCCTGGTTGTCTATTGTGCTATGGACGGCTGAAAGAGGAGCTGGGAACTAGCTCCACGGAGGAAAAACCGAACAATATGGATGTCAATAATTTTGATGCTTTAGAGATCAAACTGGCTTCGCCGAGACAGGTCCGCGAATGGTCCTACGGTGAGGTAAAAAAGCCGGAGACGATCAACTACCGGACTCTCAAACCGGAGCGCGACGGACTCTTTTGTGAGAGGATCTTCGGTCCCATTAAGGACTGGGAGTGTGCTTGCGGTAAATACAAGCGCATCCGGTACAAGGGTGTAATCTGCGACAAGTGTGGCGTGGAGGTGACCCGCTCTAAGGTGAGACGGGAACGGATGGGTCATATCGAGGTGGCTTCACCCGTGACTCACATCTGGTACTTCAAGGGTGTACCCTCTCGATTGGGTTTGCTCTTGAATATGTCTCCCCGCATGCTGGAGAAAGTGATCTACTTCGCCTCCTACGTGGTGATCGATCCGGGTGACACCGATCTGGCCAAGAACAGCTTGCTCACCGAAATGGAGTATCGCGAATCTCGAGAGAAGTACGGTCCGGTTTTCCGAGCCGGTATGGGCGCCGAGGCGATCAAAGAGATGCTCCAGGAATTGGACATCGAAGAGCTGTATCACGAGCTGCGCGAAGGCGTGAAGACCCTGACCGGTCAGAAACGCACCAAAGCCGTGAAGCGTCTGGAAGTGGTCAACGCCTTCCGCACTTCGGGCAACCTGCCCGAATGGATGGTGCTGGACGTGATTCCGGTCATCCCTCCGGAGTTGCGCCCCATGGTGCAGCTGGATGGTGGCCGTTTCGCCACCTCCGACCTGAACGACTTGTATCGTCGGGTGATTAACCGGAACAACCGCTTGAAGCGACTGCTCGATCTGGGTGCTCCCGAGATCATCGTGAAAAACGAGAAGCGGATGCTGCAAGAGGCGGTGGATGCCCTGATCGACAACGGTCGACGCGGCCGGCCGGTGACCGGCCCCAACAACCGTCCTCTCAAGTCGCTCTCGGACATGCTCAAAGGCAAGCAAGGACGTTTCCGTCAGAACCTTCTCGGAAAACGGGTCGACTACTCCGGTCGTTCCGTGATCGTGGTTGGTCCTACACTTAAACTTCACCAGTGTGGACTGCCTAAAGAGATGGCTCTGGAGCTGTTCAAGCCGTTCGTGATGAAAAAGCTGGTCGATCGTGGCCTGGTACACAACATCAAGTCGGCCAAACGCATGGTCGAACGGGTGGTGCCCGATGTTTGGGACGTCCTGGAAGAGGTGATCACCGATCACCCGGTCCTGCTGAACCGGGCACCCACTCTTCACCGTCTGGGTATCCAGGCTTTCGAACCCGTGCTGGTAGATGGCAAGGCGATCCAACTTCACCCGCTGGTCTGTACTCCGTACAACGCCGACTTCGACGGCGACCAGATGGCCGTGCACCTGCCGCTTTCAGCGGGTGCTCAGGCTGAGGCTCGCATCTTGATGTTGTCCTCCAACAACATCCTCCAACCGGCTTACGGAAACCCGGCCACCGTACCGAACCAGGACACCGTTCTGGGGATGTACTACCTGACCATCGAAAAGCACGACTCCAAAGGTGAGGGCAAATACTTCGCCTCCATCGAGGAAGCGGCTCTGGCTTACGAGGAGGGTGTGGTTGAACTGCAAGCTCCCGTCAAGATCGAGATTGATGGCAAACTGGAAAATACCACTGTGGGACGCGCTATCTTCTGGAGAGCGATTCCCGCGGCCATCAAAGATGGTTCGGACCCTTTCGAGGAAGCCTACGACGGTCCTGACCCTCTGGGCGAACCGGGCGAACTGCTGACCTACGATTACATCAACAAGACCTTCGGCAAGAAGGACCTGGTGAAGCTGATCAAACGGGTGCACGACCACCACGGCAACAACCGCACGGCACGCCTGCTCGACAAGATCAAGGAGTACGGGTTCCGCTACGCCACCAAATCGGGTTGTACCATCTCGGTTGTCGATATCCGCATCCCTCCGGAGAAGCCGGCCATCCTGGCTCACTCCGACCGACGGGTCAAGGAGTTGGACAACTGGATCAACATGGGCTTCATCACCGAAGAGGAGAAGTACCACAGCCTGAAGACCATCTGGTCGCAGGCCACCGATGGCATTGAAAAGGCCATGATGCGACACCTGGACCGTTTGAACTCGGTGTTTATGATGGCCACTTCGGGCGCCCGGGGTAACCCCGCTCAGGTCAAACAGATCGGTGGTATGCGCGGACTGATGGCCGACCCCACCGGACGGATCATCCCCCTGCCGGTGCGAGCCAACCTGCGCGAAGGTTTGACCGTACTGGAGTACTTCATCTCGACTCACGGGGCTCGAAAAGGTCTGGCCGATACCGCTCTGCGGACCGCTGACTCCGGTTATCTGACTCGCCGACTGATCGACGTTTCTCAAGACGTGATCATTCGTCTGGACGACTGCGAAGAAGAATTCGGCAAGGCTGACGCGGTGGAAGTGACCGTGGGGGCCAACGCCAACGACATCAAGGTTCCCCTGTGGGAGCGACTGTCCGGACGCGTGGCTGCCGAAGACATCGAATACGAAGACGGGCAGGGCAATAAAAAAGTCCTGGCCGAAGGTAAGCTGATCGGTGAAGACGAGGCCATCGAGTGCGGTGACTGGTACATGCGCGACGTGGACACCAGCGTGGATGAGCCGAAATGGCCCTACATCAGGGTGCGCTCGCCACTGGGTTGTAAAGCCATGCACGGACTTTGTGCCAAGTGCTACGGCAAGAACCTGGCGACCGGTCACCTGGTGGAGATCGGTGAGACCGTTGGGATCATCGCCGCCCAGTCGATCGGTGAACCGGGTACGCAGTTGACCCTGCGGACCTTCCACACCGGTGGTGTGGCGACCGAAGACATCATTCAAGGTCTGCCCCGGGTAGAAGAGCTTTTCGAAGCTCGTAAACCTAAAGGGCACGCACTCTTGTCCGAACTCTCCGGGATCGTTAGTCTGGACCAGGCCAAAGGTCTGCGCCAGATCAACGTGACGGCTCCGTCCGGCGAACAGGTGAGCTACGGAGTTCCCTTCTCGGCTCGTCTTGCGGTGCGCGACGGTACCACCGTGGAGTTGGGCACTCAACTGGTCGACGGCTTTTTGAACCCCCACGAGATCTTGCGTCTGCGCGGTGTGACTCACTGCCAGCGCTACATCGTGGACCAGGTTCAGCAGGTCTACCGAGATCAGGGCGTGGATATCAACGACCGTCACGTGGAAGTGATTGTACGCCAGATGCTGAAAAAGGTCCGCATCGAAACCGGTGGCGACACCGACATGCTGCCGGGCTCCTTGCAGGATCTGCTGATCCTCCAGGCCGAGAACAAGCGGACCGTGATGGAGCAGGGTGGAGAGCCCGCCGAAGCGACTCGAGTGTTACTGGGTGTGACCAAGGCGTCGCTGGCCACCGAGTCGTTTCTCTCAGCGGCCTCTTTTCAGGAGACCACGCGGGTGCTTACTGACGCTGCCATCAAAGGCAAGCGCGATGAGTTGCGCGGCTTGAAG
>JBAYRN010000033.1:0-45665 GCA_041676625.1 Vulcanimicrobiota bacterium
GCGCGCGAGAGAAGTTCTTTGATTTCTGACATGTGTTACCAGCTCCTTTAGATGCCGGTAGACGGGGGGTCTACCGGGTGCTGGTCACCCGGTCGAAATTCCACAGCTCCTGGGACACTCTCCGCGACAGGCTGGTCTCGAGCTAAAAAGCTGGAGTAGGGAAGGAAAAAGGAAAGGGAGATGCATCAATCCTGGATTATAGAGCCTCTTATTTTTTCTTCCTCCCTGAGAGAGAAGCTTGAGCGTCTTTATCAACGGCAACTGATTTTCGGCAAGGATGTTACTAAGTTAGCCGCTGTAGAACTCTCATCTGGTCTTGGTCCGCCCTGCTATTTAACATTAGATGGGAGAATTATTATTCACACGAACTGGAACGAGGAAGGATGTCCACACTACGAACCAGTCCCCGATAAGCAAGTAGCGATGTTTCTTTATGTAGGTTCATATCATCATGACCTACCGGAATTACTGAACATCCTCCCTCCCCCTCCAGTCGGCTCAATACGATGTCCCAGGTGTGAAGGTTTGAAAATCAGACCAAGTGCGGCAGCGAAAAACATCTTCAACTGGTGCACATTGTGTCTCTATCGGGGTTGGATCTACCTATCTGAACTAGACTAGCACTGCTTCAATATTAAACTTTAGGGTAATTCCACGGAAAACGTTTATTGATGACCTATGAGCATTATCAAGAAATAAGGACGGGGAGTGACAAAAACATCGGTGAATTGTTGTCGATGGAAGGGGCGGAAGATTTCGATTTGGAGTCAGTGATTCCCAAACGGACGGACCTGGCGCGGGCCGCGGAATTTGATTGATGGCATACCTGCTCGATACGAACGTGATTTCCGAACTGAGAAAGTACGAAAAGAGATTGGCTGCTCCGGGCATCCTGGCTTGGGTTCCTACGGTTCGTCCTGAGGACCTTTATGTCTCGGTGATCACCATTGAGGAGCTTGAGATCGGAGTAGCGAACACTCCGAGCCTGCGACCTGGGGGGGTCAGCGTTCTGCCCGTCATTCCGTTTTTCCCGCTCGCTGCCTGGGGACTCGCGGCGCTTTTAGACTCGGTCCTGAACCCGGTTCGAGAGGGCTTAGGGGTGATGATCATCGGTGGCTTACATACTTTGCTGCTCGTGGCCTTCCTCATATCCCGGGTCACAAGCTATATACGTCGTGACCAGTAGTGCGAACGCTACAAGGACCAAGAAACCAATGCTGTTGGTTCACCCGAGTGGCTCCCCCTACTGAAGCCTTTTCGCCAACACGTAGGAGTGCAGCCCCGAGGCTAGCCAGACTGCCCCGGTGCTGAGAATCCAAAATCCGATTCGTGCCCAGTTGGGCGCCATTTCCATAGGCAGGCCCTGGGTGTACATGCGGTAGAGGGGTCCGGCGATCAGCCACATTTCGTAAATTATCCCGATAGTGAGGGCGGTGAAGACCAGCACGAAGCCGGTGGCCAGGGTTCTGGCTCCCACCATGAAGTGCCCCACGCCGGGATAGCCAAAGAGCGAGAGCACCAGCACCAGCGTCGGGCTGGGGGGTTTATCCTTCTCGCTCTGCTGGTCCATCTTGAAACTATTCTGGAAGGTCCGGATGTTCCCTGGAAACAGGTTTTTTCTGCCTCAAAAATAAGACAGGCCGGTGGCAGACGAAACACCAACGGCCCTGGCCCAAACAGCCGGTGAGATCTCCGACATTCTCTCGGCCCGAACCAGAGCCAAGCACGAAAACAAAGTCCTCGATCTGGTCAGGCTTTATCAAGGTCAGGATCTTGCCGATCTTCTGGACCTCCTCGATCTCGATAGACTGCTCAACGCTCTGGACAACAGGCGTTGGGGGCCGGACTCCCTCAAGGAGTTTATGCGCCTGGTTCAGTCGGTGGTGAACAAGATGTCGATCACCGTGAAAGCCATGATGATCAGAACGCTGGCGCGCAAGAAGATGGCCCTGGCTGAGGAGAAATTTCTGGCTGCTCTGTTCAAGTCTGAGTCGGGGGAAGGGCTCACCAGGCTGAAGCTAGACGTTGATAGAGCCACCGATGGGTATGATCTACTGCACATTCTCTACCAGCGGTTTCAGAACGTCGAGATCCGCTTCGAGTTGATCCACCACTTTATCCGCCACTGTCCGGAGCACAAGGGCTTGAGAGTGGTGAGCGACATCGACGACACCCTCTACTCCTCTCTCCACGACCACCGGTATGCCCGAGGAACCATCTATCCCGGAGTGCTGGAGCTTCTGAGCCAACTTTCACCTTATCCCCCCATCTTTCTCACCGCCCGACCAGAGTTGTCCGCTTCTCTTTTCGAGCGTATCACCCATCGCCAACTCCGCCGCTACGGAATCGAGGGAGCCACGGTCTTGAGCGGGAATCTTCCAGGCCTGTTCGGGCACCAGAGAATGGCCAACCAGAAGGCCCGAACCCTCACCCAATACATCGAGTTGTACCCGGAGTTCCGGTTTCTTTTCCTAGGCGACAGCGGCCAAGGGGACATGGCCCTGTCCCAGAAGCTTCTAGAACGAAATCCGCCCCCCATCGAACGTGCTCTGATCCATCGGCTCGCCGGCGGCCAGCCCGGTTCTGTCTCGGCCCACGACCTGATCCAGACCTTCGATGACTACGGCGAGGCCGCCGGCTTCCTGGGCCGGCAAGGCTACCTGACCCCTGCTCAGGTAGAGAAAGTGTTGGCAGAACTATGATCTCTCTTTCCATGGTGGTACCGGCTCTCAACGAGGAAGAGCTAATCGATGAGTTCTTTGAGAAGTCGATCCACGACCTGGAAAAGGTGACCCAGGACTGGGAGATCGTTCTGGTAGACGACGGTTCCACCGACCGCACACTGGAGCTGGCTCAGGCCTGGGCCGAACGCTATCCACAAATCCAGGTGGTGAGTCTGGGTAGAAACCTGGGAAACGGAGCCAACGTGGAAGTGGGGTTTCGCCACGCCCGCAAGGAGGTTGTCTTCAACAACACCGTGGACGCCTTCTTCAACACCGAGGATCTGGTCTGGATCGTGGACTATCTGAAGGAGTACGACTCGGTCAGTGGCTATCGCTCGGATCTCTCCGCTAACAATCCCTATCAGAAGCTATTGACTCTAGGAAACTTCACCTTGCTCAGAATGCTCTTCCCTCTGAAACTGAAGGCTTATCAAACAGTCCAGTTTCACCGGCGCTCGCTTTTTGAGCAGATCCGGATCGAAGGACGCAGCTCCTTTGTCTCCCCCGAACTTTTGCTCAAGGCCCACTACCTGGGCTATCGGATCGGGGAGGTTGAGGTCAAGTTTCACCCCCGTACAAAAGGCACGGCCAAGGGCGGTGGACCTAAACACGTGTGGCGCACCTTCCGGGATATCTTCAAGTTCTGGTTTCGCTGGGTGGTGCTAAAGAAACCGATCGCGACTGAACGCCGGGTCAGCTCCAGCTCAAGATCTCTTTGACCTGTTCGGCTAAAGACATGGGGTCGAACGGTTTGGCGATGACTCCTGAAACGCCGATGGCTCGAAACTGCTCCAGGTCGGAGGCCTGCACCTTGGCGGTCATCAGGATCACCGGGGTTTCCTTGAGTTCGGGGATCTCCTGAATCTTCTTGAAGGTTGTGGGCCCGTCCATATCGGGCATCATCACATCCAGCAGGATGGCGTCCGGTCTCAGACTGCGAGCCTTTTCAATTCCGGCGGTGCCACAGTTGGCTCCTTCGATATTCCAACCGGCGGTGACCTCCAGGCTCATTTGAGCTACTTCACGGATGTCGTCCTCGTCGTCGACCAGCAAAACTGTTTTCATAAGGGGGAGCTTCTCTGCCCGCCACATTTCGCCTTGTTAGGCTGTGGCGTCTCGGGGCCAGGCGATGTGCAGGTGGGTGTCGTGGCCTCTGGCCCCGGGCCCCAGCACTTCTGTGGCGCCCAGCTCCCGGGCTCTAGTCATAAACTCCCGGAAGCGGGGATGCTCCTTATTCACCCTCTGCCCGTCGATGGTGTCGACGTCCAGACTCACTCCCAGATAGTGCCGGGAGCGGCTTGAATGGCTTCCTCCGGCCAGGGCAGTGACCCGAAAGCTGAACTCATCGCTCAGGGTAGCCATACCCTCCAATAGGGAGAGGGTCAGGGGAACTCTTCCTCCCGGGGCGTTTCCATAGGAAGAGCGCTTGGCTCCTCGGCCCAACGCCGTGTCGGCGATGTTGGAACGGGCATCGGCACCGTCGTTGCGCCCACTCACCTGCACCGGTAGGAGATCGATCTGCCCGTCCAAGTAGCACTGCCACAAGGTCTGGCCCAGTTGGGTCCGGCGTTCTTCGGTGGTCTCCGGCGAGGTCGTGGAGACAAAGCTATCCACCGGATCGGCGCCGTGGGTTTCTCCACATTGGCAGTCGCCTGCACCGGTGTGCGACCACGAGGTCGCCGATGAGGTCCTCCGGAGAGGCGTCTGCATAGTAAGCTCCATGATTCTAGTGTAGGGCGTGAGGGTCAACGGTGTGGGGGCAAATTGTAAACTTCACGGCAGGGCATCGGTCCGCCCCTTTCCAACTCCACTGCATGCACGAATCAGGAAAAACCAAACTCTGGGGTGGGCGTTTTCAGAAGCCCACCGACCCGGTCTTTGAAGCCTTCGGGAGAAGTCTCGAATCGGACAAGCGCCTGGTCATGCACGACCTGCGAGCCTGCCTTGCTCATATCGTTATGCTCACCGAGCAGGGGGTACTGAAGGCAGAAACAGCCGAGCCCTTGAGCCTGGCTCTGCATGAAATCCTGAGAGAGCTAGAGCAGGGAGCCGAAGTCGTGGGTGACGACGAGGATATCCATTCCTGGGTGGAGCGGGTGCTCCAGGAAAAGGTGGGACCGTCGGCCTCCTCGATTCGCCTGGGCCGTAGCCGCAACGATCTGGTGGTCACCGACTTCCGGCTCTACGTGATGGAAGCCTGTGACGAGATGGTACAGAGACTACGGGGCCTGCAGCACGTCCTGCATCGCCGGGCCGGCGAGGACCTGACCACCTGCCTGCCTGGTTATACCCACCTGCAGAGAGCCCAGCCGGTTCTCCTAGCTCATCATCTCTTGGCCCACTTCTGGGCCTTCGAGCGAGACGTGAGGCGTTTTCTGTCTTGCCGCGAAGAAGCCGATTGCTGCATCCTGGGAGCGGGCGCTTTGGCCGGTAGTTCCTGGCCCGTGGACCCGGAAATCAGTGCCCGAGAGTTGGGTTTTTCAAGGATCCTCGACAACAGCCTGGACGGGGTGAGTGACCGAGATTTTGCCTTGCAGTTTCTGTTCTGTTGCGCGAGCTGCGCCATTCATCTTTCCCGGCTCTCCGAAGAGTTGGTGCTGTGGAGCAGTACCGAGTTCGGCTTTGTGCGCCTGGACGACGCCTGGTCCACCGGCTCTTCGCTCATGCCGCAAAAGAAAAACCCCGATCCCGCCGAGCTCATTCGGGGAAAGACCGGGCTTTTCGTGGGCAACCTGGTCGATCTACTGACCAATCTGAAGGCCCTCCCGCTGGCCTACAACCGCGATCTCCAGCAAGACAAACCGCCGGTCTTTCGTAGCAAGGAAGAACTCGCGGCCTGCCTGGAGGTCATGACCGGCACCCTGGACAGCTTGCACTTCAAGACCGAAACCATGTACGAAGCCGCCCTGGACCGGGGGCTTTTGATCACTGATCTGGCGGATTCACTGGTGCGAAACGGTCTGGCCTTTGCCGAGGCTCATCACCTGGCCGGACGCAGCGTGGACCAGACTTCAGAGTTGGACCCCGAGGCTCGCCGGCGCGTGGAGGAAGCCTGGGCGCAGCTCTCTTTAGAAACCGCCCTGAACAATCGCAGCCACCCGGGGGCGGCTGGATTGAAATCGGTTCAGAGGCAACTGGCCAAGGCCGAGAGGCTTATTTCGGAGCAACCCCCACATCTTTGACAGACCTGATCACTCCCTGCAGTTCCGCTTTGTAGGAGTCATATTTGGAATCGAGAGTCCAGGCCATGATCTGGCGGTACTTATCTGGTGTCTCCTGGATGGTGTGGATGTAGGTCACGTCATAGCCGTCGACCTTGCCCCGCAGGATATACTGGACGGCGGGATGTCCGCCGATCTCCAGTTCGACGGGCCCCTCTTCCTTCAGACCCGGCACAAAGGTGCGGGTGGCCTGGCTGTACTCCTCGCGATTTGCATACTCCTGAACCTCATCTTTGGGCTCGGTAAGAACGATGAGATACTTCTCCTGGATCACGTGCTCGGCCTGAAACTCTGCTTCATCGTTGAGTTCGGTACTCATCTTCCAACCGGGCGGAAGGGTTACCTCAAACTCTTTGTTCGTGTCCTGGGACACGGTCGGCTCGGAAGGTGCGCAACCAGCCAAGAAGAGCACGATGAAAAGGAAGTACAGTAGCGAGAGAGGTTTCGATTTTATCATTCGGACAAGTTCAACACTCACTTATTTTCGCCTCTCAGCAAAGTTCGTCTTCCTCGCTCATCGAGTTCCACCGCCCAGCCGTTCCATCGGGGAAGGTGCTGGGGCTTGAGTTTTGCCCCCTTGATCTGGCTCAAAGAGTGCATGATCACGCGTCGGTGGCGAGGGGAATACTCCATTTCAAAGGTCAAACCCCCAAAGCGGTAGAGCCTGGGATAGTCCTTCTGCAAGCTCTCCAGGGTGGCAGAGTCCGGTCCACCCTGTAAGAAATCACGATCCTCCAGAAGCTCAAGATCCTCACAAGTCTGAACCCCGAGTTCCTCGAGTTTGGTCATCATCAAGAGATGAGGCTCACGCCTTTCGTACTCCTCCCCTTTCAATAACGAGTCGAGTTCCAGATAAAACTGGACCGTTTTCATCTCTTCCAGGGTATCCGCTCGCCAACTCCCCCGAACGGCCAATTCCGAGAGCGCTTTTCGTAGCGCAGGTCCCTCTAGTACCTCCTCGGCTCCCCCTATCTCGCGACCAGCGTGGAGGTACACCACTCGAGCCGTCAACTTTCCATTGAGCCAGCGGATCTTACTGAACTTCGGCTCCCCCAGACCGGCCTGACGCAAAACCGAAAGGCGAGTCGGCAAGCCCCACCGCCCCTGCAGTTCCACACTCAGCCCGCGACCCACCACCGGATTGATCTGGAGAAAAAAGGCTGCCGTGCAGTCCTCAGGCAAGCTCTCCGAGCGGGGAAGTCGACACTCCACCTCCCCGTTTCCCCAGCCCCGACCGTGGCTGCGTAAGACAAAAAAGCGGCGGGGCCAATGGGCGGCTAAAAACGCCTGCAATTCTGGATGCTGCTTACCGGCTTCCCGGGGGCGACGCTCCGCCTGACAGAGCTCTCTTAGTTCCTCGGAGACTTTCCGACAAAGGGCCAGGGCGTCTGCATCCAAGGCGTGCTTTTTAGGATCGCCCACCCGCATCAGGTTCAAGGCCTGATTCCAGGCATCTTCCCCGAGTTCGTCCTTGCGGGCCTTGAGGGTGTCTTCGCAACGGGTGTTCTTCCAGGGACTGCGCCGGGCCGTGGCCAGGCTGGCCAGGTCGCACAGGTCACCCGCCAAATCGGAGGGTGCGAGCACCAGGACTCGAGCCCATTCCTGCTCCACCGGCAGCCGCTGGGCTCGCCGGCCCGCCTCGCTGAGACGGCCATCCGGAGCCAGCAGACCTCCGGCCTGGAGCCTTTCCTCAGATCTCTGCCAGGCAAACTCCGGGGGAGGCTCCAGCCAGTCCGCCGGGGTCCGGGTACCCCCGGGCAGCGAAGCAAAGAACAGCACCAGATCGTCGAGTTCCATACGGCAAATATCGGGAGGGCGAAAAGCCTCCAGGGTGGCCTTCTCGCTCCACAGCCGCAAGCACGAACCGGCCTGAACCCGGCCTGCCCGACCAGCCCGCTGGTCGGCCGAAGACTGGGCTATCCTGACCGTGGCCAGGGCCACGTAGCCGGCTCGATGGATCTGCCGCTTCTCCATTCCTGAATCGATCACGGTCGTTACTTCGGGAATAGTCAGAGAGCTTTCCGCCACGTTGGTGGCCAGTACCACCTTGCGCTGATCCAGGGTGAAAGCCCGAGCTTGCTCTTTTTGGGAGTAAGTGCCGTGCAGTAAGACCACAGGTAGCCCCGACAGCAGGGAAGCCACTTCGTGCATATCGGCAAGCCCGGGCAGGAAGACCAGCAGGTTTCTCTCTCCCGGCTGCGGCCAGACCTTTTTCACGGCACGCGCTACTCGCGGAGCTAAATTCCGCGTGGTGGGAATGGAGACTTCGGGGTCGTCGCTGGTATAGCGTATCGTGACCGGATAGGTCCTCCCTTCGGCCTGGATCAATTCTGCTCGGTAGTGCTCGGCCAACTCCCGGGCGGTCAGGGTGGCCGACATGATGACGAGCTTCGAACTCTTCCCGGGGGCCACCAGGGCTAGTAGTGCATCAGTCTCCCAGCTCCGTTCGTGAAACTCATCGAAGATAATGGTTTCAAACTCCGATAAGGTACCCTCGGTCAAGAATCGACGAGCGACTCCGGGTGTCACAAAAAGAATATTGGTCTGAGCGCTCACCCGGCTCTCAAAACGGATGGTATATCCGACGCTCTGCCCAACCTCCTCGCCCCGCCCCCGGGCCACCCACTCGGCCAGCGTGCGCGCCGCTACCCGCCGGGGTTCGATGACCAGAACCCTGGAATCGTGCTGGCACCACAGCGGGATCCGCGTTGATTTCCCGCTTCCGGTAGGAGCGGTCAGCACCAGGCGCCCACCGGGTCTTAGGGAGTTGAAGGTTCGTTCAAAGAGAGGGCGGATATTCTCGATGGGAAGTTCCATGGAGAGTAGCTTTACGGCGCGCCGGGGGATACCTCGCTAAGGGTACGAACGACCAGCCATGAAGAGCGAACGCGAAAAGATGTTGGTGGGTGAATTGTACGATCCCGCCGACCCGGCTCTAGTAAGGGCCCGAGCCGAGGCCCGGATTCTCATGAATGAGTTCAACAACGCTGAGTATCAATCTCCAGAGCGACATCAGATCTTGCTCAAGATCCTGGGCTCGGTCGGCCACTCTCCCCACATCGAACCTCTCTTTCGGTTTGACTACGGAACCAACATCCATCTGGGTGACCTTTTCTTTGCCAATTTTGACCTCGTGATCTTAGACGCCGCCCCTGTGACTATCGGGGACAACTGCATGCTTGCCCCAGGCGTGCATATCTACACCAGCACTCATCCGCTAGATTCCGCCGAACGGCTGACTTACCGCGAAATGGCTTATCCAGTCACTATCGGCAACAAGGTATGGGTAGGAGGCCGAGCGGTGATCAACCCTGGCGTCACCATCGGTGACGGTGCCGTCATCGCTTCGGGAGCGGTCGTGACTAAAGACGTGGAGCCCTACACCCTGGTGGCTGGAGTTCCGGCCCGCCCCCTCAGGCGGGTCAGCTAAATGTTTACATCCTCTTAACAAAAACTCACCTCACATCCACCTCCTCGCCTCTCCTCTCTGAAATGATAGGGATCAAGAACGAACTTAGGAGAAGCGATATGAGTGGAGCATTCAAAGCAGTCGGTGATGTTGTAGGCGGAGCCGTCAAAGGAGTCAGCAGCGCGGTAGGCGGTGTAGCCAAGGGAGCCGGGCAAATCCTGACCGGAAATCCTATCGAGGGACTCGGAACGGCGGTGGGCGGTGTAGCTCAAGGGGCCGGACACGTACTCAAGGGCGGACTCGGAGCGGTGAAAAACGTGGCCGGTGACCCGCTGACCATGGGTGTTGCCGGATTCGCCACCTTTGGAATTGGCGGAGCCATCGCCGCACCCTTACTAGGGAAGCTGGGCTCCGGACTGGCCGGAACCGCCGAGCAAGCCGTGGGACAAACCTTCAGGCTAGACGGGCAGCAAGGGCAGCAAGACATGATGGCCTATAACAACCAGGCCGCCTTCGGACCTCAGAACGCTTACATGGCAGGCGGCGTCGGGCAGCCGGCTCCCATGGCCCCTGGCATGATGCCGCCTCCATACGGATTGGCACCGGGAGCGAACTCCTTCTGCTAAAAATTTAGGCCGCCAATGATCGCAAGGGGCAAGTCCTGGTAAAGGAGTTGCCCCTTTGTCGCGAAAGAGCCTATCCCATGAAAGTGCGCCGTGGTCGACGATCCGATCTTCCGTTCATTCGGGAGTTGCTGGTGGAATCTCTCACCGAGAGCATTCCCGACCGACGGGATATCTCAGGGCAAACCATCCGAGAACAGGCGAACGCGAACATCGATCTCGAAGACATGCTCGGCCGCCGTAGGGAGTTTGCCTTTCTGCTGGCAGTTCAGGAGGACACCCCGGCGGGCTTCCTGATTCTCGAACTCAACGATGTCGAAGAAACCACCGGCGAGCCCCAAACTCTGATCTATCATCTGGCCGTGGCTCCCGCTTTTTTGGGGTTGAGAGTCGATAGGCTGCTGCTGGATGAAGCGGCCAGGCTCACTCATCAGCGGGGCTATCGATACATGATCGGCCGCATCTCCGCCGGCAATCGTCGGGCCCTTCTCACCGCCCTGCGCCAGGGCTTTGAGGTCGAGCGGTATCAGGTGGTCACGGCCTGTGGCCCGGAGGGTCGAGCCTCCATGCCCGGCCGCTCTGCTAGCGAACACCACCACGACATTCGCCGGCTGGCGCAAAAACTCAAACGGAGGAAAGCAGGCCATGAGTAAGGAGAGCACCCTCGCGGCATCCCCGGAGACCCAGGAGTTGATCGACCTCTGTCTGGCTCTGGAAGACAACCCGGACCGGCTGGCCGAACTCCAGGACAAAGCCGATCTTCGCCTGGAAGAGATGCACCACGCCGAAGACTCCTTCTTTGCCGGAGTGGAGGCCCAGGGAGACGAGTTTTTTCAGGAGTTTCGCCACCACTTGGAACGGATCGAGGCCGAGTACAGCGCCTACGGCGACACCCTGGAAGACATCTTGGAGGGAACCTTCAAAGCCAAGGAGGCCGCTCTGCAGTTGGCCGAGGCGTCCCGTGGACTAAGGGTGAGCATGGCTAGCTATGAGGAAGCTTATCTCTCCCGGGGCGACAGTCCTTACGCGGTGGTCAACCTCCTTCGAAACCTGGCCGAACGTTCCGGGAAACGGCTCTGGACAGACACCTGTGAGCGCTACCAGACCTATTATCAGGAGGCACTCAAAGAGATCGAGGCCAGCGGCACGGTGGAGACACCGGGGGTGAAGGAACGCAAAGAAGCTCTGGAAGGCATCCTGGGCTGTCTTACCGAGCTAAGTGCTCTGCGGGCAAGCCAGGACAGCTTGGAGCCGCTCCTCACTCAACTGGCCGAGGGCCACTCCAGGCTCGATCACGCTTTTGACACTTACCACCGGCACGAATTCGCCGATGGCCCGACCCGAGCCCCCAAGCTTAACTGGTTGATCAAGGCCACCGAGGGTGTGCTGGCCGGCACCTATAAGCCCCGAGTCCTGGAGGGCCTGGCCCAAGAATTGCTCGATCTCACCCAGCACAACCTGGCCGAACTCAAGGCCATGGCCCGGAACAAACTGGATTCAGCCGTACTTACTGAAGAACTAGCCCGCATGACCCGCGCTATGGAGGAACTAGAAGAAGATCTCGACTTCCTGCTGGACTATAGCCAGGGGCAGGTCTCCGACCCCCAACGGGTGAGGGAAGCCCTCCAGGATCTGATGGATTCCGGCGACGAACTGGCCGAGTCGGTAAAACTGGTGAGGGAAGTGCAAGAAAACACCGGCAAGGTCACCTGTGTTCAATGTCAGACCACCCAGGAGAAGGGGGCCAGGGTGTGCGTACAGTGTGGAGCCATGCTGCCCCAACTGCCGGAAGAGGGCGTCTACACGCACGGTAGCTCCAGCTTCCAGGTGCTAGAAGGGGACCCAGCCGACCTCGATCGCGACGAGATCATGACCGATGTCATGCACGCTCTCTTCGAGTCGTGCGAAGCGTTTATGAACGGCAAACTGCCTGGCCAGGAACTGATTCAGCGGGTGGATGCAGGACTGAGTGAAGTCAGCCAGGCTGAAACCCGACTAAACCGCTTAAAGACCCCCGAATTGCCCAGTGAAGTCCCCGGTGACGAAAAGCCCCTCGCCCACAACTTCATCGATCTAGCGGAAGACGCTTTGATCCTGTTGAGCATGGGGGTGGAGGAATGCAAAAAAGGTCTTTTCTGCATTCGTGAAAGCGCCGAGCACGACGATCTGGAAGCCCTTCGAGCGGGCATGAGGACCTACTACGAAGGGACCCAGAAAATGTGGCAGGTCAGACGTCTGGAGCGGCAATTCACCCAATACCTGGAGGGTGCCAACTAGGAGCTTGTTTCTGCTGGGCGAACTTGCCGAGTGATTAGGGCCTGACCGCTCCCTCCCTGGGTCGAGTATCATCCCAACTTCTACCTTCATTCGTTTTGGTAGCCATCAGAAAGGGCATAAACAGCCCCAGAATCATCATGGGTAGACCGATGGCGGCTCCGAACCCCCAGGTCCAGATCGATAGAAACAAACCACCCAGGAAAAGTCCAACTCCCAGGCCCAAACCCATGATCCCGTTACTCGTCGCTACATTCTTTTGCTCTTCAGTCATGGCGGTATCCTCCGCTTTCCAAGATTTACTCAGCTAGATGGTAGCGGAGTAAGCCTGGGCCCAGTAACCCCGGCCGGATGGAGGGGGGGTACGCGAGGGTATCCTACCTGCTCAGACCTTAAAAATCTCGGGATGATCGGTGATGAGTCCGGCTACTCCCCGGTTGATCAGTTTTTTTCCACGTTTCAAGGAGTTCACGGTCCAGGGTACGACCGACTTGCCGGCGACCTCGGCAGCCTCGAACATCAGACTCTTGGTCACGAATCGGTGGTGAGGTAGGGCCATGTCGGCGGGGTGGCTCATGGCTTCGGATCGCTGGATCTCCAATCCGCCAACCAACCCGGTGAACAGCCCACTCAGCCCGAAGGCGGCTCCCAGAACTCCCGGATTTCCCATGCCACTCAGCCCCAGCGCTACCCCCAGGGCACTGCCCAAGACCCCTCCCGCGATGCTGCGTCGGATGACTTTGCGGGGGTGTAGCAAAATGCCGGTAGTGGTTTCGGGATTTTCCCACTCGAATTCACGGATCAGCTCTTTATCGAACGACTTGACCCATACGTCCCGGGGCTTTTTCTCGCTCAAGATACCAGCGATCTCCCCAGCTTTTCCAGACTTCACCTCGATGTCCAGCAGAACATTCTCACTCCCGGCCCAGTCCAGCACTTCTTCAAAGGTGGGCGGAGGGTTGCCGTCCCCGGCGTCCAGGGTTCGAAGGTATTCCAGGCTGACCTCATCCACGTTGCCGGTGCCGTTGGTGGTGCGGTCGAGTTCCCGGTCGTGCGTGACCACGTAGTGTCCGTCGGCGGTGCGCCGAATGTCGAACTCGATGCGGTCGGCACCGTCCTTGACTCCCTGCCGGAAGGCGGTCATGGTGTTTTCTGGGGCTTTGGCCGAGCCGCGGTGGCCGACCACCTCGGCCTTTCGATGGGTGGTTTGTATCTTCACCGGGGAAGTCTATCCGCAAAGGGTGGGGATGGACTGGAATTTTAAGTAGAAATTGTTAACTCTAGAGCTCCGGGCCGGGCATGGTGAGGTCGGATGGTACTCTGGATCTGCATCCCGGGCACCCTATTCTACCTACGGCTACAGAGTGTTTGCGAAATATAACAAGAGGCCACCTCCAAGGTTATCAGGCCGCCCCGGCAGAAGGACCCGTGACCATGTCCCAAATTCGTGTACTGCTCACAGAGTCAAACAATCCCTATCTCAATCTGGCCACCGAGGACTGGATCTTCAACGACATGCCTCCCGAAGGACGGGTCCTCTTCCTGTGGCGAAACGAGCCGAGCATCATCGTGGGGCGGGGCCAGAACGTGTGGTCCGAGTGCCTCACCGAGCAGGTGGAGAAAGACGGGGTCCATCTGGTGCGCAGACACAGTGGAGGCGGTGCGGTCTATCAAGATCTGGGCAACACCTGCTTCACTTTCATGCGGCCTCGAGAGAGCGCGCGTTCGACCCGAGAGCTGTATGCCGAGAACAACCAGATCTTGATCCGGGCCCTGGGCCGGCTGGGGGTCAAAGCCGAGGCTTCCGGCCGCAACGATCTGGTGGTGGAACACTCCGGAGAGACCTTCAAGATCAGCGGAAGTGCCTTTAAAGAGAACAAGGACCGCTGCTTCCACCACGGCACCATGCTGCTCAAGGTGGATCTCCAGCGGCTGGCCGGCTACCTCACTCCCGACAGCAAAAAGCTGCAGGCCAAGGGGATCAAGTCGGTACGAGCCCGGGTGATGAATCTGACCGAGGCGGTCCCCGACCTGGAGCATACCGCTCTGTCGGAGGCCCTGATCGAGGAGTTCTTCAGCTTCTATGGTGCGCGTGGAGAGATCGAGATTCTGAACCAGGAGAAGCTCTTGGCGATCGATAGCCTCTCCGCCTATCACTCGAAGCTCAAGTCCTGGGACTGGATCTACGGTAAAACACCGAGCTTTGCCCAGACCATGCGGGAGAGGTTTGAGTGGGGCGGCTGCGAGTTGCATCTGGACACGAACAAGGGTGTCATCACGGAAGCGGTTCTATACACCGATAGCCTGTTTCCAGAAGTTTTCGATCCCTTGCCGAGCCTCTTGAAAAACCGCCCCTACAGCTTGGGAGGCCTGCTCCAGGCAAGAGACCTTCACCTCCGCAAACTCCCAACCCAGGACCGTATCCTGCATGAATTGTATCAGTGGATCGGAAGCCAGATCGTATGAAGGTCGCACTCACCGGCGGCACCGGCTTCGTGGGTCGACATCTGACCAGAAAACTGCTGGAGCGCGGTCACAAAGTGGTACTGCTGGCCCGGGGGAAGAACCCGGGCAAAGATGAGTTTGCCGGAAACGACAAGGTGACGTTCGTGGCCGCTTCTCTGGCCCAAGGACCGGAAATGGTTCGGGCGATCCAGGGCTGCGAAGCGATCTACCACCTGGCCGGGATCAACCGAGAAAAGGGTGATCAGACCTACGCCACGGTACACATGGAGGGCACCCGAAACCTAATGAGTGTAGTGCGCCAGGCCAAAATCCGGCGGATCATTCACGTGAGCTTCTTAAGAGCCCAGCCAAAGGTCGGTTGTCCCTATCACGTGAGCAAGTGGAACTCCGAAGAAAGTGTTCGTAATAGCGGCCTTGACTACACCATCTTCCGTCCAGGAGTTCTCTATGGAGAGGGAGATCAGTTTTTGTCCCACCTCGAGAAAGCTCTCAAGACCATGCCGTTCTTCGGTCTGGTGGGGCACGAACCCCAGCCGCTCGCCCCCCTTCACATCGATGACTTCACCCGAGTGTTGGCCGCCACGCTCGAACGCGAGGATACCTACGGCAAGACCTTTGCCATGGTCGGTCCCGACACCCTGACCCTTTCAGAAATCGTTGAGAAAGTTGGGAAACAGGTCAAAATCAAACCTAATATTTTTCCTGTTCCGCTCCTCTTTCACCGGGTGGCTGCCGGGGCCATGGAGCTGCTTATGGATAATCCCCTGGTGACCAACGCCCAGATCACCATGCTGAGCGAAGACCTGTCCGTTCCCGGGCTACCATGTGATCCACTACCGTTGGAATTTCGTGCCCAGACACCGTTTCTGGGTGAAAAAGAGAAAGTCGACGAGGTGGAGCGCGACCTCACCAAGATCGCTGAAAAGCGAGGCGTGGAACTCACCGAGGAAGATATCGAAGTTTAGGGCTTCCGTAAGCAGGCAGAGGAACTGCCCGAACGAAGTGCTCCGGTTGTGCAGCGACTTGCCCAAAGGCTTTATTATCTCACCGAGACTCTGCTGACCCGGGGCCCTTTCTATCAGTTGATGCTTGTGGCGGGGGTGATCCTGGCCCTATCGGTTGGGGGTGGCGTACTTGTTCACCTCACCAATCCACACGCGTACTCCAACACCCCGGAGGCGATCTGGTGGGCCTTTCTGCGACTGACCGATCCAGGCTATCTGGGAGATGACCAGGGGCTTTATCCCAGGTTAGTATCGACCTTTCTCACGATCGCCGGCTACGTGGTCTTTCTGGGGGCACTGGTAGCCTTGATGACCAACTGGCTCGACCGCATGATGAACTTTCTGGCCTCCGGCCGCAGCCCCATCTTTGAAGAGGGGCACGTCTTGATCATCGGTTGGAACGACCGTCTCCACGCTTTGATCGAAGAGATCGTACACACCGCCCAACGAGCCGGTGAAGACGGGAATCGAGCCATCGTGGTCCTGTGTGATCCTTATGAACCGTCCATGGTACGGGAGCTTTCGCAAAAGCTTGACCCCGAGGTACGCAAGCGGTGCCGCCTCCTGGTTCGGTCCGGCGATCCCCTGGAGGTGGAAAGCTTGGAACGAGTCGATTTTGCCTACGCCCGCTCCATCATCATGGTGGCCACTTCCAGCGCCGATCGCTCCCAACGCTCGCTTTCCGACATCACCCAGGCCAAGGTCTTGATGAGCATGAAGGCCCACGCACCCAGCCCCAAACGAGTGCCCAGAGTGGTAGTAGAAGTGGCCTTCACCGGCAACAAACTGCTGGTCGAATCGGTGGGCTGGGGCAAAAGTACCGAAGCAGTGGTTGCCGACGATATCATGGGGCGGCTCTTCTGCCAGGCCGTGCGCTTTCCCGGAATCTCTAGAGTCTATCATCGAATGCTAACCGACACTTTCAGTGATTCCATCACTCTCAAGGGTGCTCAAGACCTGGGGGTAGTGGGCCTGACCCTGCGTGAGATCGTAACCTCTCTCAAAGATGGCACCCCCATCGGCTTGTTGCACCAGGGAGAGGAACAGTCGGACCTGGAACTCCTGAAGTTGGATGAAACCATCGAGGAGAACGACCGGGTCGTGATGATCACCTCTCGCGAACCTCGGTCAGCAAAAGAAGCGCCGCCGCCGAACTGGCAACTCCCGCTTCACCCAGAGTCCAGAGCGGAGCACCGGATCCTGGTACTTGGCTGGAGTACCGACCTGCAGGTATTCCTGGACGAACTCTCGGCCTACCCCGGGGAGTCTTATCAGGTCTCCTTGATCTGGGAGCACGCTCGCCCCCGGGAGCGGGAGAGACTGGAGCGACTGGCCGAAAACCGGAGCAACCTGAGCTTGAACTTTCAGCAGGGGGCCCTGTTAGATGCCGCAGAACTCGCCCGGACCGACATCCGAGAGTTCGACAAGATCCTGCTCCTGGCAGACCAGAACCAGCAGCCCCTGGTGGCCGACGCCGAAAATGTCTTGAGATACGTTCTGCTGGAACGGCACATCGCTTCACTACAGCATAAGCTGGACCTGGTGGTGGAACTCAACGACGAAGACAATAGACCGCTTCTCAAGGGCACCTGTCCGGATATCCTGATGACGGCCGAGATCCTGAGTCACTTGCTGGCCCAGGTCTCAACCCACCGCAGCCTCATGTGGATTTATGAAGAGCTCTTTACCAATGGGGGTACGGAGCTGCGCCTGCGTCCCTTGAGCACTTTGCCCCCCGAGGGAGCCAGCTTTGCCGAATGTCAGGCGGCGTGTTTGGCTGCCGACGCGGTGGCACTGGGCTTTATGCGGGGGCACGAAGTGCTGCTCAATCCACCCGCGGACCTGGTCCTGAAGTCCGGCGACCAGCTCATTCTGGTGGAGATGGAGTAAAGCCGGTTACAAACTCCTCTTCCAGGGGAGCCGCCAGAGCGTGGCGAGCCCGGGCCCGGGCCAAATTCAAGTCGTTGATGGAGTTGACGAGGTCGGTCTGGGCCTGCACAAAGGCTCGTTGGGCGTCCAGGACATCGGTCAGCGACCCCAGGGCTACCCGGTAGCGCCCTTCGGCGATCCGCACTCCTTCCCGGGCCGACTCCACCCCGGACCGGGCTGCGACCACATTCTCTTCGGCGGTCAGCAGTTGGGCCAGAACCTGAGTGATCGCTCGATTGACCTCCAGCTCGGTGCGCCGCAGGTTGGCTTCGCTCACCAACAACCTTCCTTCTGCGGAAGTCACGGCTCCCGCTCTGGCCCCCCCGTCGTAGATATCGAAAGCGAGGTTCAGCTGGGCCGTGAGAGTGGGAAATTGAACACCATCGAGGGTACCCTGATAGGTGATCCCCGTGAAGGTCGAGAGCTCCGGTCTGCCCAGAGCGTAGGCCGCCCCCACCCCGGCCTGCCGGGCCTGGACTTCACGTTGGGCGGCCAGGAGATCCGGCCGTTGCACCACCGCTTTCTCCAGAAGATACTGAAGTTCCGTGTTGGGGAGCGCCGGTTCCTGAAAACTCTCGATCTCCAGGTCCACCAGGGGAGACAGCCCCAGACTCAAGAGAAGATCCTGGCGAGCGGTCTCCACCTCCAACCGCAGGTCGTTGAGTGAGACCACGCTGGCTGTCACCGCCGATTGCGCGCGCACCACGTCTCCGGCCGCCATCTCTCCGGCATCGTAGAGAGCGCGAGCCAGCGCCAATTGCTGCTGCCGGTTGGCCAGATCATCCTCGGCCACCAGTTCCAGCCCGAGTGCTCGGGTAAACGAGTAATACTGCTCTTTCACGTCGAGAGCCACGTCGTTTTTGGTAGCCAAAAGGTTGGCCACGGCCGCCTGCCGCAAGAGGTCGGCCTCCTTGATCAGACTCCGGCTCCGGCCCCAATCCATCAACACCTGATTGTAGCCGATCCGATTGTTCAAGCGATCCACGGTACGGCTCGAACTCCCCCCGCCACCACTCACCACTTGTCCCCCTACGATCACGGACCCGCCGTCGCCACCCCCGCTGTTGGTGGTGATGTGGCTGTAGGAGGAAGTGAGTTCGATGGAAGGGAGCAGAGCCGAGCGTTCGGAAACCACCGCACCCTCCCGCTGGCGCAACTCTCCCTGGGCCTGCAGCACGTCGGGTTGGTTGTTCCAGGAAAGCAAGATCGCGTCAAAGAGGTTCAAGCGTGCCGTACTCGACTGCGTTCCTGGTAGCTTGATCTGAATCGGAGGCATGGGTCGGGCTTCCGGGATCATGGCCGGGTCAAAGGGTGGGGGCTCTCCTGGCACAGCGGTCGGCACATCGGGTGGCGGAGGGGGGAGTTCCTGTGCCCCCATGGAGGCCACCAGCAGGGCGGCTACCAGGAGCCCCCTGCCGGCCATTGCTTTAAACACGCTCGATCCTCTGAAAGTACCGGGAGCGGAAGTTGTCCAGGATGAGGTAGGCCGAAGGCACCACCAGCAGTGTCATCATGGTGGAAGCCAGCAATCCGCCGATCACGGCCACCGCCATGGGAGCTTCCAACTCGCCCTTCAAAGCCACCGGAACCATGGCCAGGATGGCAGAAAAGGCGGTGATGAAGATCGGTCTGAGCCGCTCCGGACAAGCCTTCAGCAAGGCTGCCTCTCGTTCCATCCCGGCGTCCCGGGCTTGCAGGGTGTTCTCGATCAAAAGGATCCCGTTTTTCACGGCGATCCCGATCAGCAGCAGCGCTCCTACTCCGGCCATGATGCTAAACGGCACCGCGGTGAGAAAAACTGCTAGAATGACCCCGGAGATGCAGAGGGGCACGGTCAGCATGATGGAGAGGGGAACCACCAGATCCTCGAACTGAATGCACAGCACCATATAGATCAAAACCACGGCCAAAAGGGCGGCGAAAGCCAATCGGTTGAACTCGGCCCCCTCCGCTTTCATGTCCTGGCTCCAATCCCAGCGGTAGCCGTCGGGCAGATCCAGATCAGCCAGGGCCGCCTCCACGTCACGCTTGATGTCGCTCACCGCGCGGTCTCTCCCGTCACTCTCCAGGGCGGTGTAGCGCTGGCGAGAGAGCCGGTTGATGGTGGGAAAGCCCAGCGCGGTCTGGGCGGATGCCACCTGCCGAAGTTGGATCCCTCGAGCGGTTCCGATGTTGTCGCTATTCACCTCGGAACTCACCACCAGACTGCGCAATTCCGTGGTGGATTGTCGCTTGTCCTTGGGCAGTTGAACCACGATGGGGGCGCGTCTTCCATCGGCCTGCATGTAAGACGCCACGTTGCCATCGGAAGCGGTTTGGATGGCTCTGGAGATGTCGGTGAAACTCAGCCCCAGCTTGACCGCCTTGGCCCGGTCGATGACCCAGCGGATCTCCGGCGTGGGGTCACCTCCCTGGGCCCGAATGTCGCTCAAGCCAGGCACCGCAGAAAGTACGGTGATCAGTTGGTCAGACAGGCGATCGAGGACATCCAGGTCGGGCCCGAAGATGTTGACCTGGATCTCGTCTCCTCCCCCACCACCCCGGATAAGCCAACTCACCACGTCCATGTTGAAGGCCACGATCCGGGCTGCCGGGATCTGGCTAAACTCCCGACCCAACTGGCCCACCACGGTGTTGGCTCCAGGACGCTCGCTCTTGGGAAGCAAAGCTATCCAGGCCTCACCGCTGTCCCTGGAACCCCCACCCCGGCCCGAGCCTCTACCCACGCTGGTCAAGAAACTTGAAACCGCGGGGTGCTCGGCCAAAATGGCTTCGGCTTTTTTCATGGCCTGGTCGGTCTCTTCCAGAGAAGTTCCCACCGGCATGTTCAGGCGCAGGCGGAGGGTCCCGGTGTCGCTCCGGGGCATAAATTCGTACCCCAGAAAGGGCAGCAGGAGCAAACTCACCAGGGTGACCACCAGCGCCCCGATGATGGGTCTCCATGGCTTGACCAGGGCTTTCTCCAGGCTCTTGACGTAAAGGTCATCCCAGTGATCCTGCCACTTCTCCCAGCGCTCGAACTGGCGGGCCCAAAAACCCTGAGGCGGCTCGGCGGTGTTGGGGTCCTGGATGTAGGTGGAACAGAGCATCGGTACCGCGGTGAGGGCGTCGAAGGCGGAAAAGAGAATCGCCACGATCACCACCGCGGCAAACTGCTCAAACATCTGGCCGGTTTGACCGGGCACCAACAAAAGCGGAAAGAAAACCACCACGATGGTCACGGTGGAGGAGATGACCGCAGAGAGGATCTCCCGGGTGCCTTCGATGGCCGCCTCCCGAGGCTTGAGGCCATCCGCCTCCATCTTGCGGTAGCAGTTTTCCATGACCACCACCGCGTCGTCCACGATCAATCCGGTGGCTACCGCCAGTCCCACCAGGCTCATGGTATTGAGGGTGTACCCCTGCCACCACAACACCCCGAAGGTGGAGATAATGGAGACCGGGATGGAGGTCGCCACCACCAGGGTTGAACGAAAGTTCTTGAGGAAAAAGAAGACCACCGACATGGCCAGGATGCCGCCCAGTATGGCCGCCTCCTGAAGCGACCAGACCGAGCGAGAGACGAACTCGGCCTGGTTGTAAACCGCGGCCAGTTTCAACTCCGGCCGGGCTCGCTCCACTTCCTTGATCTTTTCCATCACCGCCTCCACCGTGGATACGGTGTTGGCCTCGGCCTGCTTCTGCACATCCAGGGCCCCGGCGGGGGTACCATTCAGACGGCGGATGTTGATGGCATCGCGGTGGCCATCGGTGATACGAGCCACCGTGCCCAGCGGCACGGTGTCGCCGTTGGGAGAACGGACCGGCACGTAGCGCATCTCTTCCACGTTCTGAATCCAGCCGTAGCTGCGGACCAGCAGTTCCTGCTTGCCCACGTACGAAGTACCGGCCTGGACGTTTCGGTTCTCGGAGTTCAGGGCGTCCACAAGGTCTTGAGAGGTGAGTGAGTGGGCCAGTAGGGCCTGGGGATCGAACTCCACCATGATGGCTCTCTCCAGCCCCCCGTTCACGTCCACCGTGCCTACCCCCTCGGCCGATTCCAGGATCGGCTTGACCTCCTCCTCCAGGATGGTGCGAAGCCTGACCGGGTCTTCTATGCCGGTAACTCCCAGCACCAGGATGGGGATGGAGTTCGGGTCGAAACCTCTGATCTCCGGAGACTGCAGGGTGGGATCATCCTGGGGAAAGCTTCGCTGCGCCCGCTGAACCTGCTGCAGCACATCCAGCGCTGCCTGTCCCATGTCTTGGCGAGGTCCGAACTCCACCGTGACCCGGGAGCGCCCTTCGCTGGTTTCGGACTCCACACTCACCATGCCCGGCACGGTGGCCACCGCGTCTTCGATAGGGCGGGTGATCTGCACCTCGAGATCCTCGGGAGCCACCCCTTCCCACTGGGTGGTCACATAAATCGACGGCCGAACAACGCTGGGGAGAAGCTCGATGGGAAGCTGGGTGTAAGCGATGGCTCCCAACAGCATGAAGATCAAGATCCTCATCCAGGTGGCGACCGGGCGGGAGACCGAGGTTTCGGCTATATCCATCTACTCGGACGCTCCCGGGGTAGGGGTGGCGGAGAGACTTCCTGTGGGCCTCCCGATCACCTCGGTAGAATCTACCCGCACGGCATCGACCTCCTGACCCTCGGCGAGGGGATTGGCGGTTTGCACCACGACCTGGTCTCCTGATTTCAGCCCGCTCACCACAATGGTTTTCTGGTCATCGCCGGGTCCCAACTCCAGGTCCACCACCCTCACCTTGCCGTCCAACACCTGATAGACAGTGGCCGTACGCGCCTCATCGTTGCGGTTGTAGAGGGCGGAGGTCGGGACCACCAGTCTCTCTCCCTGAGGGCCCAGGGTCAGAAGAACCCTGGCAAACATGCCGGGTTTGACCAACCGGTCGGGGTCATCGATCTTGACCCGGATGGAAAACTGGCGGCTCACCTCGCTGATGCTGGAGTCTTTACTGAAGATGAAGGCTTCAAATAAGCGGTCTCTCAGCCCGTCGATCTTGACCTTGCAAGAGGTTCCCTTGCTGACGTAGTTATAGATCTCTTGGGGCAGCGAAGCCACCACCCAGACCTCTCCCCCGGCCTGCACGGTGAGGATCACATCGCCCACGTTGACCAGGGTGCCGGGGTCCAGGTGACGCTCGCTCACGAAACCATCCACCGGAGACTCCAGGGTGGTGTCTTTCACCTGGAGTTGGGCCGACTGCAGTTCCGCCTCGGCCGCTTCCACCAGTGATTGCTGAGCGCGCAACTGCTGTTGAAAGCTCTCGCTGCGAGAGGTGCCCGCCCGAGCCTCGGCCACGCTGGCCCGGGCCGATTCGGCAGTGAATCGGGTGGTCTGAATATCGGCCTCGGCCGAGACGTTGTCCTTTTTGGCTTGCTCCCGGGCATTCAAAACCCGAGTCTCGGCCGCTCTGAGTTCCGATTTTCTGGCCTGCACCACGGCGTGGGCGCTCAACACCTCGGCGTAGGCGTCCTGGACATCGGCGGCCGACACAAAGCCCTGACGCTGCAAGCCGAGCATTCGTTCGTATTGCACCTCGGTCTGGTTGAAGGCCACTTCCGCCTGGCGCAGCAGAGATTCGGCCCCGGCCCTGGTCGCCTCGGCTTGAGCCACTGAGGACTGACCCTGGGTCAGGGTTGCCTGAAAGACCGATTCGGACTTCCTCACCCCGGCCTGGGCCGCGGAAAGATTGGCCTGAGCGATGGCCACCCCGCTGTCGGCCTGCACGTCGGTCAGTTCCTGCTGGCTGAGAAGTTGGTAGTAGGTGAAGCGCGCGTTGGCCAGGTCGCTTTTGACTTTGTAGAAATTGGCCAGAGGCTGGGCGTCGTCTATCTTGGCCAGAAGCTCACCCTTGTTGACCTCATCGCCGGAAAGTTTGGTGACTTCCTCCAGCAGACCGGAGGTCCGGGCCACGATGTCGGCCGTCTGCACCGACTCCACGTTTCCGACGAACTCATAGCTGAACTCGAGTTTATCCATGCGGGTGATGTCGACGGCTACCTTGTTGCTGATACCCCGTGCTCGCCCTTCTTGCCGCCCTCCACCGCCACCAAACAGGATGACGTAAAAGCGCCAGCCCACCAGCAGGGCCAGGGCACCTACCACCAGGGCGGTAATCTTGAAGGTATTGCTCCGGTTGGTAAAGTTCACTTCGCTAGTTATCCGGTACTCCTGAACGTCGAACCTGTACTGTGAGCCAAAGTTTCAGCCACCTCTCAGAGTTGCTCCAGGACATCCTGGGCTTGCTCGGAGGTCGAGGCTGAAGAGTCGTGCCAGACGATCTTGCCGTCCTTAATGAGAAAAGCCTGGCGGGTGGAAAAGCCGCCCAGTTTACTCACTCCGAACGCCTCCAACACCTGCCCCTGGGTATCGGGTATCAGGATGAACGGCAGGTTGTGCTTGGCTTTAAAGGCTTTTTGGGCGGCGGCGTCGTCGGTACTGACTCCCACCACCGTGACCCCCTTATCGGTCAACTCTTCATAGGAGTCGCGCAGCGAGCAAGCCTGGGCTGTGCAACCGGGCGTGTCGGCTTTGGGATAGAAGTACACCACCACCGGGCCGCGAGCGTAAAACTCCGAGAAGTTCACGGGGTTGCCGTCCTGATCGACGGCTTGCACTGCCGGTGCGGTCCTGGGCTGCTCAGTGGGGCCAGCTACGGGTTCACTTCCACCGGGTTGGCATCCGGCCATCAAAAATAACAATACGGATAAGATTTTCTTCATTGCAGTGCCCTCAAAAATGGATTGCTTCTCCGCTCTCGACCCACCGTGGTGGTGGGGCCGTGACCGGGGTAGAGTACTATATCATCGGAAAGGGGTAAAATCACTCTCTGGATGGATTCATCCAGAGCGCGGGGAGAGCAGCCTGGGAGGTCCGTGCGGCCCACGCTGCCTTCAAAAACCAGGTCTCCCACCAGAGCCACTTTCTGCTCCGGACAGACCATGGTCACCGAACCCGGGGAGTGACCCGGGGTATGGTGGCAATCGAAGCTGAAACCCGCTACCTCGAAGCTGCCGCTGCCGGGCAATTCGTGGTCGATCTTCACCACCGGACAGGGTGGAAGACCAAACATGGCCGCCTGTTGCGGGGCTGCCGCGGCCATCTGCCAATCCTCCGGGTGCAGGTAGGTGGGTACGCCCAGCCGGACCCGGGCCTCTTCGGCGTAGGCCACGTGATCGATGTGGCCGTGGGTAAACACGATGGCTTCGATCTTTACCGCGAGCTCTTCCACCCGCTTCAAGATCCGCTCGACCTCATCTCCTGGGTCCACCAGAAAGCCTCGCTTGCTGTCGGGTGAAAACACGATCAAGGCGTTCATGGCGAAAGGCCCCACCGTAATGACTTCTATCTTCATTCGAGTACGGTGCTTGCTGCATCCGGGAACTCCTGTCAGATGTCTATACCTGGGCGAGATTGCAAAGGCTCTGCAGAGATGTGCAGGGGAGCATCAAGAAATTTCAGAAAAGATTTAGAGTATGAGAAAATTTTGGGCCATAATCTTTTTGCTTTGCCTGATAGTCGGGTGCACTGCGCTGCGCGAGTTGAGAATTGATGATTTCGCCTTTGGCAATAAGCGCACCGGTTTGCGCACCGAGAATCCGACCTTCAAGGCGGGGGAAGACGTGTACCTGAATTACGCCATTCGTGGGATGGCGCCCGACAGTTCTGGTAATGGGAAATTGAGCTATAAGATTACCGTCAATCAGACTGACGACCCGGTCATCGATGTCGAATCTCGAGAGTTCAAAGTCAATAGCGATCTCACCTCGTTTGGACCGTCCAAACCTCACTTGTGGACTGTCCCGAGCGGTCTCTCCGGTCCCCAAGTTCTCCAGATCGAAGTGATCGACGAAATCGCTGGAACGAAGCTTATCAACGATTACCCTTTTACTGTGGAGGGTGACTCCGCGGATTGATAGTCGAGGAGTTGTCGCACGGACCCGAGGTGGTCGGTGGTGAAGTAGTGTTTCGTGCCGTTCTGCAGCATATATTTCACCGTAGTTGCAAATAGAGCCATTTCTCTTGACATCTTGTCTTTGAGCCCGTTTGGTTTTGTGTCTTCGCTAGTTTTCGAAGAAGTTCAGAAACCAAAAAGGTTTCCGTTTTGGAAACCCCCGCAAGTTCTATTTCGAGCGAATTGGCAGAGCCTTCTTGTAGTCTCAGAATAGCCAATTCAACTGGCACTGACCAACCGATCATTTGGTTCGTGTATCCATAAAGAACTTCGTTCCAAGTCAGCTTTGGTCTTTGGGAACATATAAATGAAGCAGACAGTCTATACATTTCTATGGCTTGATGATGGTGCGGCGGGAGAGGCCATGATAGCGGAAATCCCAGGTATCGCTAGCTGACGCAGGCAGAGAGTTCGTCAGAAACGCTAACAGTAAAGCCATAGAAGAAGCCGGGATCTGGACGGGAAGAGCCTCACTCACTTGTCTTCGCCGAAAAATGATGAGGTCATTCTCATTCGGTTATTTTTCTCCTCAGGCCGGCAGACCCGGGGATCCAGGCTCTCGCCTTCAAACACCCCTTCTGGAGCCGCTCAAAGCCCCTGTCCTGGTCGAGGCTCTCGAGCGGAATGATCTCCCCTAGAAACCCCTTGACAAACAATTGCATATATGTGCAAATATACCCGTGAAGCAAGTCCAAGATTTCACTTGGGAGCTGTTCAAGGCTCTCGGCGAACCGAATCGATATCAACTCTTCTGTAAGCTGTGTGGGTGTGACTGCCCTTGTACGGTAACGGAAGTGGCCGATGGTGCTCCTCAGGATGTTTCGGTGATATCGCGTCACCTGAAGCTACTAAAAGATGCCGGAGTCGTGTCGGCCTCTAAGCGGGGGCGGGAGAAGTACTACCATGTCAACGCTACAAAACTGGTGGAAACACTGCGGGCGTTGGCCGATGCGATCGAGAGTTGTGAATGCTGTCAATCTGAGAAAGGAGGTGGCTGTTGTGAGTGACGATGTCAAGAAATGTTGCTGCTGCGCTGGTTGCGATTGTAGTACCTGCGCTTGTGGCTGCGACTGTAAATAGCTAAACCGAGGTGGGTGCACACACCTCGGCTGCGGCTCGTTAACAATCATGCCACAGAGATTCATTGGATCCGCAATCCGCTCCAGTGGAGCGGGCGGGGTTTTCCGTTCAAACCCGAGAAGTCATCCGGTCGATGAGAGTCTTCTACACTCCCGCCCAAAGCGTGGCCAACAACGATTCCTTCAGCCCCAGTGCCGGCAAGCCCGCTCTCTTAGTGGAACAGTGGAGAACTCGCTGGCCCGACAAGCTGGAATTCGTGGAACCCCAGCCGGTCACGGCGGCGGCCCTCAGTTTGGCCCACAAGTCCTCCATGGTGGAAGAGATCCTGAGTTGCCAGGGGTACAATGGTTTTGGCAATCGTTCCCAGGAGGTCGCTCGGTCTCTTCCATGGACCACCGGTTCCTTCGTTTCCGCCACTCAATATGTCGTTGAGCACGGCGGGGCGGCTTGCTCGCCGACCAGCGGGTTTCATCACGCGGGATTTGATTTCAGTAGCGCTTTTTGTACTTTCAACGGGCTGATGGTGGCCGCCATGATGGTGCGCCATGAGGTGTCGCGAATCGGCATCCTGGATTGCGACTATCACTACGGTAACGGTACGGACGACATTATTGAGGCCCTAGGTCTCGAAAATGTCGGGCATCTTACAACCGGTCGATTGCCAAGAGCGCTCGGACCCGAAGGGTTCCTGGAGCAGCTTCCACAGTTCTTGAGCGAGATGAAGGCCGGTGTTCTCCTGTACCAGGCAGGGGCGGACGCTCACATAGACGATCCGTTGGGCGGTTGGATGACCTCGGAGCAGATGCGCAGGCGTGATCGAATCGTGTTCGAGTACTGCAAAACCAATGGCATGCCCGTGGTCTGGAACCTGGCCGGAGGCTATCAGGAAAATATCCAGAATGTGCTGGATCTTCATCACGCGACCATGGAAGAGTGCCTGAAGGTCTTCGCAGGATGACATCCGAGGGTTTTTCAATGGCCGTCGAAGAGGACTCGAGACTGGTCGACGGCCTTAAGCTCTTCCTGCCGAGAGCGCCAGATCAACCCAAGATCTCCAACAACGCCTCTTCAAACTTCACGAAGAATCGCTCTAGATCGTCGGAGTGGGTGATGACGTTCTCTTCCACGATGGAGAACGCTTTCTCCAGATGTTGGAAGGAGAAATGGAGGGAACCGAATTCTCGGGCCTGGGCTTCCAGGTAATAGCAGATGATGGCCAATCCGGTTCCGTAGGCGAGCAACCTGCTCACCACGGTCTGGCCGGCCAGCAGTCGCTTGCCCTGGATCTGGCTGCGCACAAACTTGATCAGGGTGGCCCGGGTCATTTCGCTGGCCGGTGGGTACCAATTGAAGGGAGGGAAAGCGGCACCGGTGCGGTGGGAGCGAGATACGCCATCTTCGATCAAACCCTGGGAGTAGAGTTCGCGCTCCTCATGACCGCTCTCCAGCTCCAGGATGCTAATGATGGCCCGGCCGAAAATGTCCAGCAACTCCAGCGCCTCCTCCAGCATCGTGCAGATTCGCCCTGGAGAGAAATCGGAGGCCGAAAAGGAAGCCCCCTGCTCCAGAATGGTACAAGCCCAGTTGATGAGAGCCTGGGGATAGATGTCATCCTTGATGAACTCGAGAAGCTTCGTTTCCAGCAGAAGATAGTCGCAATAAGGAACCTCACAGAGGTCGCTGATCCAGACCTTCTCACCCACCGCCGCCAACGGTGGAAGCTCCTCGACGTTGGTGATGAAACGGGTCAGCCACTCCCGCTGCGCGGGGAGCGGGGCACCCACCCCGGCCAACACCGCCGGGCACGCGTGGGAAAGAGAGACGTGGAAACCATCGGGGGTTCGGACCAGATTGAGAGGAAAGAGCTGGCAACCCAGAGGCTTCGAGTCCTCCCCCAGATCCCGGTGCAGTTCACACAAAGTCCCGTCCAGAAAGACGCAACTACCATCTTCGGTGGTGCCCAGGACGACGACTTCTTCCAGCACTCGCAACGGTGCGTAGCCCTCTCGTACCTTCTGAGCATAAAGTTCCGTTTTCTGGATGCTCTCTACCTTGCCTTTGGTCACGATAAGGTCCCAGTCGTTCTTGCAGCACTTTCCGCAGCTCGTGCATGAAAAATGGAGACCTGGCACAAAATGGATCGGAGGACTGGATTTCATAGCCGAGAGTATTCTCTACCTCTTTCATCCCTCCCGCTGAAGCTTATTTTCAAACCCGGGAAACTGCCACCGTTCCCCGTTTGACCAGGGAACCTAGAAACTTAGATGGTGCTTCCGGGACGACCCCGGACAGAAGTGCCATCATCAACTCCGTGGCCACTCTCCCCATCTCATAACGAGGCTGGGAAAAGCTGGTCAGCGCCGGGGAGAGGTAACGAGCCATCTCGATATCGTCGAAGGCCACCACCGAGATATCGTCCGGCACCAGCAGACCGTGATCCCTTATAGCCTTGATAGCCCCGATGGCGAGGGTGTCGTTAAAAGCCAGAAGAGCCGACGGCGGGTTCAGGCTTCCCTCCTCAAGCCACCTTCGCATGGTCTCCTCACCCGCTTCCATCTTCACATCCGGAGATTCCCGGTGGATCGCCCTGACTGCCATTTCCCGGGTAAATTCCTGAAAAGCTTGAAAGCGGGTCCGCTGGGCAAACCCACCGTTGGCAGCTCCCAGATAGGCGATCGAGCGGTGGCCCAACTCCATCAGGTAACTCAGGCATTCCCGGGTGGCTGCCGCGTCATCGTGCAGCACTCCCCAGGGGTTGCTCTCGGGATCGCAATTGATGGTGACCACCGGCACCTGCCGGGCCAGCTTTCGAAAGGGTGGCGTCATACCCGGCAGGCAGCACACGAACACCCCGTCTACCTGTTGGTCCAGGAGGGTTTGAGCCACCGCATTCTGGCGCTCCAGACTATCCTCGGTAGCCGCCATGAGAAGACTGCGCTCGAGAGGGAAAAGCCGATCGTGAATAGCCTGAACCACCTCGGAGTAGAAAGGGTCGTGGGCGTAAGTAAGCACGATCGCAAACGAACCCGTCGTCTGAGTGCGCAGGGCCCGGCCCACCCGACTCGGCCGATAGCCCAATTCCCGGGCGGCCTCCAGCACCGCCTCAGCGGTCTCTGGACGAACTCGGGGATCGCCCCGGAGGGCACGAGAAACCGTGCCGTGGGTCACCCCGACAACCTGGGCGATGGTTTTGATGGTCACCCTCTTCACACGTGTGAAGAGTAACCGATCGGCCACCTCGATCGCAACAGTGATAGGTAAAATCTGTTCATAACTCTGTAGCATGGCTGCAATGCAGTATTGTCGGTAAAAGGATAGAATAGAGCCGTATGGATAGTTTACGCGCGCAAACAGGTCTGGCCAAATTCAAGGCAGGACTGGCGACCGGAGGCCGCTCGGGTGGAGCCACGGTGGCCCCCGGAGGCCAGCAGACTCCTTTCTCTCCTCCGGCGACCCGAGGAGGCCAGCCCCCGGGAGTCTCCATGCAGTTGCCCGATGGAGCAAACCCTTCCATGTTTCGTCCCGGCAATACTGTGCACGGGCAGGTAGCCGGTATGAAGAACGGCATGTTCTTGCTTCAGTTGGGCGATCAAATGTTGCAAGCCCAGAGTCGCGTGCCACTGAAAGTGGGCGACAACATCTCGCTGCAGGTGCGCGGGGAGAACCAGGGCCAGATCCACCTGAGCATTCTGACCAGTCCAACCACCAGGATGACCATGTCGGATCTCTCCAGCACCCTGACCAGTATGAGAGTTCCCATCGATGCCTCCAGTCTGGACCTGGCCAAATCCATGGTAGAGTTGAAGATCCCCCTGACCAAAGAAAACTTCACCATGATGAAGCAGGTACTAGCCCAGGTGGGGCCCGGCGGTGCCGCCAACCAGGCTCCCATGACCAGCAAAGTAGCGGCCACCGGGTTTCTCCAGAATAGCCAGCTCCCGGTAACTCCTCAAAACGTGACCGTTCTGTCCAATTTCATCGCCAACAACCCGCAGATAGGGATGCAGATGATGTCCCTTAATACGGAATTAAGAAAGGCCATGGAAAACACTCACATCGCGGCCAAAGATCTCAACAAGATGATCGGCGAGGTGCAGCAAGGCCTGGGCAAGATGATCATGGAGCCCCCCTCTAGGGAGAACAAGAACAGCCAGGTCCAAAACTCCAAAAACCTCAAAGGAATGGCCAAGCAGACCGGGATCGAATTCAATCTGGGCTCGCTCGGCTTCGGGGGCGGTGAGGAGTGGGATTTTGCGGCGATCTTAAAGCGCATGCGAGAGCGCTTTGCCAAAGACGGGGTGGGTGGAGAAGAGCTCCTGGCCCTGATGCAAAGCCTGGAAGAGAATCTGGAAGCCCAAAAGCTGATCAATCGGGCCAAGACTGAGAGTAATCTGGGTTATTACTACTTGCAGATACCGGTGCAAGGAGACCCGGCCGAAGTCTGGTTGGAGTATATGGAAGACGGCGACGGAAACCGGGTCGTCGATTTCCAGGATACCCGCATTGAGTTTCTAGTGAACACCGAGGAGATGGGCGAGCTGCATTTCCTGGTGGAGGTGCGCAAAGGTAAAGCGAGCGTCTTCTTGGGCACCGCCTCCGAAGAGGTTCGGAGGTTTGCTACCGGCTATCTGCCCGCTCTAGCCGAGCGCCTGTCTTCCATGGGGTTTGAGCGGGGGCAGTACCGCACCGTCTTTCGCCAACACGGCGGAAAGAGAGAATTGGTGGAGCACACGGACTTCGACGAACTGGAGCGCTACAATGTCCAAGCCTAAGTGGCATGAAGCCTGGCAAGACGCCTTCGATCAGGGCTTTGAGCAAAGCCCCGACCCCGCCGAGAAAAAAGCTGTCGCCGTTCGTCAGAACCCCGACGGAACAACTTCAGTGGTCAAGACGGCCCGGGGAGCCGAAGCGGCTCGTATGATCGCTCAAGCCGAAGCCGGTGGGCTTTCGGTGGAGAGCGATGCCGAGCAGGTCGAGGCGCTGATGTCGGAGCAAAACGGGGCCACCGATGTGCCGCCGGAGGTCTATCAGTTGATGTCGATGGTCATCGAGTTTGCCCAGGAACTCTGCCAGGAGTGGACAGCCAGCCGGGTGGAGAGCTTGTTAGAAGATGACGAAGCCCCCTTGAGGCCCGCCACCGAACTCGAATACACCATGGATGATATCCGACCAGTCTAGTGCTATACTCTTTAGGTGCGAAAAAGCTCCGTCGGTTTTACTCTCATCGAAATCATCTTCACTTTGACCCTCACTGTGATCCTAGTCGGAATCTCCCTCCAGGTCCTTAATCCGGGAAAATCCAAAGCACCGGTCCAGAGCATGGCGGCCGTTCTGGCCCAGGAGTTTCGCTCCGCTCGCCAACTCGCGGTGGCCGGTGGTCATCCGGTTGCGGTGGGGTTGCCCACGGACGATGGTGCAAACCCCAGATCCGCTTCTTTGTATCGATTGGAGGGTTGGAACAAGCCGGTGGTCACCACCTCTCGCAACTACAGCGGAGAGTATCCCGGGGTGGTCTTTCTGGCTGCTCGCTGGCCCGGTCCGGCTTTCAGCGAGGGTCTTGCTCCCTCCCCCCTCTCCAAGTTCGAGGTATTCGACCTGGCCGAATGGCTTCCCCCGGGCTATGAGAACGACTACGTTTTCTGCTTCACACCCGATGGCGGGCTGGTCACCAATCAGCTACCGGCCCTCGATGGGCGCTACTCCTTGGTGGTCGCTGACCGTCCCTCGGTCACCGGGGTGGCTCCCGGCGCCTGCACGGTCACCGGCGCCCAGACCGCCATCACTCTGCTGCTCAGCCCCACCGGAGGCGTGGATCAGGTCACCGGCCTGCCGGGTAGTTCGGGACTCGGCAGCGGAGACAGCAGTGCCTCCGCCTCTCTGGCCCGAACCCGTACTCAACACGCCGGTGGGGGAGCAACTGTAAAGCTTTCGCAAATCAGAATCCTCCCGAACCCTGCCACCGCCCCTCCGGATCAGGGAATCTGTGTACCTGGCCAGGTTGTCACCCTGGAGGTCTACGCCTACGACCCCGAAGGGCGTGCTCTTTTTGCCAAATGGAATCAGCGCTCCCTGGGAAGTCCCGCCCCCGATCTCGGCCAATTCAGCTATCCCTTCTCCAACGCCAACCCGGCCTTGCAAGGGGAAGTGGACAAAATGGAGTTCGTCTACAACTTACCCGCCGACATGCAAGCCCCGGAAGCCTGGATCGGTGGAGTCGCTCCACCGGCCGGGGTGGGTGTTTTCCGGGCTCGCTGGAACTGGACCGTCCCCATCACCTCCCAACCCGGAGATCGTTTCGCCGTGGAGGCGGATGTACGTGACGCTAAAGGCGAAGTCTTCATCGAAAATCCTCCCACGCAGGTCCTGACCACTCCACCCAGTGGTCGATTGCTGGTGGAGCGCCGTGGCCCCGATGGACTTTGGCAACTGGTGACCATGAACCCCGATGGTAGTGGAGAGAGGGTCCTGTCACCTCCCGGCGTGGAGGAGATCATGCCCAGCATCGACCGGGCAGCTTTGAAGGTCGCCTTTATTCAAGGAGAGTCTCCCAATCGGTATGTCAAAGTGAGGAACCTCAACGGAGGCCCCGAACAAGTCCTGGCCGGTCCCGGGACCTACACTTCAGTCTCCATCTCGCCGGACGGTAGTTGGGTCAGCTATCGGGATCAGGCCAATCAACAACTCATCACGACCAAACTCGACAATTCTCAAACCTACGTCGACTCCCAGTTGTTCGCAGCAGACGGCCACCTGATCAAGAAATCTCGCACAGGTTGGAGCCAGGACAGTCATTATATGCTGTTTGAGGGAGGCTCCGAGCCCGGGCGAGACAACCTGATCCACTCCCGAAACTTGACCAGCGGCCATCTCACAAAACTGACTCCGACCCAATTTTGGAACACCACGGATAGCTACATCGGTCCGGAAACCCCTTACGCCCCTATGAGCTACGCGGCGGCGGGCGGAGACCGAGTCCTGCTGAGCCTGGGCAACAACAACGCTGTTCTGATCAATTTTCCGGTCACGGCAAACCAGTATGAAAACGGTGGGATCGTGCCGGGAGACCTGGTCCTCGATTATCACCCCAATCCTACCGGCCCCAAACTTCGAGTAGACTATGGTTCCAACGTCTTCGGAATGACAGGCGCCGGTAGCGACAACGATTTCCCCGACATCTCCTCCGACGGCCAACTTCTGGTTTGGACCCGAAGCGAGCAGACCAGTGGTGCCGGATACGGCAGTATCCCGGAAGACGAAGAAGGACAGCAGGTGTGGATCGTACCGCGAAACGGAGACAACTTCATGATGGTCGGGGGTAGCCCCACCATCATGCAGGAGACTGACGTCCGGCGGGCGGTTTGGATACCCGCCGGTCAGTAAGTTATGGGGGCGGAGCAGCGAAAGAAAGGGGGGTTTCTTCTGGTTGAGGCGATCGTGGCCTCTTTCCTGATGCTGTTCGCCTTTGCCGTGGTATCTTCACTGTTTGAAGCCTCCATCCGCTGGGAGTCAGAGAGTGGCAATGTGCGCCGCGCCAGCATGGTGGCCGAGAAGAAGATGGAGCAGTTGAGAGCGCTCTCTTCTCAGGTTCCGGCGGGGTCTTCCTTCTCCCAGGTACTCGCAGGGCTGGTCGGCCCTCAGGATCCTGATCCGGACGCTCCCGACTTCGAGATCGACGTTCAGATACTCGCCCATACCCACCGGCCGGTCCCCAGCTCCGGGCTGACACCCATCGACGGAGTCCACAGCCCCTGCAGCACTCTCTTTACCGAGGCCCCCGACCCGGACAACCTGACTCTCCCCCAACGAAATCCACCAGACAATAATCCGCAATTGAACAACGCTTACAACACCTACCCTTACACCCGTCACCTTCCCGACAGTCTGCAACTGGTTCAGGTGACCGTGACCTTTGGAGGAGACGAGCGCTATCGCCTGGTCTCCCTTTTGGGAGACCCGGTGACCCCTTTCGACAACACCCCTGACGTCGTAGTCACCAGGGTCAGTGGCCCCACGAACCTAAGCGATTTTACCACCACTTCCGTTTACACCGCCCAGGTGGTCACCTCCACTAATACTCGACCCGACGATGTCACTGTCTTGTGGGGTATCACCAACGACAGCACGGGCTCGCTGGTGCTGATGCCGCTGGACTCTTCGGGCCGGCAGGTTCGCGTTTCTCGGCGCCCCATCACCTCGCTTGGCATGAACGCTCAGGCCCGCCTGCAAGCGCTGGTTCGTTATGGTGGACAGGAGGCGGTGGGGTTCTCCACCACCATCAATCTACCTTGAGAGGGCGAAGGGGCATGGGGTTCAGTCTGTTTGAAGTGGTCGTGGTACTCGCAATGACCGGGCTTGTTCTCTTCACTTTGTCGAGACTTCTTTCCCAAACCTTCGAAACGCTGCGTTTCTTACAAGAGAAGAGCCAAACCCTGGAGAGCGCCACTCTGGGCGGGGAGCGCTTAACCTCCGAACTCAGGGAGGCAGTCTTCATTGAGCAACCCATTCCCCTCGGTCAGGTCAAGTTTCAAAAAGTGAGACCGGTCGCACCGGAGGCTGTAGGCAATCCGCTCGAAACCCCGGCCAACGAGCTTCAACGGACCTACGGATCCATCGGTCAATTAGGAGAGGTGAGCTATCAGACCAACGCCGAGGCCCGATTGATTCGCACCGTAGCCGGACGGAGTAGTACGGTGGCTGACGAAGTCAACGCCTTCGTGGTGTCTCCATTTTCCGGTAGCCAGAGTACTTTTGTTATTCGACTCTCTCTGACCGAAAAACGCCGCGTGATTACCTTTGAGTCGCTGGTCACCTGTCCCGCCTTGGAAGCAGGCTTTGTACCGTGAGGGCGAGGCGGCGGCAAAACGGCTCACTGCTCATAGCGGCGCTGATGCTTTTTGTCTTGCTTCTGGCTCTGGGTTTGGGGTTGATGTCGACCCAGTCGAGCCGGATGAAGGAAGCCAGAGCTCAGGCCCTCTCCGTCCAGGCTAAACAACTCTGCCTGGCCGCCTGGCAGGACGCCCGAGTGAAACTGGGCACCGACATTCTCTTCCCACCCCAGGGAGTTCTGGAGTCGTTTGCTTATAGCGAAGATGTCCTGGATGGAGAGGGCAATTTCGTGGGTACCTACACCGTCGTGATCGATGTTCGCTTCGCTCGACCGTTTCGGGATGTCATGACCGGGGAGTTGACTCAAGGCTTGTACCTGGTGACCTGCAACGGCAAAGTCGGAGAACGCGGATTCGAACCAGAGGCGGAGCGCACCATGTATTACGAACTGGACATGAACAACTTCAAGGTCATTCGTTTTGAAGATCGTGGCAGTCTCTAAGAGCCTGCAGCACGCCTTCTACCCCGAAAACCACCATGGTCATCCGCTCGTAATCCAGGGTCTCCGGAAGGTCCGAGGGCAGGTGATAGTGGGGGTTTCGCATGGGGCCGGTATCGGTGACCATGAACGCGGGGTACCCACACTGCCAAAACGACCAGTGGTCCGAAAAGGAAGCGTAAGGGACCAGGTTGGTACAAGGCGCGGCAGCCTGCAACGGAAACTTCACGGTCTGGTGAAAAGCTCGAGCCGCTCGCTTCACCAGTTCCTCTGACTGAGGATTTCCCACCAGCGCAATGAAGTCGCCTCGCTCCGGGAGTAACCCCAGGGTTTCCGGCTGCTTTTCGCAGTAATAACCCAGCATCTCCAGGCAGACCATGGCCTGAATATCGTCCCCTCGAGCCTGGCAGCCTCGGGCATAAACCAGACTCCCCATGGTGGGCGACATAAAAAACGGTGGCTCTTCATTGGCGAAAGCCACGAAGCGGAGGGTGCACTCCCCCCTTTTTCCGTGCGCACGACCCGAGAGGGCCAGCAGTCCGGCCACCGCCGAGGCGTTGTCGTCGGCACCGGGGGTGCCCACCACACTGTCGTAGTGGGCACCCACCACGACGATCTCCTGAGGGCGGGTGGAACCCTCAATCTCTACCCAGAGATTGGTAAATTGCCGGCCATCGACTTCGTAATGCTGTGCTTGTACCTGGTACCCCACCCTAGCCCAGTACTCGCAAATATAAGAAATTGTCCGCTGCAGGTTGTGGTAACTCTGATAATTTCGTTCCCCGATTTTGCCGGCCAGGTAGCGGACGTGCTCCTCTAACTCTTCTTGCAGTTTCAGCTCTTTGAAATGAGGGTCAAGCGTCTGCGCCCAACCTTCCCGGTAGTATTCCATCATTTGGGGGCCCGTTCGGCGTACCGGGAAAAAAGACTGCACAGGACTGGGAACTTATTCAAACGAACCAGGCCAGGTGCTACCATCGACCCTTGAAACTCAGCCTCCCCTATTTCAGACCCTCGAAAACGAGCTCTCGGCCCGTTTCGACGAAGTTCGAGAACTACGCTGGGATCTCCACCGACATCCCTGCCTCTCCGGAGATGAAAAAGACTCCGCCGACCGGATAAGGCGGTGGCTCTCCGAGAGAGTCACTCCTTCGGAAGTCGTGGAAGGCCTGGGTGAAACGGGGCTCGCGGTGGTGTTCGACAGCGGTCGTCCAGGCTCCACCGTGCTGCTGCGGTCCGAGTTGGACGCGCTGCCACTGGACGATCTGCCTGAAATGCCCCACCGCAGCACCCGCCCCGGGATCGCCCATAAGTGCGGCCACGACGGTCATTCCGCCATCATCTCGGCGGTGGGGCTCTTGCTGGAACGGTTTCCCCTGCCGACCGGTAGAGCGGTCTTGCTTTACCAACCAGCCGAGGAGACTGGGCGGGGAGCCAGGCAGGTTATCGCCGACCCGCGCTTTTCTGATCTGAGAGCTGATTGGGCCTTCGGCCTGCACAACGTCCCTGGCTTACCACTGGGGCAGATCCGTTATCGCACCGGCCCGTTTTGTCCGGCCTCGGAAGGGATCGAGATAAGACTGGTGGGGGGTCCCTCCCACGCCGGCGAACCGCACAACGGTCGAAACCCTGCCCGGGCCATGGCCCAGATGATCACCAGTTTCTGCGGACTACCCACCGAACTGGGCGGACTGAACGCAGTCGGCCTGGTCACCCCAACCCACCTGCGGATGGGAGAAAAGGACTTTGGGCTCTCGCCCGGAGAGGGCATCGCCTGTTTTACCGTCCGGGCGGAGACCAATGAAAAACTCCATCACCTGGTAGACACCATGAAGTCCCGAACCTGCATGATCGGTAGCGCCTACGGGCTGGAGGTTGAGTTTCTGAGGCACGATCCGTTTTCCGCCACCCTCAACTCGCCCGAGGGAACCCGGGTGCTGGATCAGGCCTTTCAGCATCTCGGCTTTCCCACCGAGAGCGTGGACTCGGTCTTTCCCTGGTCGGAGGATTTTGGAGAGTTTTTATCACTCATGCCTGGAGCGTTTTTTGCCCTGGGCTCAGGGGAGGACTGCCCTTCCTTGCACACCTATGAATATGACTTCCCCGATTCGTTGATCACCCGGGGAGCCGCCGCGCTTTATACCGCAGCCTGGATAGCCGTAAGCGGCCAAGGAAAGGAGTAAGACTCATGAACAACCTGTTTATCATCGACCAAGAATTTCTCGGCGCCCCCCACGTGATCGCCAGTTATCTGCTGGAGGGCCCGGACGGTCTCATCCTCATTGAGACAGGACCGGCTTCAGTCAAAGCGACCTTGGAACGCAAGATAGAAGAGTTGGGATTTTCCCTGAATCAGATCCGGCACGTACTGGTCACCCACATCCACCTCGATCACTCCGGTGGTGCCGGCTACTGGGCCGAGCGCGGTGCCCAGATCCACGTCCACGAAAAGGGAGCCCGCCACTTGATCGAGCCGGAAAAACTCCTGGCCAGTGCCAGTCGTATCTACCTGGATCGGATGGATGAGCTGTGGGGTACCACCATCCCAGCTTCGGCCGAAAAGGTCAGCGTCTTTCAGGAAGGGACTCGGAGCCTTGCCGGCCTGGAGGTCAAGGCTCTGGACACCCCCGGCCACGCCGGCCACCACCTGGCCTTCCAGGTGGGCGACGCCCTCTTCACCGGCGACGTGGCCGGGTGCTGTCTGCCGGGCTGCAACTTCCCCTCCGTCCCGGGGCCGCCTCCGGAGTTCAACCTGGAGGCTTGGACTAGCAGCTTGAGCAAACTCCGCCAGGCCCAACCGGCCGCCCTCTATCTCACTCACTACGGAAAAGTGGATGAACCGGGGCAGTATCTGGACGCCCTGGAAGAGAGACTGCACGATTGCGTCAAGTTCGTGAAAGAGCGGGAAGGTCTGACCATGGAAGAACTCCAACACGCCTACTCAGAGTGGGACCGCGCCCAGTCCGAGCGCTGGAACGTGAGCGAGCAGGATTACCAGCGCTATGAAAAAGCCAATCCTGGATTTATGAGTGCCCAGGGGATCCGCCGCTACCTGCAACGGAGATAGCTCTTCACTCCAGATCCCGGGTACCGATCAACGCCAGGCCGTCGGCCCGGCCCGAATCACCGAGAGTAGCCAGTAACAGGTTGGTGAAGGCCCGGGCGGTATCTTTGGTTCGCCAGTGAGCGACCAGCGCCCGATAGAGAGCGGAAGCCTTGCCGCCGTTCCAGTTTTCAGCCAGAGCGGCCCCGGTGGAAATTTCCCCCCGGTAGTCCTGGGCACCCGGGAAAAAAAGACGGCAACCGGGACCCACCGTGGCCTCCCCTCCCTCGTCGAACTGCTGGAGGGCGCCCGAATCTCTCAGCCCTCTTGCCCCCAAAGCCAGCGGCTGCTTCCAGCCACGCCGAAAATACTTCACGCGAGCGTGAATCGGCATGAACTGCATCAGGCAGAGACGAGTGGTCTGGGGAAGACCTTCCAGAGCCTCTCTACCGGCTCTTCGAGGGTTCTCGTTGTCTCCATGCTCGGGCCGGTCCAGCACTGCTACGACAGCATTGATCACTCCCTCCACCAGTTCCGGACTCAGCTCCCCGGTGGGGTCGGAGAGCCAGATCAGCACAAAGCGCTCAGCGTGCAACGGGAGGACCTGCACAAAGTCGCGCGGCCCTCGCCAGAGTGCCACTTCAAAAGAGTCGACTCGATGGCTCTCTAAACGTCCTTGCGACGGCAGACTATCCCAGGGCTCCACCGGCAAGACCCGAACCGCCGCCACCCGCAAATGAGAGCGCGGCATCAGGTTTTGCACCGCCGGGGCCCGATCGCTCCAGAAGGCGTTTTTGGCCAGCGCCACCACCCGCAATGGATGTTCACCCAGATGCTCGTTGAGGCTCCTGTGGAGGGCGGAGAGGGCGCCGCCGTAGGGCCCCTCTCCTCGACCCGCGTAGGAGGCCGAGCAGAGGACCATGATGTCGTCGGCTGCCATACGGATACGAGAGCTGTTAGAAAAGTAGTCCCGTTGTTCCCGGAGCATTCTTGCCTGCAGAGCCTGGTTTATCCGACCACTATCCAGGGTGCGCCCCTCTTCCAGGGAACCCCAGAGCAAACTGCCCGGGCAACCCGCGTTGTAGGTGACCACCGAAGAGCTGCGCGGATCAAAGAGTAATACACAAATCTCCAGGTACTCCCGGTACCCCTGACTCACCAGGTGCTCCAGGGCCAGGTAAGCTGAAAGGCCGGGATCCTCATCCTGCCTGAGGGACGCCTCTAAGACCCGAAAGGTCGGCTCGGGGTCCTTCTCCAGAGGCTGGCTCTCGGCATCCACCAGTCGCAGATAGAGCAAGGCAAACCGCTCCTCTTCCAACTCCAGAGGACGAAACCATTCAGGGCCGGAGTCCGGAACTAACTGCTCGAGCAAGGAGAGTTCGAAACGGGCCGTCCGATGAGACACCAGTTGCGAGGGCAGGTCGGATTCTAAACCCGGGGACGGCTCGGCCATTCGGCGGCCTCCTCGCTCCTGCCGGATCAAACCCGGCTCTATCACCAGGTAGCACGAGCAGTAGTCGCACTTTGCCCGCTGGGCTTCGATCTCCACCAGGGGAGCTCCGCAACCAGGACAGTATAGCGCCACAACCTTCACTCTCTAAAACGGCCTGGGCGGCAACTCCTCACCCAACTCGGTTTCGGAGTTTAGAGAGCGTAGGCTCTCGATCAACAAGGTTCGGGCCAGGACCAGTTTTTGCCAACCGGCCCCCAAGCCTCTGAGCAACCAGCACTGGTAAACCAGGATCGGAAGGTGTAGCTCGTGGGAGGCGGGCATACGGAAAAAGTGGGAGTCTCGCGGCGGCGGAATGGAAGTCTTTTTCTTCTGATCCAGTTGAGCGAAAAACTCTTTCTTCAAGGTACTGGGTGTCTTCACCCAACTGGTGGAGCGAAGGGCCGTGAGTTTGATCTGCTCCGACCAGGGGAGGTTGCCGGACAGGGCTCGAGCCACCAACTCCAGGAAACAGGCCTTCCTGGTCGGGCTCATCTCCTCACCGATCCGGTTAAAAACCTCGATGAAGCTCTCCACCGATCCGTAGAGCAGCTCTCTCATCAGAGCCCAGGAGGGGTCGTTGAAGAGCCCTCCTTCCTGGCCCAATAACCGGAGGGGCTCCTTCCAGGAATCGGAAACGTTGATCTGATCGACCTCACCGGCCATGTCTTTCCAGGACTCGTGGGGTAGCAGCATGAGGGCTGAGCGATAGCGGTCGGAGGGGTGAAGAGCAATATCCAGCATACTCTCCTGAGCCCAGGCCACCGAGACCTGGCCTTCAGTGATGAACTTGAACCAGCGATCGATAGCCTGATTACGCTCCACCGACCGACCAGCCCGCCCCCGGAGGTAGAGATGAGCCTGGTTCCAGTTCCCCGCCCCCTTCCAGTCCTGCTGAGCGATCCGCTTTTCAACCTCGAACAAGAGCGCCGTATCCAGGCGGTCGAGATAGACCTCAGAGCCCGTCTTGCGGGCTCGAAGGACGGCATCGTCCAGTTTTTCTTTGTCCTGGGTGACCTCCAGTCCCCGGGCCGTATCCAGAAACTCCGAGATACTTTTGGGGAACCTACCCGCCTTGTAACGGTTGCCCAGTTCCAACTTGAAAACTCGGTCAAAGATACCCCGGGTTTCGGGTGGCTTTTCAGCAAACGCACAGAGGAACCGGTCGACCTCCCTCTGGAGCCAGTGCAGGAATACCTCGTAGGCTTCATCTTTGATCAGGTTCCGGGAGGAGAGATCCCGCTTGAGGTGGCTGGTGGTCACGGCGCCGGTGAGCATGAGAAATTCAAAAAAGTTTGCTTCAGAGGCCAGCACAACCCCATTAGAAAGTAGGAGCACTTCCGGGTAGCCGGACCAGCGAGGCTCCACCAGGCACAGCAGCAACGAGGGCCCTTCGGGTGCCTCCCGGCAGGCGTAAAAGCAAGTGGCGTCTCCGCTGAGCGGCCCAGTAGCCAAAGGCTCCGGCCCCTTCACTTCCCAAACACCTCGAGTCAGCCCCTGAGAAGCCCCAAATTCCAGGGCCCGATTCTCCTTGACCCCATCCACCCAGAGCTCCAGAGGAGCGTGGCGGGACCACTGCAGAAAGCGCTGGAGATCCCGATCACTCAGCGGAGCCTCCACCAAAAAGGTGTGACGGTCCTGGTGCCCCACCGGTATCTCGTGCACCGTGGCCTCCCCTACCACCACCTGCAGTTCGTGCCTCGTCTGCACCCCTTGGCCCCCCACACGCACGGTGGACTGACCGGCGGCAGCACTAAGAGCGATGCTCAATTCGTGCAACCGCCCCCGGCCACCGGCACCACTGAGAGCGAGCAAATCCTCCCGTGAAATTGGGGCGCCATCGAAGGAAAGAAGCGTAGCTCGCGCCTCTCGCTCCAGGCTGAACTTGGAAGCACCACCGGCTACCGCTGCAGCCAACACGTGGGCCGGATAGTCGCCCCGGTTGGCCAGACAGTATTGCGCCATCTTCCAGTGGGAGCCCTCAGCCGAAAGAGTAAAGCCGCCCTCGGATTCGGGCTGACCCTCCTGCTTCATCTGATCCAGAAAACTTTCCACCGTTGTTGGTGTCGTTCGCTACCGAGGCCTGGAACACTTTCTAGGCGAGGGGCATGCACTGGAGGCGGGGATTTTGCGCAGCCCGTCACGGGTGGGGCATGCGGCGTGGCGTTGCATGAGCATGCGGCACGGCACGGCATGCACTGGGGGCGGGGGTTTTGCGCAGCCGTCACGGGCGGGGCATGCGGCGTGGCGTTGCATGATCATGCGGCACGGCACGGCATGCACTGGGGCGGGAGCTTTGCGCAGCCGTCACGGGCGGGGCATGCGGCGTGGCGCTGCATGAGCATGCGGCACGGCACGGCATGCACTGGGACGGGGGCTTTGCACGACCGCTACGGGCGGGGCATGCGGCGTGGCGTTGCATGAGCATGCGGCACGGCACGGCATGCACTGGGACGGGGGCTTTGCGCAGCCCGTCACGGGTGGGGCACGCAGCGTTGCGTTGCATGAGCATGCGGCACGGCACGGCATGCACTGGGGGCGGGGGTTTTGCGCAGCCGTCACGGGCGGGGCATGCGGCGTGGCGTTGCATGAGCATGCGGCACGGTACGGCATGCACTGGGGCCGGGGCTTTGCGCAGCCGTCACGGGCGGGGCATGCGGCGTGGCGTTGCATGATCATGCGGCACGGCGTTGCATGAGCATGCGGCGCGGTGCGGCATGCACTGGGGGCGGCGACGCGCCTCGCAAATCAGCTTTCTGAGTACCAATTCTCAAGGCTCAGCTCTGAGATGCGCCGAAATTCACGTTGATTATTCGAAACTAGAGTCAAGTTTCTAGACATTGCCTGGGCTGCGATCAATGTATCGAGAGGACCGATCGGAATGCCGGCGCGTTCCAGTGAGGCTCGAATCTGGGCATAAGCAATCGCGTCCTGAGTGCGGAATTCGAGGATCTCAATAGGTTTAAGAAAATTCTCTAGTTTTTGGAGTGTTTTCGCCCGTGCCGAACTCTTGGCCGCGCCTGTCCGGAGTTCAGCTTCCGTGATAACGCTGATGACCACATCCGAGCGAGCCTCTGCCAACAAACGGCCAATGATACTCTGATTCTGCTTGAGTGCATAGATACAGGTATCCGTATCCAAAAGGTATTTCATTCGAACTCGAGGCGCGGCTCTACATCACCTTGGGATGGCCTTTCAAAGTCATCCGGTATTCCCGCGAAAGACTCTAGATAGCCTGACGGCCAACTGTCCACCGGCTCAAGAATGACCGCATCCCCCTCGCGCCGAACCAGTACCGTGTCCCCTTGAAAACGAAACTCTTTAGGGAGACGAACCGCTTGACTTCTTCCTGTCCAAAAAATTTTTGCTCTTTTGCCACCCATGATACCTATCCAAAGTATGTACCTTTTTCCTCTATCGTGTCAACACACTTCTTGGTCGAATTTTGAAGTCTTGGGTATCCTGTCGGTGAGTTCTCTACTACTCGTCTTGAACTGTGGTATGGTGACGAGTCGTGAAAAAATCAATTAATCAAATATTCCAACTCCTGGTCTTTGTCCTGATGTTGACTCACAACCTTCCGGCGAAGCCCTTGAGGATAGAGCAGAAACCAGAGAAATTACCTTCAGTTTTGATTTCAGAAGATTTTCTCAATGTCAGCCGCAGCGAAGCTCTGAGAAAAGTAGCTCTAGCCTGCTCTAGCCTCGGGTAAAGAGCTGTATTACGATCAGTACCTAGATGGGACGATTTCTATATCTTTCCGCGAGACACCAATTGAATTGGCGATCAGTCACATCCTAGTGGATCGCCCGTTCCACAGTTGGCGAATAGAGAGAATTAGGGACGAAACTTCAGCAATTTTTGTTTCTAGTGGTCTGCCGACTCTATTACGTCGCGACTTTCCCGCAACTAGGGATGGCCGGTTCGTTTCTGAGTTTATCGTGAATGAAGGTGCAGCCCAATGGGTCAAGGATATCCTAGCCGGTGAGTATCCAAACGTTTTTTTCACTATAATGTTGAATCCGAGCGCACTGAAGGCCGAAGGTACTCAAGAAGAGGTAGCTCAAGTAGCACGAGAACTCTCCTACGGCCAGAGTTATCGGATTTACGGACTTCCCGATGCGGATTTCCTATTGCCTGTCCGATACGCCGAGCTGGATGTCGTCAAAGAAAGTATAGAAACTTTGATTCCAGAACTTGAGCTGCGGGTTGTCGACAACTACCGATTACTTTTTGCAGTGGGACCGCGAGAGGCGATTGCGGCAGCCCGGGGTCTGCTGCTCGAATTAGACAGACCGACAGAGGTTGAGTGATAGAAATAAACCAATTTTTCGCTAAAGCGCCGCTCATTGCCTAGGGAGTTTTGGCTAGGAGAGCCCAGATTTGAGATCTTTTCATGAGGTGTTATCCCACTCGGGGATAAGTGCAACAGCGAAAGTAGTGTCTCAATCCTTTGTCGTCCTTTATGACGAAAGCCCGTGGTTACGGGCTAAGATTGGATTTCATTCAGGGGCATTTCTCCTAGGGAAGCATCAACAGAGCAAGAATCGACAGAGCATGTCGGAACGTCGTTGGACCCAGTTGCGCTGGGTGGTGTGTATCGCCGGTTTTTTCCTATCCCTCCTGCTGCTCGTCCCTGAGTTTGAGGATGAAAAAGAGGTCAGCTCGACACCTCCCAGTGAGCTTGCGATCACCAACCCGCAGTTTCCCATTCCTACCCCTCGGCCTCGTAAAGAAGGGCTCGGCTTGTCGCGCAGCTTTCTTTTTGAGCTCGCCGGCAGCGACAAGATGGCGGGTCTCGAGCGGGAGCAGAATCTGATGCAACGCTACGACGATATCGTCGACCGGCTCGATGGAAATCGGGTCCCCCAAGTTGGAGTTAAGGCCGGTCCTTACACTGCCACCGTGACCATCGATGATAAACCGTTTGTCACGGTGCTGCCTCAAGACTGTCCTGAGTACTTTTCTCGACTCGACGATGAAGGAAAACTCCAGCTCGAAACAGAGGTCGCCTACGCGTGGGCACGCCTTATCCATGAACATCTGGTCCTGGAGAACTTCAAACGCGATCCTGAGTTTTTAGAGCTGTATAACTATCTGGCGCTGGTCAC
>JBAYRN010000034.1:0-44672 GCA_041676625.1 Vulcanimicrobiota bacterium
CCTCGTTTTTCGCGGTGACGAACGGGTTGTTAAGCGAAACGGGGCCGGCCACGTCGTCATCGGCCACCGGGGACTGAAAGCGAGGAACCTCAGTGGCCTTGCTGTCCCCGACCGCTTTGATTTCACCCAACCCATTTCCGGTCTCTGGCTTCTGGCCGGCGACTTGGTCAATGGTATCAGCGGTAGTCACCGGAAATCTTGTTATAACACTCTCTTCTTCCCCACCCCCGTCAGCAAACGGGCTTCCCCCACTTCCCCCTGACGACTCCCCGGAGTCTTCACCAAACAGTTGACCACCGTCACCGGCCGGGCCTACCCGGTAGTGGCCGTTCAACCTGGCCCCGTCCAGCAGCCTCAGGGTTCTTCCCATGGGGGAGTCGGTACCCAGGGTCGCTTCATAGTCGGAGACATTGGGGAGTGCCGTGACATCATCGTCATCACTATCACCGCCACCACCCACATCACCGGGGAAAGAGCCCCCCACGTAGGGGTCAAACCCCTGAGAGTCCCAGGCATCGACCAGGCCGTCACTGCCGGTGAGAACCAGTTTGGTCCGGGCAAAGGCAGCATCCTCGAATACCGGTCGAATCCTCCGGGCCGTACCGGCCATGCTGGTGAGAAGCACCTCCTCACCCCGATAGCTGTCGCTGCCCGAGGCGACTATGTAGACCGTGTCGGGGCGAACTTTCACTCCATTGGGACCCTCCAAGTCCTGGGGCGGCTCCTCGCCGGTGTCTCCTTCTTCGTCCCGTTCCTGGATGTTATTCCAAACCAGGGCCTCGTACTTTAGCCTTTCCAGCCCAACCATCTCGCCTGAGACCTTGCCGTGCCGGGTCGAGAGCTCGTCCTCTCCGTAGTAGTGCTCATTCTTACGAAGTTCGTTCAACACAACCTCGAGGCCGGCATAGGCGGCGTATTTGGCCTGAGTATCGCGGCTGGACTGACCAATCGTCTTCATACTCTGAAACGAATCGGTAGCCACGGCGGCCACCAGAAGAGCCAGAATACTGGTCATAAAAAGGAGAGTAACCAGAATAGAGCCATTTTGAGTATCTCGCTTGCCGCTCATTTGTTCTTCATTTCCAATCTGGTCTGGACAGTCAGTCCAAACCCCAGGTCCTCGTCTCGAAAGCGCAGGGTCACCAGTACGTCCTGGGCACCCTGAGTCGTCTTAATATCGTAGGCCATTTGGGCCACTATTCTCTTCTTGATATCCTCCCTCGTCTTGGAAAGCTCTTCGATGTGATAGTCGCTGTCGTTGATCTGAGGAGCCACCACCGTCGGTTCAGGCCTTACCGGCATCCTGGCCCGGACCAGATCTTTCGTCTCAGGATCTATGTAATAGCCTATCACAGAACTCCATAAAAGGCGCCCTTTATCGTTATATTCCACCTGCTCACCCTCCCCTTTCGGGGACCCGAAGACAAAGCCGTCACGATCAGTGGTAGACATAAATTCTGGCTCGTAATGCTTGAAAGAAAGGGGTGCTCCTTCGGCCAGATCGGTGGACATCCAGCGCAGCGCGATCAGGGCGTTGCGCTGGAGATCGGACTGGCTGCGGGAGCGAAGATAGAATCGACTACCGGTCTGTAGGAGCATCCAGAGTTCTCCCATCAGTAGTAAGACCAGGGCCGACGCTACGATCAACTCCACCAGGGTGGTTCCGCGACTCCGGGGGTTCAAAATGTACCCGCCAGGTAAGTCACCAGGACGACTTCACCGGTTTTCGTGCTGTCTTCCCAGGTGACTTTGACGGTGACCAACTTGAGCTTGTCATCGTCGAGATCACCGACCAGTTTGACCGACCTGGAGGTGGTGTACTTCGCTTTGATCTCGACCCACTCACCGGTGGGGCTACGAGACTCGGTGCCCATCTCGATCACCTTGGGTTCGGCCTCTTCCTCCTCGGTCACCTTGACCAGCTCGTAACCTTCAGCCATGGCTTCTTCCACCATCTGTTCGGCCAGCATAGTAGCAACCAGGCTGTGGCGCGACTTCTCCAGGCCTCGTGCCTGCATTCCCCAAACGCCCAAAAACGCTACCGAGATCGTGGAGAAAAGGAAGGCCGCTATCACGACCTCCAGAAGATTGAAACCCCGGCTTTTTCTGGATGAATACACCGCAAGTAGTTTAGCAGATCTTAACTTTTAAATCGAGGCCGCGGCTTTCTCAATGACAGTTTTTTCATTGTAGTAATCCTCTCTGGTCAGCTCTCCGGCGATGTAGCGCATTCTGAGTTTTTCCAGAGCATCTTCAGCTTCTTCTTTGGACCCGAAGGTAAAGGTGGCGCCTACCGAGGGAGAACTCGGGCCTTCCCCCAAAGTCGCTTCAAACGGTAAAGAGGACTGCATCGGCTGCACCGCCGAGGTCTTCGAGACGTGCTCGTTCATCTCGTGAACGAGGCGACTTTGACGAGACTGTTGCTCTTCAACCGCCCGCTGCTCCTGATCTCGCTTCAGCACGTCGTCAGCGGCTGATTCTAATTCGGCCGCCCGCCTTCGTTCACCGAGCAACTCCCAGCGCCGGGCGTCGATGGGCAACGACTCGAGGTCCGTGTGGTGGACTCGCAGGCGACCCTGAGCATAGGTCACCAGCTCCAGCGATCCCCGAGGATTGAAACTCAGCAAATACTGGATCCCTAGTTCGGTCAAGGAGCGAAGGCTGACCTCTAAGACTACATTGTTCTGATAATCTTTGGCGGTCACGATCTCCTGTTTTTTACTCAAGAAGATCACTTTGTCTTTCAATAGATGCACGACCCGAGAATCTTTCGGGTACGATACCCCGAACCGCTCCTGGCTGTAGGTCCAAATGACGAACGCTCGCTTCCCGTCCTTTTCCATGCCGAACCCAACCGAGCCGTTGGTGGTGAGGAAACGGTCCCGGGAAAGCCTGCCTTCAACCACCAGTTCATTGACCACGGACTCATCCAGAATGTCGATCAACCGCAGGTAGGAGCGATTGTCCCGCTCTCTTTCCATGACCGAAAGGAACCCGAAATCAGGCGACGGCCACCACACCAACCCCAGGGAGGTCCGGGGGTCGATCACGGTCTCGTAATAACAGGTGCTGGATCTCCCCGACCACTGGCTCACCACGAAGCGGTGCAGCCGTGGACCGACATCACCCTGGGCGGACTTAGACCCCAGGAATCTCTTGAGCTTGGATGAAAATTTCTGGGCGGGCACGATCTGTTCATAAGCGACTTGCTCCCCGTCGGCCCGGACCGCGAACCCCGCTAGAATGCCTCGTTCCGGGCTTCCATCCATCCCTTTGACCGCCTTGCAGCGGTCGGCTCGAACCCCTTTTTCCCGACGCAGACGAAAAAGTCCATCGGTAGAGCGAAAGAAGCACTCTCCGGAGTCTGAAAGATGGATGAGCTCCCCTGCCATCTTGTCATGGACCCGGTGGGCCACATCCTGGAAGGAGTCCTTAAAAATCTGAATGCGACCAGGTTCGCGAACTGCGAAGAACTCGGAGCTATATGAAGAATAGAGTTTTACCATTAGTAGATGGTGCCCCGGTCCTAGCAGGAGAAGCGCCGGAACAGGTGTAACCGCTGATGCAAGACCATTTAGCCCCAGCGCGGGAGCCTTCCTTCCGGAGCCACCATGTCAAAATTATTCGCCATTCTAACCCCGATAGCACTCGGAGCAGCCGCTCTGGAGTTTGCCGCCATGAAGGTCGGCGACTGCCGAGTCTCGTTGCGTAGCGATAAGATCACTGAGAAAACGATCTTTTTTGCCGACGAGAATCGGGCCTGTATCCGATTCAATCTGCCTTTCAAGAATACCGGGCGGCAGCAGGGGCTGCTCATCGACACCGCCTGTTTCCTCCAACCGGTTGGCGATGCCCATAGTGACCTGCAGCCGGTTTGCCGCTGGATCAATCGGGAAGTGCCTCGAGCAGACGGTTACTGGGAAGCGTGTATCATTAAGCCTGGTTCCGGCTTGCTGACCACGGTGGAGATCTGGCTCTCGGCCAAGAATATTCGAGAAAAGCTCAAAGCGCTCTCCCTTTTTCGAGTGGATTGCCACTATAAGTACTACTGCCGTACTCCTATGCACTATCGCAAGGAAGAATTGACCTTCACCATCGATTCCTTCGAGGAGGTTCAGCGCCTACCGGCCATCACGCGCCCCGAGGATGAAAAGGCCGTTGCCAAGCAACAAAAAGCCCAGAGCAACACCCAGGTGAGAGCGCTCAAGACCAGGCTCTTGCGGCCTGGCGACGATCTCATCGAAGTGATCAAAGAGGCCACGGCAGGCATCGGGCAACCTGGAGATCTGGTGGCCATTGCCGAAACCGTGGTGGCCATTGTGCAGGGCCGCCTGGTCTATTGCGAAGACATTAAACCGAGTTACTTCGCCACCCGACTGAACCGGCTCTTTGAAATGAACAGCTCGCTTTCCTCACCCTACGCCCTGGAGATGGCTATTCGAGAAGTCGGATTGCCAAAGATCCTGATGTCGGTGGCCGCCGGAGCGTTGGGCAAGTTGAAAGGTAAGGCCGGAGAGTTTTACCGGGTGGCCGGGCGCTCGGTTGCCACCATCGACGACTGCACCGGTACCCTACCTCCCTTCGATAAGCACGTGGTGATGGGTCCGGCCAGGGGCGACCAGTTGTGCGCTTCCCTGAAAGCCGCGACCGGCTACGAGATCGCCATCGTAGACGCCAACGATCTGGGCAAAGTGGATGTCCTTCACATCTCCGATCCCACTCGTCACGACGCGGTGGTCGAGGCGCTGAAGCCCAATCCCCAGGGCAACGCCGATGAGATGACTCCCCTGGTGTTGATCAAGAAAGAATTCACAACCAACAAGCCTTCCCCGAACGGGGCCGGTGAGGCTCAGAACCGGACCGCCGAGAAAGAGGCAGCTTCGTGAGCAAGAGACTCGAGTACAAGGTGTTAAAAGTGAGCGCCCACGATCTCGAGACCACGCTAAATATCTACGCTCAAGACGGCTACCGCGCCGTGCACTTCTTTCCCCCTAGCGAGCAAGAAGAAGTCTCTTTCGTGCTCTCCCGAAAGCAGAAGAGCCGCAAACAGCATCACGAAGTTTTCGAGGACGATCTTTAATCTAGAGTTGAGCGATAGAGAAACCAGGCTCGAAGGGGTCTATGAAGCGGATGCCGTCCACCGAAGAACCAGAAGCAAAATCTTCACTGACCACACGAGGGATCTGGTTGAGCCTTGCCGCAGCCCAGATCTGCGCGTCGTAGTAACTCATGCAATGATACTGCACGCCACGTGCAGCTTCGAGCACGACCAGCGGCGAAAGATCGACCGTGATTGCCGCACGAAGGAGATTCTCAATTCTTAGCCGCGCTTCCGCGGGCTTCATAGGTGAGTCGCCCTTGCGAGTGATGACGTTGAAGAACTCAGCAAGAACCTGACAGGGAAGAACACAACGCTGTCTACGCATCAGGTAGTCTAGAAGCTCCAGGGCCACAGTTCGTTTGTCGAGCGGTCCTTCCCCGTAGGCATAGACTAGAACATTGGTGTCGACCACAATCTTATCGGTCATAGAGTTCATCGCGCGTCCAGGTACGCTCCCTGGCGGGCGTTACGGAGTGGCGGTTTCGAATATAGGCCAGTTCATCTTCCCATGCGCCCACATCGATCAAGGGAACGACTACTGAATCTAGGCATCGGTCTATGCCTTGCCGGATGAGCGCTGCCTCTGAGACACCCAGCCGTGCCGAAGCTGCCTTGAGCGCCTCTTCTTGCCGCTTCTCAATATAAACCTGCTTACGAATCATACTCATACATCAATGTATACACATGGTGTTCCAAAGATCAAGTGAGGGCGATCTATCTCTAACGCCTAATCCGCAATATCCAGTGCGAACTCGATGGCTGCTTCCACTTCCTTCATTTTCGCCAGACTCAAGGGGATAATGCGAGACCCCAAGAGATTCTTCAAAAACTATCCCAATCCTCAACGGGCAAAACGGAACCTGCCAAAACGGTTACAAGGGCTTCTCTTTATTTTGCAAGGATCATTTAAGGCGAACACATAATATGATAGAGAGCTAGCACAGCTTCCGGAGCTTGAAGGCACGGGATATACGGGCTTGGTATACCCACGGAAGAGGCACTGGCCAAAAGCACCCACCCGGGTGTTTTCGATCCCACAGGTCTCGAGCTTTCCAAGGTCGTTGGGCCCACCGAACTCGAAGCTTTGCAGCACCGTCAACCTCCGGCCATCCCAAACAAACGCATCTGTTTCAATCCCCAAAACCGCCACACACCTCCGAGGTAACAAGGGTCTGGAACCTGGTTTAAGCCTTCCGTCGGTTCGGAGTCTGAATCAAAAGGTCGAAAGCTGTTCACGCCTCGTGAGTTGGAGCGTACCGTGTTTCTATTGAACGCAAAGAACTTAAACCAAGCTCACTCCGGACGGCCGGGTTCTCGGCGGGACTCCACCAGGTGGCGGCCGATGAGTTCGCCTTCGTCGCGGGAGAGTTCACCGAACCGAAGCCCGCAGAGCCAACTGGCGCCGGTATGAAAGTCCTGTTCTTTGTAGGGTCTGATGTGGACCACCTGGGCGGGTAGAGCGACTTCCTTGCCAGCCAATTTCAGACTGAGCTTGACCGGTACGAATCGAGCAAACGCCTTGGGGCTCACCACGGCCGCCCCACCCAGACTGAGATCGATCATCATGCCTTCGAACTGTTGAGAGACCCCCAGGCCGATGAGCAGTTTTTCCTGAGTGGGAGTTCGCACACCGGTCCTTCGGGTGTGAAAGGCCTCCTGGGTCAGACCGTACTCGGTGAGAAGTCGAGGGATCCAACCGGCCGCGCCATCCAGATGAACCTGAACTCCCACATCCCAACCGGCACCGCTCGGCCTGACCCAACGAACGGTTACCGAAGCTTCCCGGTCCCGCCGCTCTCGATTCTGGTAAGCGAGCACCAGTTTCATCTGCTGTCCGCGGCGATATGGAGGGCGGCAGATGCCCAGCCGATTGGGTACCGCCTCGATCTGAATGCGGGCACCGTCCAAGCTCAGATCAACCAGGGTACCGGGAGTGTAGTGGTCGGTCAACTCCAGCCGCACGGGCACCGAACACAGAATACGGCTGTGCCGCCTCTGTTGGGTAAAATCTCTACCTTCCCCCAATAGAATCCGGTGAATATGTCGCCTCAGATCGGCGAGAAAGCCCATATCCGGGCGTTCGTTGTTCTCTTCCTACACCCTGTAGCGCGTAGGATTTGCCAGGCGGGCTTACGAACGGGCGAAGCCTATGAGTAAAAAGGAAAATTCCAGACACTTCATCCAACATATCATCTCGGCGGATCTGAAGAGGCCGGAGTTCAGAGGGACGGTCATCACCCGATTTCCGCCCGAACCCAACGGCTATCTCCACATCGGTCACGCCAAGTCTATCTGTTTGAATTTTGGTCTGGCCGAAGAGTTTCAAGGTCGTTGCCACCTCCGCTTCGACGACACCAACCCCACCAAGGAAGATACCGAGTTCGTGGAATCGATCAAGGAGGATGTACGGTGGCTGGGGTTTTCCTGGGGAGACCATCTCTATCACGCCTCCGATTACTTCGACAAACTCTACGGCTTTGCCATCGACTTGATCCGGAACGGCAAGGCCTATGTATGCGACCTCACTCCTGAAGAGGTCCGGGAGTATCGAGGCACACTCACCGTACCCGGTCGCCCCAGCCCCAATCGGGACCGTTCGGTGGAAGAGAATCTGGAACTGTTTGAAGGGATGAAGAACGGAGAGTTTCCCGACGGTTCGCGCACCTTGCGGGCCAAAATCGATATGGCCTCAGGCAATATCAACATGCGGGATCCGGCGCTCTATCGGATCCGCAAGGTCGCTCACCACCGGACCGGCGACAAGTGGTGTATCTACCCTATGTACGACTGGACCCACGGTATCTCCGACGCTTTGGAAGAGGTGTCCCACTCCATCTGCACCCTGGAGTTTGAAAACCACCGTCCCCTCTACGACTGGTTTCTCGAACAGTTGTCGATCGATTGCCACCCCAAGCAGATCGAGTTCAGCCGGCTAAATCTGGAATACACCGTCATGAGCAAACGAAAGTTGACTCACTTGGTGAGTTCGGCTCTGGTGGAGGGCTGGGACGATCCCCGCATGCCCACCATCGCCGGGCTGCGACGGCGGGGCTACACCCCCACGGCGCTCCGAGAGTTCTGCGATCGGATCGGGGTTAGCAAGAAGGAAGGCTGGATCCAGTACAAGCAATTGGAAGACTGTATCCGAACCGACCTGAACCTCACCACCAAACGCATCCTGGGAGTCCTGAATCCTCTCAAAGTCGTGATCGAGAACTATCCGGAAGGGCAGGTCGAGCAGCTTTCGGCGCCCTTTTTCCCCGATGAGCCGGAGAAAATGGGTCATCGGGATGTCCCGTTCAGCCGGGAAATTTATATCGAACGAGACGACTTTATGGAGGACCCTCCTAAAAAGTTCTTCCGTCTGTCGCCCGGCACCGAGGTGCGTTTGCGGCGCGGCTACTACATCACTTGCACGGGGGTGGTCAAGGATGAGAACGGCGAAGTGACCGAACTTCGCTGCACCTACGACCCGGAGTCACTGGGTGGGACCGCCGATGGGCGACGGGTGAAAGGCACCATCCACTGGGTGAGCGCCGAGCACTCGGTGGAAGCCGAGGTACGGCTTTACGATCGGCTTTTCACTGTGGAGAAACCCGATTCTCAGAAAGATGTGGACTGGTTGGAACTGGTCAACCCTAACTCTCTTGAGATCACCCGGGCCCGGATGGAGCCGTGGGTGGCCGGGGTGGAGCCCATGGATCGCTTCCAGTTTGAGCGATTGGGATTTTTTGTGGTGGATAAGGATTCTAAGCCCGGAGCGCTGCGGTTCAATAGAATCGTGACCCTTAAAGACTCCTGGGCCAAGATAATGAAGGAGCAAAAATCATGAGCGTTAGGGTATCAGGCAAGTATCTCGGTGGGTTGGGAGTGGAACTTCTCCACGGGCCTTCGGGTGCCACCATGCGGACCGCCGCGCCGGTCGACAACAACGGAGATGGCTCTAGCTTCTCCCCCACCGATATGGTGGCCTCGGGTCTGGGAGCCTGCATGCTCACCATCATGGCCATCGTGGGTGAGCGAGACGGCCTGAATCTAGACGGCCTGAAGTTTTCAGCAGAAAAACACATGGCCGCCGATCCACGAAGGATCTCCCGAGTGGATCTGGTGATCGACATGCCCCCGGGACTGACTTCCGGTCAGCGCAAGAAGCTGGAAAATGCCGCTCTGACCTGCCCGGTCAAGAACAGCCTGGCCGCCGAATCTGAGACCCCGGTGGAGTTCCGCTACCCCGATTAATTTCTGTTGCCGAACAGAGTTCAGGCATCTGAATCTTTGTTAAAGACTTGGCAAATATCTAACTCCCCATTTGTTTAAGAATGTTTTTAGGGAGTCTTGATATTTTACAACCATGGCAAGCGGCACTAAAGATAAGAAACACAAATGTTCCTGCGGACGAAGCTTTCGTCACGCGATTTCCCTGAAGCGTCACCAAAACGTGACCGGCTGTAGCGGCGAAGGTTCGGACGAAGCTACTGCCCCGGCTGAAGCCGAAGCGGTCAAAGAAGCCGCAAAAGTTGCACCCACCCCCGCCGCTGCCAGCCAACAGGACGACCGCACCGTTGTCATCACCCCTGAATTGGTAGCCGCCTGGCAACAACAAACTGGTTTTCAGGCCCGCCGGGGAAGCGTGGTAGACAGTCTACCCGAAGCTCAACCCGCAGCCACCCAGATCGACTGGGTTGCGGTGGGCCAGACCTCTAAAGCTTTTCTTCAGTTCTGTGGCGAAGTCCAATCCGCTACCTTTCGCGCTATGCGAAGCGCGCTACTGGTGGTCGGACGAAGCGCCCTCTTCTTGAGCGTGATTCTGTTGACCGGATGGTTGATGATAACCGGCGTTTCGGCCAGCGATACCGCCTCCATCGATGAGATCGGCCGCAGCCAACTGGCCGCTCAGACCCTGGTCCAGGACTTTCTCCAAAATGCTCGTCTGAACCAGTACAAGCGAGCCCACGACCTGCTTGCCCCGGGCGCGCGCCAATCCGTTACCCCCGATCAGCTCAAAATTATGTTTAACAGCCTGCCCCTAAACGAGTCCCCTACGACCTGGAGCACCGATATCTCCAAGGATCTCTCCACCGCTCAGGTCACCGTGACTCGAGCCGGGTTGCAAGAGGTCTACACTGTAGTGCTGGGCGACGGCGGTTGGGGCGTCTCCTCGGTCTCCATCGCCGGCTGACGGTAAACCGCTACTAGGGCCAGGGGTATTTTCTCAAACCCCGGCAGCGGTTCACTGCTCAAGACGCAATCCGCTCTTGCTCCCAGTACCGTAGCCAGACTTTCCATCAATCTGCGAGTGCTGTTCAAGCGATAGTACATGTGAAACTCATCGAACCAGAGGAGATTGCGAATACAGATCGCCAGGTCAAAAGCCAGATAGTACCAGAATCGCTTTTCGAAGATCCTGGCCTCGTTGGCGGTCAGAGTAAAAAACACCCCACCCGGAGCCAGGCTCTCCACCACCTGCTCCAAGAGCCGGGCACGAAAACTGGGTAAGATGTGGCCCCAGGCCCCGAAACAGACAACTCGATCGAATCGTCGGCGGGGCAACTCCAATTTGTGAAGTTCTGCCTGTCTAAAGTGCAGTCCGCTATATCCGGCCGACAGTCGACGAGCTTGTTCCAGCATGCCTTCGCTGAAATCGACACCCTCAACTGAACCGCAGTAGCGGCGGAGGACCCGGGCACCCCGACCGGTGCCGCAGGCCAGGTCCAACCCATGCCCGTCTCTGCCTTCCAGGGGATATCTCTGCTCGATACGCTCGATAGCAGCCCGCACCCAGGGTACCGGCGTGGCGTAGGGGGTCTGTTCAAACTTGGGGGCCAGCAGGTCGTACCCGCGCTGGGTGCTACTGAGAGCCTGCCTGGCCAGCTCAAAAAAAGTTGGCGGACCGATCATCGACGCTCGCCGCGCAGCTCCACCACCTGGCGCTGTAGCTCCCGGGCCAGACCTTGCAAAGAGGTTGGGGTGGGGGCGGAGGTCCGCTCCCCGAAGAGCAGAGTCACCCGGGGCCGAAAGAACCTCTTCACCTTGGACCAGAACGAACGTTCGACCTGGCGAGAAAAGAGACTGTTCCACAAACCCTGGAGAGCAAAAGGCACGACCGGCACCGCGCGGCGTTCCAAAATACGCTCAAGACCGTTGCGGAACTCCCCAACCTCCCCGGTTTCGGTAAGTTGACCCTCCGGAAAGATGCACACCAGACGCCCCTGCTCCAGGGCTTTGTCGATGGCGTCGAAGGCAGCCGCCAGGACTTCCGGGTGGCTCTTACCCGAAGCAATGGGAATGGCTCCGGCGTCGCGGAATAGGTATCGAACCATGGGGAGGTTGTAGTAGGTGTGCCACATCACAAACCTGACCGGCCGGTGAATGCCTCCCAATACGATGAGCCAATCCACCATAGAAACGTGATTTCCCACCAACAGGCACGGTCCATCCCGAGGGATGGACGGTTCTCCCACCACCTTCAGCCGGTACAGGATGTGGTTCAAGATGTAGGCCAAGAAGCGCAGAAAGAACTCTGGGATCAGAGTGTATATGTAAAGACCCACCAGCAGATTGAGCACGGCCATGAGCCCGAATTTACCTAAGATACTCAGACCGAAGTCGCCCAGTTTGGACAAGGTGGCGACGGAGATGGCCATAATACCGGCGTTGAGCACGTTGTTGGCGGCGATCACACGACTCCGGTAAGTTTCGTCGGTGCGCTGCTGGATCACGGTGTAGAGGGGTACGATGTAGAGGCCCGAGGAAGCGGCGATGCCGGCAAAATCTAGCATAATTCGCCAACCCATAGGGTCTCGAACGAGTTCGGAAAGCGACATCAACTGATCGGGAGGAAGGTCGAAAGGTGACCCCATCATAGCGATGTCGGCCAGAAACAGCGAAATCCCGATGGATCCGAACGGCACCAACCCTAGCTCAACCCGTTGGTGAGAGAGCTTTCCGCAAATCACAGCTCCCACAGCCACCCCCACGCTGAAGACCGCCTGAAAGAAGTTGACCACCCCGGCGTCTACCTGGAGGATGGTCTTTCCGTACACCGGCAAGAGAGCCAGTAGACCCCCACCCAGGGCCCAAAACCAGGAGACTCCCAGGATGCTCAAAAACACCGCCCTCACCTTGCGAGCCATTCCGATCACCTGAAAGGTGGGAGTCAGAGGGTTCTTATCCACCTTCAGATGGGGGTCGGAGCGACCCACCGGGGGCACCAGTTTAGCCGTCAGATAGCCCAGCACGGCGATCAACAAGACGGTGGCGGTGCAATAGATTCGGGCCTCATCGGCAGTTGCCAGCACCCCTCCGGCCAGGGTGCCCAGCAGGATGGCGAGCTTGGTTCCTGTCTCCACCGCGGCGTTTCCCTCGGTAAGGTCCTCCTCGTCGAGCAACTGGGGAATGATCCCGTACTTCAGGGGACCGAAGAAGGCCGACTGGATGCCCATCAGGGCCAGAGCCAGAAAGAGCACCGGAACAGATTCAGTGAAATATCCGATACCAGCCAGAACGGCGATCACCAGTTCAATAATCTTCAGTCTCTGGATCACGGTGGCTTTATCAAATTTGTCGGCCAACTGCCCTGCGGTAGCAGAGAGAAGAAAGAAAGGGACCGTAAAAACGGCCAGGGCAAGCTCTGAGAGCTTATCGTCCCGCATGTCCAGGTCTCCAAAACCCTGAAACACGATCAAGATGAGCAGAGACTGTTTAAAGAAATTATCGTTAAACGCGCCCAGCAACTGGGTCCAGAAAAGGCCGCGGAAACGGGCCGACAATACCAACCTCACCCGAGTGGGTTCGGTGAGTCGGGCATCTTTTCCTCATGGACAGTTTAGAGGCACCGGGAGTGAATGACTCGAACCGGCCCCTCATGAAGCACGAAGTCGTTTTAATAGAAGGCGACGGCATCGGTCCAGAAATCGCCGAGTCCGTCCGCAAAGTTTTTCACGCCGCGGGGGCACCGGTGGAATGGCAGCTCCAGCACGCCGGATTAGCCGCTCTAGATCGGGGCACCGACGTCCTTCCCCAGGAGACCATCGAAGCGCTGAAGCACGTGAGGGTGGCCCTGAAGGGTCCCTGCACCACTCCCATAGGCAAGGGCTTTACCTCGGTCAACGTCTCCATCCGCAAAGCCCTGAACTTTTATGCCGCGCTACGCCCGGTGCGATCCATCGACGGGGTCAAGACCCGCTTTGAAAATGTGGATCTGATCGTGATACGGGAAAACACCGAGGGTCTCTACGCTGGCATCGAAAACGAGGTCACCGAAGGCGTGGTGGCCTCCATGAAGGTGGCCACCACCAAAGCCTGCCATCGAATTGCCCACTGGGCCTTTCGGTTCGCCACCCACCGCCAGCGCAAGAAGATCACTTGCTTCCACAAGGCCAACATTATGAAGATGTCGGACGGCCTGTTCATCCGTGAAGCGCGCAACGTCTATCACGAGGACTATCCCAACATTGAGTACGAGGAATGCATCATCGACGCCGGCTGTATGAAACTAGTCCAGGATCCCAGCCAGTTCGATATCCTGCTCCTGGAGAATCTCTACGGCGACGTGGTGAGCGATCTCTGTGCGGGCCTGGTGGGCGGATTGGGCGTGGTGCCCGGGGCCAACTACGGGGATGACTCCGCATGCTTTGAGGCGGTCCACGGCTCGGCCCCCGACATCGCCGGTAAAGGGGTGGCCAACCCGCTGGCTCTTATCATGAGTTCGGTCATGATGCTCAACCATCTGGCCGACGATCGCCGTGACCCGGAGTGTGCCAAGGCCGCTTCCATCATTAAGGCCGGTTACGACGCTTGTTTGCGAGAAGGCAAAAAGACCCGGGATCTGGGTGGAGAGCTCAACACCGCGGAGTTTACCGAGGAGTTGATCAAGAGGCTGGGTGTAGAAGCAGAGTCCTGAAGCCGGGACGGGCGATATCAGTCTCCATTAATCCCGGTTTGGCCCTCCGGGGTCGCCTTGATTTTCGGTACCAGCAGCTTAAAGAGCCATGGATAGATGGTGGAACTAAGAACCGCCAGGAGGATGACCGTGGCAAACATCACCTCGTCGATCTTGCCCAATTTTCGTCCTAGATTGGCCACCACCACCAGCAGAGTCAGAGGAGCCGATAGGAGAATGCCCATCCCCACCCCGATGAGAGTGATCTTATCTTCTTTAGGCACCAACAAAAAGGCCAGGACTCGGACCGTAACCAGGATGACCAACAACTCCAAGAGCAGCAGGAGATCACCCCCTCGAGCTTTCTCGATGCTAAAATGCATGCCCACGGAGATAAAGAAAAACGGTACAAAAAATCCGTTTCCGATACTCATGAATTTTAGTTCGAGGGGCCCCTTACCACGAAAGACAAACGAAAAGAGCGCCCCGGCCAGAAAGGAGCCGAGGATGGGGTCTATCTGAAACTTGGCCGCAACTGCTACAAAAAAGAACATGAGGAAGAGCCCGCCTCGCACTCCAATCTCCGAGGGGTCGTGACTCTCCACGACCCGGGAGAAGGACTCGCTCCGCCACCAAACCAGGGTTCTTAAGATCACCAGCACGATGTACGCACCGAAAAAGATCAAGGCCATTTCCCCTACGTGGGTGGCAAACACACCATTGATGCCTCGAGCGTGGTCGTACGCCGATACCCCGGTCACCAACAGGATACTGGAAAATTCTCCGATCGACCCAACCAGCATGAGGTTTTGACCGAAAGGAGTTTTGGCCAGGCCGGTTTCCTGTAGAACGACCAATGGAACCCCGATCGAGATGGCACCGGCAACCAGCCCTAGAAAGGGATCAAAGCCGAGAGCGACCGCCGCTAGCATAGCCATGACAAAGACGGAGAGGGTTACCCCGACTCCGTGCACGAGGGGTTTTATCCCTCCAGCCTCCAGCTTTCGGAAATCAAGTTCCAGGCCAGCGATAAACATGAGCAGTAGAAAACCGAGCTCGGCGGTAAGATCTATAAACTCTGCAGGCCGAACCAGGTTCAGGACTTCAACTCCCACCAGGACCCCAAAAAGGATCTCACCAACCGATGCGGGGAGCTTGATTCGGCGGGCCAGAAGGGGCACTGCAAAAGCTCCTCCCGCTACCACCAGAAGAGATTTCGCTGTTTCAAAAAATCCAGGGTCGCTCAATTCTTCTGCTTCTTGGCCCTTCTGGTATAAGCTTTACCCAGGTCCTTCGGTAGGTACGGCAGGACCAGGGTCGAGATCGGCGAGCGAGCCGCCAGCAAGTGTGAGACGTCAGGCTTGAGGAAGGTAAATTTGCGATGCCTGCGATGGCCGGTGATCAAAAGATCAAATTCGGTGGCTCGCTCACAAAGTTGGTTGAGTTCGTTTCCCTCCAGAATCTCTTTTTTGACACCTAGGCCGTATAGTGAGGCCAGTCCGGTAGCTCTTTCCAGGGCTTCTTCAGCCTCCTGGCGGAAAGCCGCACCAGTCACATATTCGGCCGGACAAACTACCGCCACGGTCAGTTTGGCGCCCAGTTTCCGAGCCACATCAACCGCCAATTCTGCCACCCTGACCGAGCCGGAAGCAGGTGACACGGCCAACAAGATGTTCTTGTAAGGGTGAGTCCCTCGCGCGATCAACACCGGTTCGGAAGTACGCTCCAAAATCTCGTAAACAGGCCTGCGGGATAGTCCGAATTTCTGCAACCAGTTGGCCTTCCGGGGGCTGACCACGTGGGCTGCCAGATCGAGCAAGTCTCCAATCTCCTCGATATTTTGGGGCCAGCGATGGTCTAGCGAGTAGCTAGAGATGTCTTGCTCAGCGGAGGTGGGCCCGTGCTCACCGGCCTGGGAGCCTTGAACCAGCAGGCGCAGGCCGGTGGCGTTGGTGACTTCTAGCAGGTACAGAGCTTCCTCGTAGGTTCCCCTATCACCAGAATCGAGCACCCCGAAATGAGCTCCGAACTGGAGAGGAAACTCAGAAGCCCCCCTTTGAAAGTAGTCGGCGATGTCGGGTAGGATCGTTGGATCACCAATCAGTAGACAGCGGTCGTTCTCTTCAATCTCGGTGTTACCGTGGGGCACCACCAATCGCCCGTCTCGGTAAATCGCCCCCAATAGCCACGATTTAGGTCTCAAGATAGACAACGTTTTGCCGATGACCGGCGAATGGTTCTGCACCTTGACTTCAATGATCTCGCCAATACCCAGACCCAGGTCTGTGGTCGTGCGCCTGCCTGCATCGAGTTGGCTTTCCACGATCGCCGCCGCAGAACTCGGCCGGGTGATGGGCAACACCTCGGCCTCCCGAAATCGTTCTGTCTCAGTGACAAGATTGACCAGGGCTACGATCTTTTTCACCTGATACAATACCCGAGCCAGGCGGCAAAATTCAAAGTTGGCGTCATCGTTTCCCGTCGCCCCTACCACTGCTCGCGCGGTCTCGATGGGCGTTCTATTCAGAACCAGGGTGGAAGTACAGTCACCCGCCACGGTTTCGATCTCTTTGCCTTTTAACTGCTCCAGTTGAGCTTCGTCCTGGTCGATGACGGTCACTTTCCAGCGAGTCGAACAGCGCTCAGCGATGGCACGACCGGAAGGCCCGCCACCAGCCACGATCAAGACGGGTTTCATCTCTGCGCGTTCCTTTGCGCGCCTAAGTTTCCTTTTTTTGCCCGGCCAGGGTCTACTGGGCTCTTAGAGAATAACAACCCGTGGCCAAAGGTCGAAAAAAGAAAAAACATATCTGCGCCGAGTGCGGCGAACCCTTCAACCATGGCATCGGGCTTCGCAAGCACCAGAGGCAGACCGGCCACAAGGGATCGGAGATCCGGGAAGAGGGTGATGATGACGAAGAGGATGGTGAAGACGGTGCTTCCCAGGCTTCCGAAGCCGTCCAACCCGAGCCCGAGCCTGAGCCCGCAGCTCCGGTAGCCCCGCCGCCAACTCCAGCACCCACTCCCCCGCCGCCCGCAGCAGCACCGGCAGCGACGGCTCCTCCCCCTTCGGTCGTCTCTCCCCTGGCCGACGAGCCTGAGGAGGATGACGACCAGACCGTGGCCGTCCCGAGGCCTTCACCCCCGTCCTCCGCTCCGGCCCCGACGACCTACGTCGCTCCGCCCCCTTCCGCCTACCCGGCCCCGGCGGCGGGCTCCCGCATGCAGGAGACAAAGACCAAGCTAACCCTTGTCAGCAAAGGTGTTTCCCGAGTCATAAGCGCCAAAGCGGCCGACGCCGGACAGCAAGCCAAGCAACTGGGCAAGGACGGGGCCGACATTTTTCGAGAGGCGCTCAAACTCGCGCTGGCCCTGATCTGCCTGGGAGCCATCCCCACGGCCATTTTTTTCTGGTGGAAGTCCCCCACCCACCAGCAGCACCAACAGCCACCCCAACCCAAAGTTTTCGATATTGAAAGCGGAGATGTTGTGGCGAGAAGCCGCCTGCTTGAGTACCTCGACAACCTGGGTAAAGGAAGGATGGAAGAAGCTTACGCCATGCTCAGTCCGGAATGGCAAAGAGATCTTTCGTTCGGCTCCTTTAAAGATGCCTTTCTGGATATCGAAGATGTGCGCTGGTCGGTCGTGGATCAGCGTCTCAATGAAGCAGGACAAGCGGAGGTGCTGGTTCGACTGGTCTTTCTTGAAGGGGGAAAACAGCGCCGATTCGTGGGTCGGTTTCGCCTGAACAGGGGCCCTCAGGGTTGGAGGATCGACCGAGCTGAACTCTCACCAGACAGCGAGTCCTGACGACCTCTACCGGGTCACGACGCTTCAGGGCAGGCTGGGCATACTCTGTTTCCGCTACTTTCGTCTGACTTTCTTGGTCACGGCGCTCCTGATCGTTGGCTCCGTATTCACGGCCCGCAACCATCTCAACCTGGATACGGACTGGTTGGTCCTGTTTCGTAGCGATCGCCCGGAGATCGTAACTCTGCAAAATTGGCGTGAGATGCTACCGGGGGCCAAAGACATGGCGGTCATCATCTCGGGCGGGACCTTGCAGGAGCGTCAGGCCGCTGCGGTCATGCTGGGCGAAGGACTTTCCCAGTACCCGGAACTGCTGGAGGATCCACTCTACGCTTTGCCCACGGAAACGTTCTTGAAGTCCGGGCTTTATTACCTCTCTCAAGAGAAGCTGGAGGAACTGAACAGACGTGCTAAACAGGCGCTGGTAGCCACCGAGGGTCTGGATTTGAGTTCAGACGCAGATCTGCCGGTATTGGCCGAACTTCTGTCTCGGAGCAAAGAAGGTTCTAGAATGCTTACCGAAGGATTGGTCGCTTTCGTGGATGCCACTTCCACCAATCCCGAAGAAAGCCGACAGGCTTCCCTGGTGCCGCTCCTGACGCCGGAGTCAGTGCATTTGCTCCGTTACCTGGGCGACTTCCGAGAAGTCCCCGAGGTCGTGGACCTCAGCCTGGATAACGGGCGCACGATCCTGGTCCTGGTGAGACCCAAGATCGAAGGACAGTTGGAAGAAGCCGCCCCCGCGGTGGCCCAGGTTCGAGAACTCGTCGAAGTCCTGCGCAACCGCTTTCAGAGCCTCCGGTTTTCCCTCACTGGTGAACCCGTGTTGGTGGTGGACGAACGGAAAACTATCGCCGAAGATTCGATCCGAGGGACGATCTGTAGCTTCGTGCTCATCTTGCTCCTTTTCCAGTTCGGTTTTCGAGAGTATCTTCGGCCCAGCCTGGCCCTGGCCACCCTGGTGGTAGGTCTTTTGTGGACGCTCGGTCTCATGTCGTACACCATCGGGCGGCTCAACTTTATCACCATCACCTATGTGCCGATTCTGATCGGTCTGGGACTCGACTTTGGGATCCACATGGCGTTTCGATACTTCGAGTCTCGAGAGCAAGACCTCCCACAGTCAGCTATGGGCAAAGCACTCGATGGGGCGGGAAGGGACACCCTCTTCGGCGCCTTGACCACCTCGGCTTCCTTCGGGGTTCTGGCGGTCATCGGTTTTCGGGGTGTCGCCGAACTCGGGACCATCGCCCTCTGCGGGGTGCTGCTCTGTCAGTTTGCCGCCTGCACATTCCTGCCGGCCTGCCTGGGCCTAATCGAGGCCCGAAAAATAAAACTGCCGGAAGTGGGACGCCAGGAGCTTCAAGGGTTTGAAAAGCAACTCTGCAAGCTGGACAAATACTTCCTTATCGGCACGGCCACGGCCACGGTGTTCGCTCTGGCAGTGGCCCCTTCGGTGGAGTTCAACGTGCATCTACTCAAGATGCAGAATCCCAGGCTCGAGTCAGTGCGCACCGAGCTGGCGCTGGTGGCGGAAGGAAAAAGTTCGGTCCTCACCGCTCTGATCGCAATCGATGATCTGGAGAGTGCACGAAAGGTGGAAACCCGCTTGCGGGAGCTCGATTCGGTGGCCGAGGTGATCTCTTTGTCCACTTTCATGCCGATAGTCACCCCGGAGAAGACCCGTGCGGTGAGCCAATTTTTGGAAACGCGGGAGCGACTGGTGGCGCTCCTGGACTTTATCCATACCATGCCGGCCGCCGAAGCGAGGGATGCTCTGAGGTTGCTAGGGCTCTACCAGAATCTGAACCTGCCCCCGCAAGAGCGCACCGCGATGCTACGCGAACTCGATGAGCTGGAGACACGACTGCGCTCTCGGGGCCCGGGTCCGGTGATGGACGCGCTGGAGGCTTTGCGGCGAAACGCACTCAGGACTCTGGAAAGTTTCCGACCGCTGCTGCTGCTGCAGAGCAAGGAGCCGGTGAGAGTCGAAGACTTACCCTCACCCCTGACCAGCCGATTGCTTCGCACCGACGGCAAATTCGTGCTCCGGGTCTTTCCCGCCGTGGACATCTGGAAGCCTGCCAATCTACAAACCTTTCTGGAAGAGGTTCGGGGGGTCCACCCGGAGGTTAGCGGCGAGCCCGTGCTGATCGAGTTGTTCGAAAGACTGGTCATGGAGACCCACTGGCAGGGCGCCGGATTGAGTCTGATCGCCATGACGGTCATTCTCGCTCTTATGCTCCGAAACACCCAGGACGTCTTTCTGGCTGCCGTGCCGACCGGAGTGAGCCTGGTTATCTTACTCGGTCTGATGGGGCTTTTCGGGTGGGAGTTCAATCCGGCGAATTTCGTGGCCATCCCCATGCTGCTCGGGATCGGATGCGTGTTCGGGCTCCACAGCGTCCTGCGAATCCGAGAATTGGGGCACGACCGAATCCTTTCTTGCAGCACCGGACCGGCCATTCTACTCAGTGCTACCACCTCCATAGCCTGCTTTGCCTCCCTGGGCCTGGCCGACCACCGTGGTATCGCCAGTCTGAGTTGGTTGGTCACCCTCGGTCTCTTGATCAACACCTTCCTCTCGGTGGCGGTGCTACCGGCCTGGATCCGAATGTACCGGAAAAAAGTGTAGGAGTAGGGCCGCTCCTGAACGAACCGTGGCTCCAATGGCTCGCTACTCTTTCTTCACCACCGATGGTCCTGACAAGGGAACGACCTTTCACCTGGAGCCGGGGGTGACTCTCCTGGGTCGCCGTGATACGGCGGCCGACGATGATCCCGAGGGCAGCAAGCGATGGGTTTTAACCGACCCTGCGGTCAGTCGCACCCACGCGCGCATTGATTGGGACGGCACAACACCGCCGGTACTGATCCATCTCTCCTCGACCAACGCCACCCTATTGGACGGCAAGATCGTGACCGGCCTGACTTTGGAAGAGGGCACCCGCCTGAGCCACGACAACAAAATCCGCATGGGACAAACCGGCTTTGAGGTCAAGGAAGAGGAGTCCACTCCCTGCCGCTGGTGCCTGCTGGAGCGAAGCACAGAGGCGGAACACGCCCTGGAAGAGCATCGGCCTCTAGAATTGGACGGAGTCCGATTTCTCTTCGATGGTCGCTCGGTAAACCTGAGTTTAGACCAGTCGAATGCCGAAGCCTACTTGCTTCGATACATCGACGAGCAATGCTGGACCACGGTGCTGAAGCCGAACCACCCCATCGCGCTCAAGGGCAACGATGTGGTGCAAACCGAACAGCACAAACTCGTTTTGACCGAACTCCAGGCCTAAACCTTGAATTATCAGGTCATCTTCATTGTCTGCGCCATTTTGGCTGGATCATTTCTGCCCATCCAGGCAGGGCTCAACGCCACCCTCGGAGATGCCGTAAAAAGCCCGATCTTTGCAGCCTTTGCCTCTTTTGGAGTCGGCACCCTGGCGCTGCTCCTCTACCTGCTACTGGCGGGCTTCGACTTCAGCACCGCGCGAACCGCCGGCCAGGCTCCCCCATCGGTCTGGTTGGCGGGCGTACTGGGTGCGTTCTACGTGAGCGCCATCATCATTCTGGCTCCTAAGCTCGGGGTTGCTCTCACTTTTTCGCTGATCGTACTCGGCCAGATGTCGGCCTCCCTCGTTCTGGATCACTTCGGTCTCCTGGGCTTGCCGGTCCAGAGCCTCAACTGGCCACGAATTTTGGGAACGATCTGCCTGGTCCTCGGGGTGGTCTTGATCCGCAAAAACTAGTAGCGTTTCCTCTTTCCAAGGAGAGCGGCCGGTTATGTTCAATAATGGCTGGTAATGAGCGGTTCCCACCCAAAAAAAATCAAGAGAATCGGGATCACGGCTAGAGAGAAGCACCCGGGTGCCCGGGAAGCAGCCGAACGCGCCATGGAGAAGTTCCGCAGCCTGGGCGGTGAGGCTTACCCCATGGAAGAGGCTCTGGACGGAGCCCACGAGATCGACTGCCTGCTGGCCCTGGGGGGCGACGGTACCCTACTCCACGCCGCGCGTCTTATGTCCCACCACAACGTTCCCGTGTTGGGGGTTAACTTCGGTCGGGTCGGCTATCTCTGTACCATCAGCGCCCAGCAATTAGACCGGGCCCTGGAACTTTTGGTGGAGGGCCATTACAGCACCGACGAACGCTCCATGCTCCGGGCTAGCGTCTACAATCGAAGGGAAGAAGTGTGGCGGGTCGATGCCCTCAACGAGGTCTTGATCGGGGGCAGCAACCGCACCCTGACTCTGGAATTGGAGATCAACGGCGAACCGATCGGCGAGGTCGTGGGAGACGGGATCATCGCTGCCACTCGAACCGGTTCCACCGCCTACGCCATGTCCTGTGGTGGCCCGGTGGTCCTGCTGGAGTCCATCGTACTGGTGGGGTCAAACTCCATCAGCTCGGCCCTGCTGGCTCCCACTGTCCTACCCATGGACACCAAGATTTCTATCCACAACCGCACCAAGGTGACCCGCCCTTATGTGATCGCCGATGGTCAGAAGGACTATCAGATCCTCGACGGCACCATGATCGAACTGGTGAGATCGCCCAGTACCGTACAGTTGATCGATCCCAGGCTGGTCTCCAGTTTTGCAAAACTGACCAAGAAATCTCTGCTACGAGAGCGGGCCCTGGATTAGGGATCACCCCCTTGCAAAACCAAAATAGTACGGCTATACTATGCTCATCGGTGGGTGAATAGGATTGTTGGACTGATTTTGGTGTCACCTGCGTGGGTGTTTGGGGGGGAAGGATGCTTGAGCTATGCTCCAGCTAAGAAAGTGCGGCCTGAGACTGACCAGCCAGGCCTCGATGAAAGCGAGTCAAACACTGGATGGCAATTGGGTTGTCTGGTTAGAACTGGGGGGCAAACCGCTGACCGACGAGGTTGGAAAGCCCCGGCTGTTCGAAGCTCCAACTCGCTACCAGGCTCAGTGCAAGGCGTATCGCTGGTACTCCTTAGAACCTGTGTTTACCTATGAACCCCCAAGTGGTTAGGTGGGACAGGTCTTGCCCAGGATCACCCGTTCAGCCTGGATTCGATGGCCGATGATATTGGAAGCAGCTTTTTCAAACGAACCCGAGTCTCCACTGACTTTATACTGAACCTCTCCACTCCCCGACGAGGGTGCCAGATAGCTGGGTATAAGTTCGGCTGGATTCACGATTCGAATGTCGGCCCGCAAGAGTGGACGCAAGACCGGTAAGAGCAGCGGATAATGAGTACAGCCGAGGACCAGAGTGTCGGCCTGGCAATCCACCAGTTGTTGAGCGTAGCGGCTCAGGATCTTCAGAGATTGGTCTGTATAGAGTTCTTCGTTTTCCACGATCGGCACCAGATCCGGGCAACCGATTTCGTGTACGGTTGGCAGTTCAGTCAACCCCAACAGGCGTGCTTCGTTCAAAATTTGCGTCTGGTAGACCCCGGAAGCAGCGGTCAAGGGATTGGCCAGCACCGCCACCGAGCCGCGACTCAGTCGGGCCGCTTCTCGAGCCGCCGTCTCGATCACCCCGATGAGGGGCACGTCTACGGTGGCTCTGAGGGCCGAGATAGCCAGCGCAGAAGAGGTGTTGCAAGCCAGAATCAGACCGTGACAACCTTCCTGGACCAGGTATTTGGCGATGTCGGAAACCAGAGAAACCACCTCGTCGGCGGTTCGCGAGCCATAAGGAACGTGGGCGGTATCGCCGAAGTAGACATACTGATGACCGGAGCGACTCTTCAGCAACTCTTTGAGTACGGTCAGCCCCCCGACTCCACTATCGAAGACCCCCAGTTTTCTTATCGCTCTGTCTTGTAAACTCGTCATTTGTCGGACTTTCTAACCTCTCGTCCTTTCCAACTGCTCCAGTGCAGAGAGAGCCGCCAACTCCACGTGGAGCCGACTGGTTCCTCCCTGGAGATAACAGACGAAAGGCTCCCTTTCCGGACCGTCCGCCGACAACTCCGCCGACGACCCCTGAATAAAGGTTCCGCCTGCCATGAGGATCGGGTCTCGATAGCCAGGTTGCACGACCGGAACCGGAGTAGCTCTGGAGTCCACCAGACCGAAACTTTGAACAGCCTTACAAAAGGCTCTCTGCGCCTGGACACTACCCAGTTTGATGGCCTGGATGGTGTCTGTTCTTGCTTCATTCCACCCGGGAGAAGTTTCGAATCCTGCATTTTCAAAGAGCCAGGACGCGGTGATCAGACCTTCCAAAGACTGAGCCACGGTCTGGGGTGCCATGCTCAAAGCTTGCGCCATGGTACGGGCCATACCCAGGGTGGGACCTACGTGGCTACCCAGGCCGGGAGCGGTGAAAGCCGTCAAGCTTCGCTCCACCGCTCGTTCGGTTCCGGCCAGGTATGCTCCGGTGGGAACGATGGTCGCCCCCAGGTTCTTGATGAGCGATCCGGCACAAAGATCGGCCCCCACTTCGGTGGGCTCCAATTCTTCCACCATCTCACCGTAACAGTTGTCTACCAGGATAACCACGTCCGGGGCTTTGGCCCGGATATCGGTGATCAGTCGGGCGATAGTATCGATGGAAAAAGAGGGCCGCCAGGTGTATCCCCGAGAGCGCTGGATAAAGACCAATCCGGTACGCTCGTCGAGCGCGTCCATCACCGCCGGAACATCCACGGTCCCCTCCTTGAGAGGGACTTCCCGGTAGCTGATCCCGAAGGAGCGCAGCGAGCCGTCATAGTCCTGGGGATGGCCTATGGTGGGTAGCAGGGTGTCGTAGGGGGCTCCGGTGGCGGCGAGCAACGTTTGGCCGGGTCGCAAGTTTCCTCGCAGCGCCGAAGCGATGGCGTGAGTCCCACAAACCCACTGTAGCCGAACAGCCGCACTGGGGCAGCCAAAGGTCTGGGCAAAGAGCCGGTCCACCCCTTCCCGACCGCTGTCGTCATAGCCGTAGCCGGTACCCCCGGCTAATAAAGCCTCGGAAAGTTGACAAGCCTGAAAGGCGGACAGCACCTTCAAGAAGTTGGCATCAGCGATTTCGCGAACCCCTCGGCGAACTTGCCTGGTGGCCGCACGAGCCTCCACCCAGCGGGAATAACTCTTTTCAGAAAGGTTTAATCTGGTTTTTATTCGATCAACAAAAGGCACCGGGGCCGGTTCGTATCGGCCCGGATGATTCCTGGGATTAGGACGAGTTTTCATAAAACAAGCTCCCCTGCTGGGCAGAGGAGCTTAGGCGGATGCCCCTACTCGTTGTGATCAAAAGGTAGCACAGTTTAGGAAACGGCGCATCCATCAAAAGATTACTTTATAGAATTTTTTTTCCACCCGAACCGGGCTCACCAGGTTTGGGAGCCTTCCTCGGTTCAGGTCTCACTCCGCGCGCGGTTCCCACCTCGGTCTTGATCTGATCCAGGGTGGCCGCCAGCGCGATCTGCTCGGCGATGGGGAGTCCCTCGAGTTTGCGATTGAGTTGCTTCTTTACCGACTGCATCTCGTCGCGAAGGGCCGCTGCGGCCTCGAACTCCAGGTTGCGAGCGGCCTCCAGCATGGCCCCCTCCATCTGACCGAGCAAAGCGCGCAGATCCTCGATCTCCATCTCTTCGTGCTGCTGCCGGCGCACCGACCGAGACTCCCTGGCCTGATAGCCCAGAGTGTCCAGGATGTCGTTGACGGCTTTTCTTACGGTCTTAGGAACGATGTTATGTTTTTCATTATAAGCCGTCTGAACCTCGCGCCTACGTTTCGTTTCGGCCATGGCGTCTCGAATCGCCCCGGTGATCCTATCGGCGTACAGGATCACCTCACCCGACACGTTACGGGCGGCCCGGCCGATGGTTTGAATCAGGGAAGTGGCAGAGCGCAAGAAACCTTCCTGGTCGGCGTCCAAAATGGCCACCAGACTGACCTCCGGAAGGTCCAACCCCTCTCGCAGCAGATTGATCCCCACCAGCACGTCGAACTCACCCAGGCGGAGATCCCTCAAGATCTGGATGCGCCCCAGGGTGTCCACTTCAGAGTGCAGGTACCGCACCCTCACGTTCAGTCCGGCGAGATAATCCGTGAGGTCTTCGGCCATCTTCTTGGTCAGGGTGGTGACCAGCACCCGCTCGTTGCGAGCCGCTCGCTTTCGAATCTCTCCTAGCAGATCGTCGACCTGTCCCTTGACCGGACGAACCTCCAACTCGGGGTCCACCAGGCCGGTGGGCCGAATGATCTGTTCCACGATGACCGAGGACTTCTCTTTCTCGTAGTCAGCCGGGGTGGCCGAAACGAAAACCACCTGTCCCACTTTCTCCAGAAACTCATCGAAGGCCAGGGGGCGATTATCGTAGGCTGAGGGTAGGCGAAAGCCGTGCTCCACCAGACTGTCTTTGCGAGAACGGTCTCCGTGGAGCATACCGTTGAGCTGGGGTACGGTCACGTGCGATTCGTCGATAAAGACCACGAAATCCTTGGGGAAATAGTCCAGCAAGGTATAGGGGGCTTCGCCAGGTTGGCGGCCGGTGGTGTGACGCGAATAGTTCTCGATCCCGTTGCAATAGCCGATCTCCTGAATCATCTCCAGGTCGTAGCGGGTCCGCATCTCCAGGCGCTGGGCTTCCAGCAGTCTGTCTTGTGAACGAAAGTGCTGCAGGCGTTCCCGCAGCTCATCTTCGATCGACTCCACCGCCGAGTTGCGCTTGTGCTCCGGAGTCACGTAGTGGCGAGCCGGATAGATCACCACCCGTTTGGGCTCTCCCAGCACTTCCCCGGTCATGGGGTCGTAGCAGATCATACTTTCCACTTCATCGCCGAAAAACTCAATTCGGTAGACCCGCTCTTCATCCACTGGGCGGATCTCCAAGATCTCACCGGTCAAGCGAAAAGTGGCTCGCTCATTGACCGTGCTGCTGCGGTTGTACTGCATCTCTACCAGTTGCTTTAGCAGGGCTCGGCGGGGGATCTCTTCGCCCGGACGGAAGACCATAATGTTGCTCTGGTAGTCCTCGGGAGAGCCCAGACCGTAGATGCACGAAACCGAGGCCACCACTAGAGTATCTCTCCGCTCTAGAACGGCGTGGGTGGCGGAGTGGCGCAAGCGGTCGACCTCGTCATTGATGGCCGAGTCCTTCTCGATGAAGGTGTCGGTGTTGGCGATGTACGCCTCCGGTTGGTAGTAGTCGTAGTAGGAAACGAAGTACTCCACCGCGTTGCCGGGAAAGAACTCCCGGAATTCCGAGCAGAGCTGAGCCACCAAAGTTTTGTTGGGGCCCAGGACCAGAGCGGGCCGATCCAATTGGGCGATCACCGAAGCCACAGTGAAGGTCTTGCCGGTGCCGGTCGCCCCCAGCAGGGTGGTGAACCGATGACCCTCTCGGAGCGAATCCACCAACTGGGCGATCGCCCGAGGTTGATCTCCACTCGGAGGGAACGGTGCTTTTAAACGGAAGCTATGGGACATTGTGAAACCTGTTTCTCAGCGGTTCGGTCCGAGACCTTTGCTCCTGCTTTTAGCCTTGCTGGTCTGTTGTACTTCGGCTGCGGCTGATCGCTTGAGGATCTCGCCCGACGATCTGCGGCTGCGAGTTGCCGTGAGCGAGGAGCTACCTCCTTCCTTGCGCCGGGAGATCCGTGACCTGGCACGCTCCAGCCCGCTTCCCGTGGAAAACGGGCTGGTCCAGACCGAGCAACTTCTAAAAGCGACCTTCGCTGACCGGGGCTGGAAACCCAAACGAACCGCGATGGTTCGGTACTATTTCCTGGTAGCGCGCCTGGAGCAGAGCCAGCAGTTCTCCGATGAATTTTTGAGAAGGCGCTTGCTGATGGAGAAGGGTGTGGACCTTTTGAACACCTATCTGGCCACCCTCAACCGCCAGATCGGACGCGCCGTCTACACCGCAGCTTCGCCGGTGGAGCCCCCACAAATCGCTGAATTCCCGCTCTCGGAGGTGGAACAATCGGAAACCGGAGAGCTCAAGATCCTGCGGCACTATCCGCCGCCGGATATCGAGTTGGGACGGGAGAACCTCAGAACCTTGCGCGACTTTGCCGGCCAGGAAAAGGTGCTCCTGGAGCAGCAACTGGAACGTCTGGAGCAAGGGGAGGCACGTTTTCTCTCCGAGGTCTCGACTCTGGGCCAGGAACTTCTGGCGATGCGAGAAGAGATCCGGGGCTGGGTTCGGGTGCCCGGGGAAGGACTACCCTTTTCTTTCTAAGAAGGTTTTGCTATGGCTGAAGAAAGCGCCGGTAAGGCGGATATCAAGGAAGAGCTGAAGACCCTGGCTGAGGTCAGTCGTGATCTCGACCGGCACACCCAGATGGCTCGCACCGCCAGCCACCCCATCCAGGCTCAACAAGTGCGCAAGCGGATCGACGAGCTAACGGTGCAACAAACCGCGCTGATGAACCAACTCGTGGACCGCCACCCCAACATGATCACGCGCCAGAAGTTCGAGAAGCTATCGCAAGAGCTCGAACAGTTGAGAGCCGACATCAAAGCTTGCAACGACAACGAAGAACTGGCCCAGTTCGACACCAGGATCGAAGAGGTGGTCAACCGCTGGGTTCATCAGTTTCAAGTGATCGTCTCGGAGATCTCGGGCGTGAAGCCACCAGCGAAACCGGTCTTCGACAGCAACTACCGAAGCTAATTCAAGCTAATTCAGGTTGGAGTAGCCCAGAGTGCGCTCCTGTCGTCGATAGAGATTCTCGGCAACCTGATAGAAGCAGGACGACTTCTTGAGTTCCTTGCCGTAAACATGCAGGGTCACGGCGCGTTCCTGGAAAGGGTTGTGGATGGTGTGGTGCTCATACGGCGGGATCAGACAGCCGACCGCTCCTCGACCCACCTGCTGTGACTCCCGACGTCCGAACCTGTAGAGGGGCTCTCCTGCGTCGTCACGAGTATCTTCCAGCTCGTACTGAACCACCTCCAGTTGCCCCTGAAGGCAACACTCCACGCACCAGGTTCCGTCGTGATCATGGACCGGTGTTCCCTGGCCGGGTCCCCAGGACATAGCCACCACGCAGCAACCGGATTCACGACCCTGGAACACCAGATGACGGGCGTAGCAGTCGGAGCGACAGTTCCATTTTCCACCACAATCAAAATCGGATTTGCTCAGCCGGCAGAGCATCTGTTCGACCAGCGCGACTTTGCCTTTCCACGTATGATTGGCCACGATCTTCTGGTCGAGTTCTTTACAAAATGCGTCGATCTGCACGGTAACCTCCTGGAGAATAGGAGAATAATTTTCTAGTTCAGGAGGTGCTCTCCTGCTGAATTGTACTTTTGAGAAACGCCATTGCCATCCCGTTGCGGCCACGATACACTGCCCCGAGAAGTGCGTTCCTGGTTCATCGACAATCTCCGTAATACTGTTCCCGGCCTACTCTCGGGTCTATTATGTATTGTCTTTCTCAAGCTGAGCACACTCTACCAGTACCAGGTCCTCCTGAAGTTTCAAAAAGTGGTGGAGGAGCCGCACCTAGAAAACGCGCTTCTCATCATCATATGGGGTCTCTTTTCTCTGCCCCCTCGAAAGTGGCAACCCTGGGTTTGCGGAGGCTTTCTGCTGCTGGCCCAGGCGGTAGCTTTTCTCGACGTGACCTACTACCGATTTTTTAAAGACTTGCCTTCCTTGCATCTTTTACCCACCTGGTTTCAGGCCGATGAAGCAGGCCAGAGCTTGAGTTCGGTGGTCACGACCCAGGACGCGGGCCTGGTGGTTCCGCTGCTGCTCTTTCCCCTGCTTTGCTTGGGCGGGATCTGTCGGCTAGAACGGGAGCGGGAGCGTCGCAAGGTGGCCGGGTCCCTGATCGTTGTGGCCGGACTTTCCTGGTTTATCGCAACCTGGTTTCAGATGCATCCGGTGCGCCACGAGCAACTGCAAAGACGCTTTCACAACAAAGCCATCGGCACGGTCTTCGGCCTCCAGTTCTACCACTTCTACGATCTCTACGAGTGGTCGCGCGTGCAGTTGGGGGCCGAGGGGGGCGGTCTTCTGGACGAAGAACTGGTTCGGAAAGTCTTCGAAGATAGCAGGCGCTCGAGTCTGGAGAAGACACCGTTTTCCGGGCGCTACCAGGGTCGCGATCTGATTCTCATCCAATTGGAGTCCCTGGAAAACTTCGCGGTTGAAGCCAGCTATGAGGGGCGACCCATAATGCCCTTTATGAATCAGGCCCGGGAACGGGCCATCCATTTTCGCCTTTTCGACCAAACTCATCTCGGTCGCTCGGCAGACGGGCAATTCATGTTTTTAAACTCCCTCCACCCCCCCGCCACCCGACCGCTCCCCTTCGCCTACCCCACCAACCGGTACTTCGGGCTACCCCACCTGTTCAACGAAGCGGGCTACCGGACGTTTTACATCGAGCCCATGGACCCCATTTTTTGGAACTCGGGAATACTCTCCGAGCATTACGGCTTTCAGGAACGCCTTTTCAAAGAGGACTTGCCCCCGGAAAACCGGGCCCGTGATCTGAAAGGATGGGGGCTGACCGACTTCGCTCTATTCAAAAAGGTGATAGAGATCGGGAGCAAGGTCGAACAGCCTTACTTTATGTACGTGGTCACGCTCATGTGTCACCATCCCTATTCCGAGTCGTCCAACACCCCGGTGACTTCCCCCCCTCCCAAGAGGCTCAACATGGTACGCCGCTATCTTCGCTGTTGCGCGGCCCGGGATCGGGCTCTCAAAGAATTGGCCGAGGAGCTCGCCCGGACACCCCGGGGGCGGGAAACGGTTCTTTGTATGGTGGGAGACCATGACGCCAACCTGCCCACCGCGGAGTTGAAAAAGGAAAACTATCCAATTTTTCCGCAGAATGAAGAAGTCCCCATGATCTTAGGGAGTGTCGAGGAAATTTTGAATCTTGTTCCAGATGCGGAAATGCCCGAACAACCAAGGTTTTTCGGTGGACAGATCGATCTCGCACCCACCCTGGGACATGTTTTTTCCCTTAACATGGAAGAAAGTGTGTTCGCAGGCTGGAACCTCTTGGCAACGCAAAATCGAGGGACACTACATGCTCGACTGGGCACGTGGATGGACCAAGCTGGAAAAATACAAGAACAGAAAGGTTCAGGAGATTCGCCGCAAAGCGATCTCTTTCGAGTTAGCGAGATGGTACTCCGGAGCGACAACCTCGAGGTTTTTCGCTCTGGAAACTAAAAATTCCATCAAACTTGCTTGAAATTGTCTCCATTGTATGAACTTTTCTCTAGATCTTATTGTATTTCATTCCAGGCTTTGTTATACTTTCGGGTGTGACGAAGTCTCATACGAAGGAGGGCGCGTCAAAGATGAAAAATCAGGATTGGGCCAATTACGTCAAGGAGCGTCGTAAGGCTAGACAGTTAACCCGTCGAAAGTTGGCAGAATTAGCCAAGATCGACCCGAGCTACGTAACGCTGATCGAAAGAGACGGTTACGTGCCTCGGAAGGATAAAGTCCTTGAAATAGCGCGAGCTATTCAAGCCGATGTCGACCGCACGCTGCTCGTGGCAGGCTACGCACCGGAGCAGATTCCTGTAGACGATTTGCTGGAAAGGATAGAGGGCTACAAGACCGAGAAAGTCTTGGATGCCGATCTGAGAGAAGCGCTACAAGAGCTCTTCACTCTCTCCACCTCCCAGCAGAGAAAAGTCGCAGAAATGCTGCACGCGTACGTCAGGACCATTCGCGACCAACCAGCCGCCGCGCGACGCTCACGCCGAGCATCCGCAAAGGCTTAGACTTCCACGATGTCGGCGTCTCACGGGGCGCCGGCATCGACGACTGACACACGGGCCGGGTCACCTCGGCTTTTTTTTTATTGGGAAAGTTTAGCGGCGGCTTGTTTATCCAGCCAAAACTCTGTCGATGCTGCCCCCTGGACCCGGGAAGCCGGGTGGAGACGGTCCTCCAGGACGCTCTTAACCGCTTCGGCTTTGCCCCCACCGGTGATCAGAAACACCACCCTCTGGCTCAGTGCCAGGGCCGGAAAGGTGAGGGTGAGGCGAACACTCTCCTTACCTTCCACCCGGTTGGATACGCACATCTGCTCGGTAACGCCCAGGGCCGAAGTGCCCGGGAAGAGAGAGGCGGTGTGTCCATCATCCCCCATTCCTAAAATCTGCAGATCCAGGCTCTCTCCCTGGGACTCGAAGTACTCTCGAAATTCCCGGTCGTAGGTTTCTGCGGAAAGCTCAGGGGATGAAAGGATAGGCCAGGCGTGAACCTGCAACGGTGAAACCTCGATCTCATCGAGAAGCTGCTCTCGAACCATGCGGTAGTTGCTGTCCGGGTGGTCCGGGGGCACGAACCGTTCATCCCCCCACCAGAGGTGCACCTCGCTCCAGTCGATCTCTTGCTTGGCCAGTCCGGCGTAGACGGCTTTGGGGGTCGAACCTCCCGACAAGAAAAGATGAAACCGCTTCCCCGGCTCGCGTGATTTCAGCGACTGGGTGAGTCTCTCGACCACCAATTTCGTGTAATTCGCCGATTCTAGAATATCGATGTTCATGGATACAGTTTCCTCAAGTGGTCTACGACACGACTGAAGACTCGGTCGCGACGCGGTTTGTTCAGGGCAGCCCGAAGAGCTTCGAGTCCAGACTGAGAGCTGAGCTTCTGACTCGAGTCGTCCCATTTGAGCAGTACGCTCCGCGGGTCTCTTTCGACCTCGATCATAGTGAGCCCCTCCCCCTTCCACCCGCCCAGGGAGTCCCGTCCGGGAATAGTGGTCTTGATCCAGCTCTGAAGGAGGGACATTCCGGCGTGAAGATCGGAGTCGGGTCCGAACTCCAGAACGATGTCTTTCTGGCCATAAGCTGCCGCGATGCTCTGCCTGACGGGCAAGACTTCGAACCAGGCCAGGGGTACGAAGGTGTGCTCCCGATGATACCGATCGTCCCACAGCCCGGGCAAGCGGGGGGCCAGGCTCTTCCAATCGGGATCCGCCAGCAAGACCAGCCGGGCTCGGTCGGAGAGACGATCAAAAAGTGCACCCTCTGGAACCCCGGCGTTCCACCACAGTAGCTGGGTCGGTAATCCTGAGCGGATGAGCGGTAGGATCAAAGATGAGAGGCGCTCCGGTTGCGGCCCGCAGGTGATCTTGATCTGCTCGCTGCAGACCTGATCGCAGTCGTTTCGAGTGCACAACTCCAGCGCGGCGGTAGCCTCTTCCCAGGGCAGGCTGGGGGCCAGTCTGATCCAGATGACTCGAGCCGGGTGACTCTCCCGCAGGCCCTCCAGGATCTCGTCTAGCTCTGGCTCTGGCTGGTTCGAACTCACCACGATGAGGTTGAAACTGGCGATCCGGGTGACCGGCTCTTCGGCCCCCCGGCGATGCTCGGCCCACTGCTCAGAAAAGCGTTGCAGCAGTTCGTTCAAGGGAAACGACTCCAGGCAGGTCGTATTCAGGCGGCTGCTCATACCTTCCGCCAATAACGGCCTTCCGACTCGATCAAGACATCGGCTTCGGTCGGCCCCCAGGTGCCCGCCTCGTACTTCGGTATCTCACTCGAGTCTTCGTCCCAGCGGTCCAGGATCGGCTGGCAGATCTGCCAGGCCGATTCGATGGCATCGGCCCGGGAATACAGCGTGGCGTCTCCGATCAAGCAGTCGTGAAGGAGTCGCTGGTAAGCCGTCGGAGAGGGGGTTCCGAACGCTTCCCCGTAACTGAAATCCATATTGACCCACCTGGTGTCGGTGGTCATTCCGGGAATCTTGGAGGCCAGACGCAGGGTGACCCCTTCCTCCGGATCGGTGCGGATGGTCAGGACGTTCGGTCCCACCGCCTCTCGGGAGTTCCGGCTAAACAGGTCCACCGGGGCCGAGCGGTAGACGATGGATATCTCGGTGAGCTTGCGGGGCAGACGTTTGCCGCTGCGCAGGTAAAACGGCACACCTTCCCACCTCCAGTTGTCGATGTACAGACGGACCGCCGCGTAGGTGGGGGTCTGGCTGTGGGTCCTTACTCCTTCCGATTCGCGATAGGCGGGTACCGACTCCCCCTCCACGTAGCCCGAGAGATACTGGCTCCGGACTGTATTTCGGTCGACCTCCTGGGGGGTGAACACCCGTACCGAGGAGAGTACCTTGGCCTTCTCGTTGCGAACCGCATCGGCGGAAAACGAGGTGGGCGCCTCCATGGCAGTCAGACACAATAGCTGCATCAGGTGGTTCTGGATCATGTCCCGGAGGGCACCGCTGCTGTCGTAGTATCCGGCTCGGGTGCCCACTCCCAGGGTTTCAGCGGCGGTGATCTGGACGTGGTCGATGTAGCGCCGGTTCCAGAGCGGCTCCAAAATGCCGTTGGCAAAACGCAGGGTGAGGATGTTCTGAACCGACTCCTTGCCCAAGTAGTGATCGATACGGTACACCTGATCCTCGGTGAAGGTCTGATGGATCCGTTCGTTGAGTTCCCGGGCCGACTTCAGGTCCGTACCGAAAGGCTTTTCAAAAATGACCCTCACCCATCCGCCCTCGGACCGGTTCAACCCGTGGGCGCCCAGTTGTTCCACGATGACAGGGAAGGCCTCGGGAGAGACCGCCAGATAGTAGACCACGTTGGGTGGGATTTCCCGCTCTCTGGAAAGGGTTTGGAGCTTACTCTTTAGCTGCTCGTAGCACTCGTGATCCTTGTAAGAGCCCGGCATATAGAAAAGAGCCTTGGAAAACTCGTCCCACTCTTCTCCTCCCTCTTCTGAGGACATGCGGGCCCGGAACTCCTGGTCGGAAAACTCCGTCCGGGAGATCCCGAGCACCGCCAAATTGGCCGGGATCAGCTTCTGCTTTCGCAGCCGAAAGAGCGAAGGAACCAGCTTGCGCCGGGTGAGATCTCCGGAAGCCCCAAAAATGACCACGATCGAACTCTGGGTCGTTCGATGCTGGGCCAGACCTTCTTGCAAAGGGTTTTCGAGACTTCTGGCTACTCCCACCGGGGTCACGAAGTGGCGCCTGCCGATTGGGCCGCTTTCAGGGCCTCACCCAGAGTGGACACCAGAGACTCGTAGGACTGAGCGAACTTCTCCACCCCTTGCTCCACCAACAGCACATTCGTGATCTGGTGCAGGTCCACACCCAACGCCTTGAGCTGGGCGAGTTCTTGCCGGGCCAGCTTCTCGTTTTCCTTGTTCAGGGTCACCTCGGTTTTGCCGTGGTCGAGAGCTGCTTCCAGGGTGTTTTCCGGTAGGGTATTGACGCAGTTCGGACCGATCAATTCATCCACGTAGAGGGTGTCGGGGTAGCTCGGGTCTTTGGTGGAGGTGCTGGCCCAGAGGGGTCGCTGCAGTTGAGCTCCTTTGGCCTGTAGCTTGGCGAAGCGCTCGGAATTTTCCAGGACCTCCTGATAGGCAGCGTAAGCCACCCGGGCGTTGGCGACGGCGATCTTACCCTTCAAGGCGAGGGCTTCTTTAGAGCCGATCTTATCCAGTTGGCTATCCACTTCCGAATCCACTCGAGAGATAAAAAAGGAAGCCACCGAGGCGATGGAGTCGATCGGTTGTCCCTGATCAACCCTTCTCTCCAGGCCTTTCATGAAGTGCTCCATCACCTCCCGATAGCGCTCTTCGGAAAACAGCAGCGTCACGTTGACGTTGTAGCCGCAAGCCAGTAGCTCTTCTAGCACCGGAAGACCAGCTTCGGTGCCCGGGACCTTGAGCATGAGGTTGGGGCGATCCACGGTTTTCCAGAGTTGATGGGCCTGAGCGATGCTGGCCTCGGTGTCGTCGGCCCTGGTGGGGTCTAGCTCCAGAGAGACGTAACCGTCGCCACCCTTGGACTCTTTATAGAGCGGGAGGAAAAGGTCGCAAGCTCGCTGGACGTCGTCACTCATCAAATCCCAACACAGTTGCTCCCTGGTCAGACCTTTTTCGGCGGCCTCTTTCACGGCCGGGTCGTAAGAGCTGCCCTTCGAGACAGCTTTCTCGAAAATGGTGGGGTTGCTGGTTTGGCCCCGCAGGCCCCAGGAGGTCAGTCTCTCCTTCAACCAACCGCTATCCAGCATCTCCCGGCTCAGGGAGTCTAGCCACATGGAGACTCCCGCATTCAATATCTGTTCTGCTTTCTTATTGGACATGATTGCTCCTTATTTTCTATCCAGTAGTTGCTTCATGGTCTTGGCGAGGGCGGGACCCGTGAACCCGAACTTCTCCATATTCGTCTCCCAGGGTGCAGAAGCGCCGAAACGGTCCATTCCGTGAGAGGCTCCGTCCTCGGTCACGTATCTCTCCCACCCCATGGTAGCTGCCGCTTCCACCGACAGGCGTCGCCTGACGGCTTTCGGCAAAACGGTATCGCGGTAGGTCTGGTCTTGTTTGGCAAAAAGCTCCCAACTGGGCATGGAGACCACGCGAATCGACAAACCTTGCTTTTCGAGCTCGGACTGAGCATCCAGGCACGGATGCACCTCGTAGCCCGAAGCGATCAGGATCCCATCCAGGGCCTCCGGCTTTTGTCCATCTTTTAAAATATAAGCCCCTCTGGCCAGTCCCTCGGCTGAGGCGAATTCACTTCCTCGCTTGAGGGTAGGACAGTCCTGACGGCTGAGCACCAAGAGAACCGGGCCACCGGAGTGGGAGATGGCGGCTTTCCAGGCTTCTCTAGCCTCGTGAGCGTCGCAGGGGCGAATCAGGGTCATGTTCGGTATCATCCGCAAACTGGGCAACTGCTCCACCGCCTGGTGGGTAGGCCCGTCCTCCCCCAGACCAATGCTGTCGTGAGTCAGCACAAAGATGCTGCGTTTTTCCATGAGAGCCGCCAGCCTCAAGCTGGGCCGCATGTAATCGGTAAAAACGAAGAAGGTGGCACCGAACGGGATCACCCCACCGTGGAGTTCCATCCCATTGACCATAGCAGTCATGGCGTGCTCCCGGATCCCGTAGTGGAGATTTCTGCCCCCGGGGTTGTCCCTGGACTGAGACGTGGCAACCTTCATCAAGGTCTTGGTGGAGCCGGCCAGATCGGCCGAGCCACCGATCAGGTTGGGTAAGTTCTTGGCCAGAGCTTGCAACACTTCTCCGGAAGAAGCTCGCGTGGCCCGGGCTTTTCCGTCGGCGAAATCCGGGAGTTCCTGGTCCCAACCCTTGGGCAGCTCTCCCTTGTGCCAGGCTTCATACTGAGTGGCCAACTCGGGGTGAGCGGACCGATACTTCTCGAAAAGCTCCTGCCAGGCTTTGTGGACTTCGGCTCCTTTCCGCAGGGTGGCTTCCTTGAGCGCTCCAGTCTCTTCCGGGATATAAAAAGTTTGATCAGCCGGCAAACCAAGTTTTTCCTTGGTCAGTGAGATCTCTTTGTCTCCCAGGGGAGAGCCGTGGGCGTCGGCGGTGTCGATGGCGTTGGGAGAAGGGTAGGCGATGTGGGTGCGACAGGAGATGAGACTGGGACGGGGATCGTTCTTGGCCTTTTCGATGGCTTCACAGATCGCGTCAAGGTCATTGACCCGGCTGTCGTCGAGGCGCTGGACGTGCCAGCCCATGGCTTCGTATTTCGCGTCCACATCTTCAGAAAAGGCCAGGTCGGTGCTGCCTTCGATGGTGATCTTGTTGTCGTCCCAGAAGACAATCAATTTCGACAGAGCCAGGTGCCCGGCCAGTGATGAGGCTTCGCAGGCGACGCCTTCCATCAGATCGCCGTCGGAGGCTAGGACGTAGGTGTGGTGGTCCACCACGGAAAACCCGTCGCGGTTGAAGTGGGCGGCCAGAAACCGTTCAGCCAGAGCCATGCCTACGGCGGTGGCAAAGCCCTGACCCAGGGGACCGGTGGTGGTCTCAACTCCCGGGGTGTGACCGACCTCAGGGTGTCCCGGCGTAGGGCTGCCCCACTGGCGAAAATTCAGAAGGTCGTCTCGGCTGACCGCGTATCCCGACAGATGGAGCAAGCTGTACTGCAAAATACAGGCGTGACCGCAGGAGAGGATGAAGCGGTCCCGGTTGGTCCAGTCGGGTTGGGTCGGGTCGTGATGCATGGCCCGGCCGAAGAGTGCCCAGCCGATGGGAGCCAGAGCCATGGCGGTGCCCGGGTGACCGGAGTTGGCGCGTTGGGGGCCGTCCATGGCCAGCCCGCGGATGGTGTTTACGAGTATTTGCTCATGCTCTTGAGCTATCAAAGTCTGAGTCATAGTTCTATTGATCCTTCCCTGTCGTCGGCCCTCTTGCGTGACCGGTCGCGCTTGCCGGTTTTCAACTTGGAGCGGGTGAAACCTTTGGATTATCGGTATTTCAGATGAAGCAAAGTGGTATCATCGGTGTAAACCCCTCCGGTGTGAGCCAATACATACTCCTCCAGGTGTCCCAGGAGTTGCTGCCCTTCCAGTTGAGGTCCCCACTCGGCAAATTGTTGTCCCAGTCGTTCAGAACCCAGGAGTTCTCCATCGGGAGACTTGGCCTCAAAGGCCCCATCGGTGAAGAGCAAAATCTGGTCTCCGGGCTTGAGAAAAAGGCTCCGGCGGTGAAACTCGAGGTTCTCCATCACTCCCAGGGGGGGATCGCAATCCGGAGCCAGTACCTTGAGTTCACCATCGCGCAGTAGAAAGCCGCTGCTATGGCCCGCTGCACAGTACTGTAACTCACCGGTTTCTTCATCCATAGTGGCATAAAAAATGGTGATAAACCAACCCCGTCGACCGTCCCAAAGCTTGCTCACCCGACGATTCAAGCGACCGGTAATTTCCACCGGATCACAGCTCTGCTTGCCCCGTTCGTAGACGAAGCTCATGACGGTAGCCATCAAAAGGGAAGCGCTGATACCCTTGCCCATGACGTCGCCTACGCAGAAGTTCAACATCTTGCCCACCGGTCGGAAGTAGTAAAAGTCTCCTCCCACCGCGTCGCACTGGTTGATGGAGGCACAGAGGGAGACCCGGCTGAGGTGGCACGACTTACCCGACAAAGACGATTGAAAACTCTTGGCCAGGGCCAGGTCGTCGTCGGTGCGGAGCTTGATGGCTCGGAGATCAGCCCATTTCTCCAGGGTGATGATGACAAAGCAACTGACCAGCAACCATTCGGTGCAGTTGACCAGCCAATCCAGAATGAACCAGGGCCAGTAGTCGGGCCGCCCGATCCGTTGGATCTCCGACCACTTGAGCAAGAAGTCGAAGGCCCCGGCTGCAGCCATGGAAAAAAGACCGAACTGACGAAAAACCAGACAACTCCCCACCAGGGCCAGGACGATCAGATCCAGGGGATACGGCTTGGTGGCAAACTTGATCGCGAAAGCCAGCGGCACGCTGAACAGTGCGACCCAGCCCACGGGACTGGAGAAGAGCGTGTCGTTTTTTATCCGAGAGCGAAGCAGAAAGCTCTCCATGTTGGCGTCCATACCCCGCGCCAATCGGTACAGAAGATGCTTCACGCCTTGCTGATTTGGCAACCGGTCGAGGTTTCCTGGATGGAAAAATGCAAGCCTTTCCCTTGACACCGCAGCGTAGAGTTACTAAACTTCCGCAGATATCATTCTAAGATTTGACAAGGAGATCACCATGTCACAGATAACCGTCGCTGCCGAACCGCGTAACGACGCCGGTAAAGGGGCAGCTCGCAAGCTGCGTGCCGAGGGACGGATCCCGGGGGTTCTCTACGGTCCAGATGCCACCTCTAGCCATTTTTCGACGGACGAAAAAGCTATACGGGGCTTGATGAAAGAAAACGGCCTGAACGTTATTATGGAACTCGACCTGGGCGGTAAGAAAACCAACTGCATGATCGCTGAGTACCAGACCGACGTGTTCGGCCGTCACCTCATGCACATCGACCTCAAAAAGGTTGACCTCGATAGCAAAGTGGTAGTCAAAGTCCCCATTAATTTGCTCGGACAGAGTGCCGTTCGAAGTCGGGGCGGTATAGCCCAGCTCTATCTGCGTGAGCTAAAAGTCCGTGTCCCAGCCACCGAGATCCCGAAGAGCATCGACCTAGACATCGGCGACATGACTCCCGGACAGAGCCGCAAGTTGAGCGCCTGCAATGTGCCTGACAATGTTAAGGTCCTGAACCCGGCGTCCACCACCGTGGTCAATATCCTGGCTCCTCGTGCTCTGGCCGCAGCCGCTGCTGCCGCTGCTGCCCTGGAAAACGACGAGGACCAGTAGTCCTCACGCCTGCGTTTTTTGCGACTTCTTGTCGGACTAGGCAATCCGGGCCCAAAGTACGTGGCAACTCGCCACAACTTTGGGTTTCTTTTATTGGATCGGGTGGCAGAAATACTGCAAAAATCTAAGCGCTGGCAAGCTGGACGTGTCCAAGAGCAACCAGGCCTGGGTCGATGGGAGCAGTACTTTGATGAGCAGTCGACGGTTCATCTGCTGTGGCCGTGGACATTTATGAACCTGTCCGGTCAAGCCGTGGCCTCGGTCCTGGAGGCTCTTGCCGAGCCGAATTTCGACACCCGCCAGGACCTTCTGGTGGTGATGGACGACCTCAGCCTGCCCCTGGGTAGGACCCGCTTGCGAGCTAAAGGGTCAGCCGGTGGACACAACGGCCTCAAGAGCGTGGAAGCCCATCTGGGCCACCCCCAGTACCCGCGGCTAAAGTTGGGGATCGGGCGTCCCGACGGAGCCGAACCGGTGGTCGATTTTGTGCTGGAACCGTTTTCCTCGTCAGAGCAGGGCCTGCTGGAGCAAGTCCTGGAATTCGTCTCTCCCCAGGTCCTGGCCTGGCTGGAGGGAGCCGAGCTTCCAGAGTTGAGTCAAATTATCAACGGTTGGTCGGCCTCTGGGCCTGCCGCCGAGGAAGATCGCGCAATCTCATGAAACTGCTTTTTAGTTGTTCGGTTTGTGGGTAAAGCGGATTTTGAGGTGTCTTCTTAGTGATTGAAATCGGTTTAAAAGGCTGGGTTCTTTTCAACCTGGCCGTAATATTTATGTTGCTTCTGGACCTGGGTGTCTTCAACCGCAAGGCCAAGAAGGTTACAGTGAAGGCGGCCCTTTATTGGACCGCCTTCTGGGTCCTTCTCTCCATGATGTTCAACGCCTGGATCTTCGATCAGTTCGGCAACGAAGCCGGGCTCGACTTTTTTACCGGTTATATCCTGGAGAAGTCATTATCGGTCGACAATCTTTTTGTCTTTCTCTTGATTTTCAACTACTTCAAGGTGCCCCCACATCTGCAGCACCGGGTTCTCTTTTTAGGAATACTGGGAGCGCTGGTACTCCGGGGTATATTCATCTATCTGGGAGCAACCCTGGTAAACCAATTTCACTGGGTGCTCTATATCTTCGGTGCTTTTCTGGTGTTCAGCGGTTTCAAGTTGTTCTTTCTCGATGACGATGATGACCAGAATCCGGAAAACGTCATCGTCAGAGCCGCCCGTAAACGCCTGAGAGTGACGGAAGAGTTTGTAGGCGAGAAGTTTTTCGTGATCAAAGATGGAGTGCGTCACGCCACGCCTCTGTGTCTGGTCTTGATCGCGGTGGAGACCTCGGACGTACTCTTCGCGGTCGACTCCATACCCGCCATCTTCGGAGTCACTCAAGACCCCTTTATCGTCTACACCTCTAACGTGATGGCTATTCTAGGGTTACGGTCCTTGTATTTCGCCCTGGCTGGTCTTTTGGAGTACTTCCATTACCTCAACACCGGTCTGGCTGCGGTACTGGTCTTCATCGGTCTCAAGATGTTGGGAGCCGAGTTCGTGGAGATCGGAGACGCTGTAGAACTGGGTGTGATCGGGGCGATTTTATTGATCTCGATCCTGGCTTCGATACTCTTCCCTAAAAAGACGGAGATCGACCTTGCCGACGAGCAGCAGAATGTATGATCCGAACGTCCTTACTCATCTTTTCCCTGTCGATTCTTCTTTCCACGCCTTCGCTGGCTGAAAAGCCATGGTATTATCCCCGGGTGGCTTCCAAAGCTTATACCAACCCTTACCTCACGCCCCAGCGGGCCTTGAAGGGAGACTGGGCTGCGCGCTTCGACGGCCAACTGGTCTTGTGGCATGGAACCGCGGCCAATGTGCGCTCGGAAGTTCCCCAGAGCCTTCAACTCGACACCGCGTCCGGACCTGTGCCGGTGCAGTTCAGTCGCCCGGTCAAGAACCTTCAGGTCGATCGCCGGGGGGCCACCGTGGCGGTGAAAGGCTTCGTACGCAGAACCGACGACGGACGGGTCTACCTGGAGGGTCGCTCGGTGATCCCCTGGCGCCCCCCGGGAGGATTCAGTTCAGAAAAGTCGCTGCTGGTGCAGTGGCTGGAGTTTCAACGCCCTGAACTTTCCCCCGAAGTTCGCAACCGGATCGTGGATACCATTGAAAAAGAAGCCCGGGCCAACGAGGTCGACCCCCTTTTTCTGACGGCCCTGATCCAGGTCGAGTCTGGCTTTGATCCCGGAGCGGTTTCGGTCAGCGGCGCCCTGGGACTGGGTCAGTTGATGCCCGGAACCGCCCAGGGTCTGGGAGTGAACCCCCACAACATCGAGGACAACGTGAAAGGGTGCGCGCGCATGGTGGCCGGTCTCTTACGCCGTTACGAGCATCGGGCCGACGGTAAAGCCCTGGTGCTGGCAAGTTACAACGCAGGCCCCAATCTGGTGGCCCGCATCCAGTCCGTACCCAACTACGAACAGACCGTGAACTATGTCTACTTCATCGGTTCTCTCTACCACGATCTGAAAAAAGAGGCTCTCAGGTAGTCGTGGTTTTGTGGAGATAGAGACTCAAACTCACGTAGTAGATGGGATAAAAGAGCGAACTCGGAAGCCACCAGTCCGGTAGGATGTCCGGGCAGACCACCAGCGCCACCGTCTGCACTCCCCACAGCATCCCCAACACCAGAGTCGGAATCTTGTAGGGCCTGGTTTTACTGGGATAGATGAAACGAATCGGTGCAAAGACCAGGGCGGCCAGAACGAGCACCAACAAACTATTGAACCAAACCGGCCACCCGAAGCAAAAGAGATAGAGCGCCACCAGGTTCCAGTAGCTGGGAAAGCCCAGGAAGTAATCATCTTCGGTCTTGGCGTTGACGTTGGCAAATCCGAAGCAAGAAGCCAGGATCACACCAGACCAGACCAACCAGTGATCGGAGATTATTCCAAACTGAACCATGGCAAAGACCGGCACGATCACGTAGGTAAAAAAATCCACGATATCGTCCAAGGTGCGACCGTCGATGTGAGGCAGGCGCTCGGAAACTTTAATGGCCCGAGCGATGGTGCCGTCGGTGCCGTCGATGAAGATGGTGAGCATCATGAACTGAAAAGCCAGATACATCTCTCCCCGGATGACCGCCAGGATCGCTTGCACCCCGAAAAACGCCCCGGAGGCTGTATAAAGATGCAGCAACCAGCAGTCCCAAGGGATGGCTCGACTCGGTTCGGGGTGTTCCTTCGGTTTCAATGGCATTCCAATCGCGTTGACTTTGACCCCGTCTTTTGGTAGCGTCCCTCTGAAACCTTTTCTCTGCGTAGCTCAGTGGATAGAGCGACCGCCTCCTAAGCGGTAGGTCGCAGGTTCGATTCCTGCCGTGGAGACCATTCAGCCCCGCTTTGAGCGGGGCTGTTGACAATTTTTCGAGCGGTCACATTCCTTTGTCACAGCAGTACGGGTCTGAAACGATACCCTTCAAGCGAAACGCCACCTCTTCTCAAGGATGGTCCTGGCGTGACACGCTGCTTCTTATCGCGCTTTTGCTGCTGGCCCTGGTTCTTCGAGTGATCAATCTCGACACACCCACAAAGATGTACTTCGACGAAATCTACTACGTCGACGCCGCCGAGGACCTGTGGGCCGGCAAGCCCGACCCTAACTCGGTTCACCCCCCCCTGGGCAAATGGATGGTCGGGCTAGGTATGGAGGCCACTGCCAAGCTCTCCCCGGACAGCAGTCAGCAGGTTGGGTGGCGAGCGGCTTCGGTCGTGGCAGGTCTCTTGATGGTGGCCATGACCTATAGCATGAGCCTGATGCTCTACCGCCATAACCGGGTGGCTGCGGTAGCCGCCGGAGTTTTCGTGGCCACCGAACATCTCCACCTGAGCATGACCAGGATCGCCATGCTGGACCCCTTTCTAGCTCTTTTCTGTCTGCTCGGTACCTGGTGGAGCTTTGCTTATTTTTTCGGAGGTCACGAACGATGGGCGGTGCTGGGAGCCTTCTCGCTGGGGCTCGCCTGCGGTTGCAAATGGAGTGGAATTCTGACCGTCTTTGGCTGCCTTCTAGCCTGCCTTTTTTTGGATCGCTATCACAATCTCGATGAGATAAACTGGCACAAGAGCCAGCGCTACTTTTTCTGGTGCCTCCTGCTGGTCCCACTGGGCTTCTTCCTCTCTTATCTGCATCTCTTCTTGCTGGATGGCTTTACCCTGGAGACCTTCAAGACGATTCTCAGCCAGGGTGAGAGAATGGTGAAGTTCCGGTACAACGCCGCCGAATTCGTGCACGGCTACAAGAGCCAGTTCTGGCAGTGGCCTCTGGTCTTCAGGCCGATCTGGATCTTATTCGAACAGGAAGGCGCTCGAGTGGTGGGGATCTGTTCGCTGGGGGTGTGGACCACCTGGTGGGCCTTCACGATCCTTTTACTCGAACGGGCCTACGCCGGGTTGGTTCAAAAACGAGACCTGGTGGGCGGGGCTCTGGTTCTTTTGTGGTTCGGGCAGTGGCTCCCCTGGGCGGCCTCCACCACCGGTGGCTTCTTCTACTACGTGCTTCCCCAGGTACCCATCATGGCGCTCTTGATAGGCAAGTGCTTTGCTGATCTGGCAAACTTTGATGATGCCCTGGGTGAAGGTCGCTGGCGGGCCTGGTTGCTGGCTGCCGTCTACCTGGGCGGATTTGCCCTGTACTTCCCGTTTGCCACCGGGCTTGAAGTCTCCCGAAAGTACTTCGACCTGCTCTTTTTTCTGCCCGACTGGATCTGAAGTTTTTATTCTTCAGGTTCGGAGATCAGAGCCTTGAGGGGGGCGCTCCAGAGTCTCTGGAGCCGCAACCTCAGGTCTGCATACTTTTCCAGGTTTTCCTCGGAGTAA
>JBAYRN010000035.1:0-44612 GCA_041676625.1 Vulcanimicrobiota bacterium
CCGGAACCGGAACCGGAGCCCGAACCAGAGCCTGAGCCGGAACCCGAACCGGAACCTGAACCTGAACCCGAGCCGGAGCCAGAACCAGAGCCGGAGCCGGAGCCAGAACCTGAGCCTGAACCCGAGCCGGAGCCAGAACCAGAACCTGAGCCTGAGCCTGAGCCTGAGCCGGAGCCGGAGCCGGAGCCGGAGCCGGAGCCCGAACCGGAGCCCGAACCGGAACCCGAGCCGGAACCTGAACCCGAGCCGGAGCCGGAGCCGGAGCCGGAGCCGGAGCCGGAGCCGGAGCCGGAACCGGAACCGGAGCCGGAGCCGGAACCCGAGACGCTGATCAAGTACGTGGAGCGTGGCTTGCAGTCCGTCACCCCGGCCCGAGATGCTTCGTTCATGGAGCGACTAAAATGGGTTTTCTCCCCCGAGTCGGTGCCCCAGGGCGATGACTACTCCCATATCCATATCAGCGGCCGGGTCGTCCTCGATGGAGAGTGGAAAGACGACCAGCCGATCGAGGTTACTCTAAAGTTTCCTACCCACCGTATGCGGGTGACCCTTGAGCTTTCTCGAGGACAATCCGACTACGCCTACCATGGCCGGTTCAAAGGTGAAAGCCCGGCCTGGTTCGAGATTTTCGTAGAGAAACCGGGGTACTTCCCCATCAGACTCTCCAGGGTGACTTTCCCCCAAGGCGAGGGCGAGCCATTGGCTCAGGTCCATGAAATCACCTTAATATCAAATTAGAAGTAGGTCCAAAATATGAGAATCCAGTTTAGCCGAGGCGCATCCCGAATCCTGACCACCCTTTTTCTGACTCTGGTTTTGCTGTCGGCAGTTCATGCGCAGCCGGCGGTGGAGTACGTGGTGAGCCTCGACGGACTGAAGAACCACACTATGACCGTGAAGGCCACCTTTCCCCCGGAGGCTTTTGTGGGTGAACGGCGGGAACTCGCCCTGGCCGTGTGGACCCCGGGGTCCTATAAGGTGAGAGATTATTCTCGCTTTCTGAGCGAGGTTCGGCTCCTCAACCAGGGTGCCACCATCGAAAAAACCTCCAAGACCCGCTGGCTCGTCAAAGGGGTTGAGAGCGGTGAACCCATTCGGTTGGAGTATGACGTGTACGGGCACGAAATGACGGTCCGCACCAACTACTTCACTCCCGAACTGAGCCTGGTGGTGGGGGCGGCTACCTTCCTGGCACCAGCACCCTTGCAGAGTGACGAGATGAAGGCTCTTCCTTACGCGGTCGAGTTTGTCACCGGCGACCCGGTCTACAGCGGCCTGGCCAAAGAGGGCTCCCGCTTCGTGGCAGCCGACTACCTCGAACTGGTGGACTCACCGTTTCTGCTGGGAGATCTCCAATCGCACCCCTTCACCGCCGGTGGTCTGCCTCACCTACTCGTCCAGGGTGGAGACTACCGATACTGGGACACCCAGAAGTCGCTTCGAGACACCGCCAAACTCCTGGAGACCATTCAAGACTTCTGGGGCAGCGTGCCGTACGATCGGTACCTCATTTTAAACCTGATCACGGGTGCCCGGGGCGGTCTGGAGCACCGCAACAGTACGGTGGTCGTGACCAACCGCTTCGCCACCCAAAAGCGCAAGGACTACCTGAGCTGGCTGAGCTTGATCTCTCACGAATACTTTCACACTTGGAATATAAAGCAGTTGAGACCACGGGCCCTGCGACCCTTCGATCTGGAAAACGAAAACTACACCCGCTCGCTCTGGGTTGCCGAAGGGATCACCTCTTACTACGATGATCTCCTGGTGCGAAAAGCCGGACTCAGTACCCGAGAAGAGTATCTGGAGGCCCTCTCTCTGCAGCTCAACGACCTGCAACAGACCCCCGGGCGCCGCCACATCACCCTGGCCGATTCCTCGTTCGACGCCTGGATCAGACATTATCAACCCACCGACGATCTGCACAACTCCAACATCAGCTACTACAACAAAGGAGCCGTGGTGGGGTGGTTGCTGGACACCGAGATCCGTAAACATACCAGCGGCAAAAAGAGCCTGGACGATCTGATGCGCCAGGCTTACACCAGGTTTCAGAAAGACGGTTTCACCGAGGCAGAGTTTCAAAGCCTGGCCTCTGAAGTCGCCGGAGCCGATCTGGGGCCGTTCTTTAGGCTGGCCCTCGATTCCACCGAAGAGCTTCCCCTGGAAGAGGCCCTGAACTATTGGCAACTGACCTGGAAGCCCAAGGATCCCGATCTCAAACCAACCCTTGGGATCGAACTTTCCTCCGCTGGGAGAGCGGTCATCAGCAAGGTCTTCAAAGACTCTCCGGCAGCCCGGGCAGGCCTGGCCCCGGGAGACGAGTTGATCGCGATCGATGACACCCGCTTTCCCCAGTCTTCACCCCTTTCTCTGCTGGAGCAGTTGCAAAACGGTCGCGAATACAGAATCCTCTACTCCCGGCTGGGCCAGGTCTCGGAAAAAACCCTGGTCCTGGAACTGCCAGCTCACCCCGAAGGCAAGCTGGCTTTTCGAGACGCCACCCGAGAAGCCAAAGCCAAATGGGATAGCTGGTTAGGTCCGGAGAGCAAACCTTGAACGACCTCTCCGAGCTTTTGGGTTCCCTTCCCGAGCACCGGAAAGTCTCCGAGCTTGAAATGGAAGGGCGTGTTCCCTTGCCCCCCGGCACCCAACTCGCCAAGGGTGACTACACCCTGAACGAAATGATCGGGTGCGGTTCGTTCGGCCTCATCTATTCGGCCACCGACACGCGCATCGGTCAGGAACTGGCCATCAAGGAATTCTTTCCCCTGGGCTGCGTCCGGGAAGAGACCAGCTACCAAATACGAGCCCTCGACAACGACCACGCCGCCCTCTCCGTGCTGAAGACTCAATTTGAAGAAGAGTTCAAGGTCCTCGAACGGTTCGAGCGCCCCGGGATAGTGAAAGTGTATGACCTTTTCCCGGAAAATGGAGGCTTCTTTCTAGTCATGGAACTGCTCCAGGGAGCGACCCTGGAAGAGATCCTCAGGCGCCACCAGGCCCTGGGCGAAAAGCTGGCCCTATGGCTGATCCGCCGCCTGGCCCACACCCTGGAGACGATCCATCTTTCGGGGCTCGTGCATGGTGATATTAAGCCCGAGAATCTGTTCCTCACCAACCATGGGCTCCTCATCTTGCTGGACTTCGGAGCGGTCAACCACTATCTCACCAAAGGGCAGAAGTCTCCCCGCTTTCTCACCCCTGGATACGCCCCGCCGGAGCAGTACCAGAGCAGATCGGTACCCGATCCGGCCAACGACCTATACGCCGTGGGCGCCACCTTGTACGAACTGCTCACCGGGTCACCGCCACCCGACGCCATCGAACGCACCAAAGGTTCTCGCCTGCCTCCTCCGACTCACAAAGGTGCGGCGGTGAGTAACGCCACCGTCACGGCCCTGGCTCAAACCCTGTCTCTGACCAGCGAAAAGCGCCCCGCCTCGGCTCATGCCCTCTTGAACCTTCTCCCCGCCCCCGACGTCCAGGCCCCCATCTCAGGGGTGGCCTGGGAGCAACTGCCGTCCTGGGACGGGCATCGTCAGGGAATCCTGCGCATTCGCCTGACCAGCGACGGCAAACTCCTGGCCTCGGCCGATAAATCCGGCCAGCTCAGACTCTGGTCTCTGCAGCAGGAGCGATGCATGGGCGCCGTGGAGATGGAGCGGGAGATCATCGACATCGCTATCCATCCCGAAGACAAATGGCTGGCCGTATCGGTGGTGGGCGGTCAGATCGATCTCATGGATTTCTCCACCGGAAAGCCGGAAGGCACCATCCGTAGCGGAGCCCCCCCGGTCAGTAGCCTGGCCTTTACCCCCGACGGAAACTACCTGGTTTGCGGTCTGTATGACGGGCGGGTCGAACTGAGGAGTCTGATCTTTAAGGGCAAGAAAAAGATCTTGAGGGCCCACGACGCCTCGGTCAACCGAATCGAGTTCAGCCCCTCGGGAAGACTCATGTCTCTGGCTTCCAACGACCGCTCGGCCAGCATCTGGGATCTAAAAACGGGTCGCCGGGTACGGGCCTTCGAGGGCCATCACCGGCCGGTGCAGGTGGCCCGATTCTCGTGTTGCGGTCGCTTCCTCACCACCGGAGGTGGAGACATGTTGTTGCGGGTCTTCGATGTCAAGCGGGGTGATGAATTTCGCCGCCTAAAGGGGCACGAAGCCATGGTGTGGGACGTCTTATACACCGAAGACTCTGATTCGCTCCTCTCTTGTGCTGCCGATCGCACGGTACGGTTGTGGGACATGCACAACTTCCGGGAGACCGCGTGCTTTCCCCTCAGTGAAGCCTGGCTCTGCAGCATGGCGTTTTCAACAGCCACCTCCACGCTCTACGTGGCCGGCGTGGACAAAACCATCCACCGCATGCGCATGCTCTCGGAAAAAGAGCAAGCGTTGTGGAGTTAGGAGGGGTCATCGAACAGCTCATCGACCCTGTATTCTTGCTCTCCCTGGGGGGCGGCACCCTGGCCGGCATCGCCGTGGGGGTAGCCCTCCGATTCACCGCCAAGCTGGCCCTACTCATCATTGGCTTGATCATCTTACTGCTGGCCGGGCTCATGCACGCAGGCTACATCACCGTGGATTGGGGTGCGGTCTCCACCAGCCTGGAAGACGGGGCGGAGGTGGCTGGAGGTTTCATTCAGTTTGCCGTGGCTGATCTCTCGGCTCAACTGGCGGGATTTGCGGCCGGGGTCTTGATGGGGATCAAGATCAAGTAGAGACTACTGCTCGTTGAGCTTCTTGCTCTGGCTATCGAGAGTCTCTTTCTCTTCGGCAGTTAGAGCCTCCATGCCCTCGAAGCGGATCTTGTCCAGGATCCGGTCGAGCTCGGCTTCGTCCACCGTTTTTTGAGGCGCCACGGGTTCGGTCTTAAGCGCTTTGAGATCCGGGACCCTGGCTTCCGGTAAGGGATTGGAAGATCCCTCCACAACCTTAAAGCGCGACTTACGACGGGCTCGCTTTCGCTCCTCGAAGCGTTCACTGATGGTCTTTCGGACGCTCTTGGCCGGACGGGCCGTACCACGACGAGCCCAACTCCATCCCAACCCGGCGACTGCCACCACGAAGCCCGGTCCGATCAGCCCGTAATACCCGGCCAGGGAAAAGTAGGAAATCGCGGTGGCCGCCCAGGCCAGATATTTGGCTCGGACCGGAATGACGAAGAAAGCCAGGACGGTAGCTCCCGAATTCAAGGCGCCCCAGAGCATAAAGATCGTGATCAGGGGTAGCCCGATCCCCATCGGCGTCATGTCCACTCGGGGGCTCAAGCTCTGAAACTCGATAGCCCTCCCCAACCAGAGACCCAGGGCACTCAGCAGCGTGACCACCACGAAAACCCGGGCGAACTTCTCGCTACCCCAGGTCCGCTCCAAAGAAGAGCTGATCCAGTGAAAGACATAGAGCAGGAGCAGCAACCAGTGGACCGCGTGGGGCGTGTACAGAGGATAGGTGAGCCAAACCCAGGCTGTCTGGATTCCTAATTCTCCAGTGAGGGTCGTCGCCAGTTCAGGAAAGCGGAAGAAGGCCAGAAGCCAGGTGAGGAGATTCAAACACACCAGCCAGGCGGTCCAGGGTGTCTCCCTGAAATACCGCCTGAACCACTGGCCTACACTACTCCCATCCATGCAAGCTCATGCCCCGTCTGAGCCTTGCAAGAGTGCCACCAACTGTTCTGAGTCCAGCCGGGTCTCGGTATCGGTCCCTTCCAACAGGCTGCTGGCCAGGTCTCGTTTGCTGCGATGCAGTTCCACGATCTTCTCCTCGATGGTTCCTTTGGCCACCAGTCGATAAACGGTGACCGGACGGGTCTGTCCCATCCTATAGGCGCGGTCGGAGGCTTGATCTTCCACCGCCGGGTTCCACCAGGGGTCGTAGTGGATGACGAAGTCGGCGGCGGTCAGGTTCAGGCCGGTACCACCGGCTTTCAAGCTGATCAGGAACAGGTCGCCTTCGCCGGCTTGGAACTCGGCCACTCGCTTGGCTCGCTCCTTGGAGGAAGTTCCCCCATCCAGATACTGGTAGGAGACCCCCATGCGGTCCAGGTGAGTGCGCAAAATCCCCAGCACATCGACAAACTGACTAAAGACCAGCGCCTTGTGACCGTTCTCCAGCAGCTCTTCCACCAACTCCTTGAAGGCTTCCAGCTTGGAGGCCTCCACTTCGGCGTTGGGCACCACCAGGTCGGGGTGACAGCAGAGACGGCGCAGCTTCATCAGCTCGGCCAGTACGGCCAGCGTGTCCTTCTTCTCCTTGTCGTTCTCAAACCGCTCGGCCGCCTTGCGACGCAAGCTTTCGTAGAGGGCCTTCTCCTCTTTCTCCATCTCCACTCGCAGGGTGATCTCGGTGCGGGGCGGCAGTTCGTGCAACACCTCGCTCTTCAAACGGCGCAAGATAAACGGCTTGACGGTATCTCGCAGTCGCGCCCGGGCTCTCGGGTCGCTCCCATTTTCGATGGGATTGGAGAAGCGCTTGGTAAACAGATCGCGCCCCCCCAATAAGCCCGGATTGAGGAAGTGAAAGAGAGTCCACAGTTCATCCAGGTTGTTCTCGATGGGAGTACCGGTGGTGGCCAGACGAAACTCTGCGGGGATCTCAGTGACCGCTTGAAAGCGTTTGGTCTGATAGTTCTTGATGGCCTGGGCCTCATCGAGCACCAGGGTCTGCCAGGTACGGCTGCAGAACCTCTCCGTCTCCCGGGTCATCAAGCCGTAGCTCACCACCACCAGGTCGAACGGTCCAGCCTCGGCCACGATGGTCTCTCGGTCTCCCTCGGCGTACAGCAGCGGATTCAAGGAGGGGGCAAACCGGCGAGCCTCGTCCACCCAGTTCGGACAGACCGAGGTCGGAGCGATCACCAGGGTAGGACCGGCGCTGGCTCGGGTGAGGATGGTGGTGAGGGCCTGCAGGGTCTTACCCAGACCCATGTCGTCGGCCAGGCACGCCCCCATACCGGCCTGGGCCAGACGGGACATCCATTGAAAACCGACTTGCTGGTAGTCCCGCAGGTTGGCCTGCAGAGTAGAGGGAGTGCGAGGCACGCTCTCCATGGCCTTGCTCACGTTTTCTCGGAGATCTTTCCAGCTTCGGTCGCCTTTGACGCCCTGGTCGTCGGTGCCGAAACAGGCCATGGCCGCCAGAGGGTGCAGAGCCAACTCTTCACCGTTTTGGTTGGAGAGATCGCTGAGGCGCTCCAATTGCTTCTTGATCTTCTCGGTGAGAGCTACGAAACGACCGTGACCCAGCGACAAGAAACGGCCGTGACCGTTGCGATAGGCCTCCAGGAGTTCCTGAGCGTCTAGAATGGTGTCTTCGTCCACTTTCATGGTGGCTTCCACCGCGAACCAGTCGTTGCTCTTCTTCATGGTAAACTCGGCTGGTTCGGCAGCCCGGCTCACCGACATGGATTTTCCTTCCGGCCAGTGGAAGGTGATATCCATGTCTTCGCTCTGAGCCAGAGCGTCCAGAATCTCCAGGCAGTCCACCGGATCTTCCACCACGAAATCGAATCCGCCCATACTGTGCTTTCGCAAACTGGGGCAGCGTTGGAGAAAGAGGGCGTGATTGGCGATCTCCTGATCGAAATCCCGCACCGTTTGCAGCCGACCGTCTTTGGTTTCAGCCACCACCGTGCGCCCTCCCTGGCCGGGTCGCATAAGGGGACCTTCTTCACCCAGCGGTAGGATGCGGGTTTCAAACTTGAGACCCAGGTTATGAGGCAGCACAAAGAGGTGCAGGTCGCTCGCGGTATCCACCGGCTTGGCCCCGGCGAAGTTGCCTCCGAACTCGGACTGAACCCCGATCACCGGAGAGAGCGCTTCCACCGTAACCGAAATATCTTCGAGGGCTTCGGAAGGTACCCGGAAGCCTTTGCCCAGCACCTGGGCGATCGCTTTCTGGGCTTCGCTCAGGCGGTAAACCCGAACCCGGTGAGAGCCTTCGGACAGCACTCCCACGTCGGCCGAGAAGTAAGGGAGCACGGGTTGAATGTCAATCACGATGTGCTCGCCCTGCTGCAACACCCGCAACTCCGGTGCCCCCTTATCGACCTCCACTTTCATATCCGGGCGGTCCTCCCAGAAAATGTAGGGGTGACCTACCAGCTCGGCCAAGGTCGTTTCGTCTCCCACTCGATAGGCGTCCAGGCCCTGAACCAGGGTCCGCAAAGCAGAGCGATCTTGCTCCAGCAGGCAGTCACCGTGCTTATTCAGGATGCGAACGGGAGAAAGCTCCCGCCCGGTGGTCCACCCCCCCCGCTTGGATTTCTTTTGTAGCAACGGTTTCACGGAAAACTGGCCGGCTTCGTCTTCGATCCGCCAGATCACCCGCTCATCGGTCTGGGGGCCGATCTCCTGGGCCACCTGGCGCAGAGCGTCTAAAGTGCGGCGCCATGCTTCGGTGGGCTGCATCACCTCCAGCAGCGCGGTCGAGGGAGTGCGGCCGCCGGTTTCAGCTCCGGGAAGCTGAACCTTCAAAGTCTCGATCAAAACCTGGCACTCTTCGGCCACCCAATCGAACCCCCCGATGCGGGCCTTGGTCATCAGATCGTCCAGACGCGGGATAAACTCCGTGGCCTCCTCCAGGCCGGCCCAATAAAGACACAGCACGCAGTTGAGGAGTTCGGTGCCGGTGGTAGAAGGGTCCTGTTTTCGCAGCTTGGGCAGCCACAGGGGCTCTCCGATGCCACCGCGTTGGCGGATCTCCGTCAACCACAGCAACGCCTTCATGTCCAGACCGCGCAAGCCGTTGAGGTAGCGTCGAGCCTGTTCATACTTCTCCGCTTTGACCAGGGTGAGAGGGTAGAGAAACCCGGGGTAGCCCACCAGGGAAACCTTGCCCGAAGTCTCTCTTTGGGAGGCCACCAGGCCTTCTTCGAAGAGCATCCGGGCCTTGGCGTAACGCCCTTTGGAAAACTCGTACCAGCCGGCGTGGGCCGGGCAGGCGGGTTCCTCCTTCACCAGGTTCTTGACCTTGCTGCTTCCGGTCAGGAACATCTGCTCCAGGTAAAGTTGGCGAAAAGTCCGGTTGGTGGTGGAGTTTTTGCTCAGCCACTGGCTCACGCTGGGGCCCGGCTCCAGACGCTGACTCCCTTTCAGAACCACCCCCTGGACCAATAGGGCTCGGATCCCGCTTTCGATGTGGTCGAGCCAATCGGCGGAGTGGTGTCCGGCGGCCACCCGGCAGAGGGGCAGTACCTTTTCGTAGTCGTCGGGAAAGGTCTTGACCAGGTCGGCCAGAGAAAGGCAGAACTCCTGGCGATCGCCCCGATAGAGATCCAACCGGAAATCCCGAACCGCCTCGGGAAAGCTGCGCAGCGCCTTGGTCAGACTGCTGGCCTTGGGGAGGGCTTTGAAGTAGGCCTGCAACTGTTCTGACTTCAACAGCTCCGCGGTGACCTCTTCTCTCAATTCGTGAGGTAGGCGGTAGGCGTTCTTCTCCTGGATCACCAGTTCAGCTTCTTCCAATTCGTGAAGCGCTTCCGGAATGTCGAACTCAAAGGGCCCTCGCATGCGGTGCTCCCGGGCCACTTCCTTGAGCCGCTTCAAAGCCTCGCGCAGAGGGGTCAGGCGGGTCGGCAAATAAAACAAAGAGAGAAGGCGGAGCAAGATTTTCCCTTCTTTAGTGACTTTCTGCCACCTGGGCTTGAGAGCTTGCCATTCGGGCTGGGTTCGTTCTTTAACGGTTACCAATGAAATCTATTTTCCTTTATTTGCTGTTGTGAGCTTGTTCGCGCACAGACCCCCCGAAACATACGCCTTTGCTACCGGCTTGTGGACTCCTGGCACGGCAGGTGACATAGGGATTGTATATTACTACCGGAAGATCTTGGTGTTGGCAAGCCCCCGCAGGGTTTCCTCAAAGCGCTCCCTCCAGCGGACGATCTCCTCGGGAGGGAGCTCCGGTTCGGGTCTACCTGCCTGGTCCGGCATATAAAAGCCCCGGGAAAATTCAATCTGAATGAGATTGTTATGCAGGCTTCCGTACTGCTTGGTGATGTAGCCTCCGTTGAAGGGGTTATCGACCCAGATGTCCCGGGGGGAGACTTCATAGACCGTGGACATGACGTCTAAGAGAGTCTGTACCATCTCCAGCGTTGCCGTGGTGCCTCCCCGGTGGCCCAGGCAGATGGGAGGGCGCTCCCGACCCGGGGCATCAGGAGAGGTAGGCAGTCCCCGGGCTGCCATGGAGTGGATGTCGATGGTCAGCTTCACACCCGGATCCTGGGTGATGTCCCGCAGGACGTTGTGATAAGGGTAGTACAAACGATCTAGAACGAGTCGGACCTCGGGATCGGAGGGAAACTCCCGGAACACCGGACGGCCCAGGTGAGTCATCCGTTTGACCACCCCGTCGGGGTATTTCTCCCCGACCCAATCCGGGGGACGGTTGAGGTCCACGAAGGTTCGGCTGGTCGAGAAATCCAGGTAGTGGACCACCAGGCCAGGGTGAACCCCACAGATCTCCCGCGTCAGATGGTCCACATCCTCAACCATGCATTCGGGGGTTGCTAACAGGTAAGGCTGAAACTCCGCCGGGATATCGGTGCCACCGTGAGGGATTGAGATGGCGAATGGAAGCTTTTTCACAGGGCCCGTTTTATGGCCTGGCCGGGCAAGCTCCTTCTACCAGGTAGACACCGAGGACTACTCAGGGCCTTTCAAGAATGGATCAACGGTGAACCAAGTTCCGCTTGATAACACCCTGAGTACGGCCCTGGAAGAGATGTCGATGGCCAACTGGGTTCAGGCCCAGAAGCTCCTGGCCGCCAGGCTGGAAAAGGCCGGGGACCTGGGCAACCAGCGCCTCAACTTGTTTCTGCTTTCCATTTCGGCGGCCTCAGGGGGCTATCCGGAGGTCGCGAACCGGTTGTGGGCCCAGGCCCAGAGCGCACCGCTTGATTTCGATCCTGTGCGCTACCTCGACCTGCAGCTCTCCCCGGGGGACCCCCGCCAATCCATGTTGATCGATCTGGAGAAAGCCTGGTGGGACTTCAACAACTGGAGCGGGTCTGGGAACGGTCTATCGCTCCAACTAGAACGAGCCGAAAATGCCGTCGACTGGGGCTTCGTGGTGGAGGCGACTCTGGCCGGAAGAGACGCCGACCTGGAAGCGCGTTACGGACGTGATTTCGACAACAACGCACCCCACAGCTTTTACTTGTGGAACCTCATGGCGCTGGCTTATCTGCAGGCCGGAGATGTCAGGACCTACGGGGAAATGGTGCAGAACTCTCCCCTCCCCCCGGCCCCCAACGCCGTACCGGTTGAGCTTTGTGAAGCTCTACAGCGGCACCACCTGCTGGCTGCTCTCACTGTCTTTCAGAAAGGGGAATGGGTGAACAACGCGGCTCTGTTTGCTAGCGAGGAGACTCCGCAAGCCACTTACCAGACCGAGGAAGTTCTGGAGGAAGGGGAGTGGTCTCAGCAGATGCAAGAGGCTTTCACCCTGCTCGGTGAAGGTCTGTTTTTGCGCGCCGCCCGGGAGTTTCAAGAGATCAACTATCGAACTCACGACCCCCAGAGGCTTCTCCTCACCAGAAACGCATTGGCCCTGACTTTTTTCAAACAGGGCGACTACACCCAGTGCGAAAGCGTCTTCCTTGAATTTAGCGACCTACTGAACCGCAATCCCCTGGCGCCCGACTCTCCTCTAGCCCTGGATTACCGGGCCTGGCTCCAGCAGGTGGAGTGCCTGCCCGAGGACGGAGGGGCGTTCTTCTCCCCCTTTGCGGGCAACCGCTCCCAGTGGAATCCGGCGGAACCCCAGGATCTCGACTTCTGGCCGGAGTTCGAAGCTTGCGTTTCCCTTCTGGGTTGTGGAGATTACGCCACCGCGCTCCACAAGATCCAAAGGGTGGAAACGGGTCTGGGTCCGGCCCTGGACTCCTTCCAGAGCTACCTGACCTCAGTTTTATTCTTGAGCGCCTTCGTGATGGCTGGAGACCACAACGAAGTGCAGGCTTTGACCTCGCAAGCGATTGCCCAAGAGGCGGTTGCGGACTTTTCCTCCGACAATCTGGAAGACATCGCCGATATGCTCCGTTGGGCCGGCTTTGAAGCCCTGCACCATCGTCTGCTCGGAGGGCCCCAGGCTCGCAGTCAGCCTCTCAACCCCTGGACCGACCTGGTCGTGGCCGAGACCTCAGGCTTCTAGTTTTTCCAGTCTTCGTTCCAGAGACAGCCCGGCGCTCTCGCGCTCTTCCTTGGGGAGCAGTTTGCCCCATTCCATCTGCAACTCCACCGCGGTCTTGCGCGGTCCCTCGAGTTTGGAAAGAAAGGTATCGGCCAGGCTTCGATCGGTATCGACCAGAGCCAGCGCGAGTTCATCGATGGGACAGGAGCAGAGCCACTCTTTCATCTCGGTATTCGCCAACCCTGAGAGTTTTTTGATCCAATCCGGAATCTGAAAGTCTACGGCAACCGTGGAGCGGTCGTCGGTATCCGGCTGGCTAAAAAGATCATCTCCAAATCCGAAGTCGTCGATCGGCTCGTCACTTCCAAAGGTTAACCCCGGTTCTGGTTCTGGTTCTGGTTCCGGCTCTGGTTCCGGCTCCTCAGTCTTCGCGGCAGTTTTTCGAACGTCCCAGCCGATAGTATCGGAGGATGGAATGTCCCCGGGCTCGAGTTCACCCGACGAAGGTCCGGTTTCACTCTCGGGGGTCTCGGCCTCGCTCTCAACCGATGGACTCTGCTCTTCAGAACCGAAGTCCATGACCTGATCTTCGGTAAACAGCGGTTCCTGACTAAACAGATCATCGTCGACTTCAAAGCTGGGGGCTCCGGTCTTGAAGAAATCTTCACCGATGGTGGAACTCCCATCTTGAGAGGAGCCCGAAAAGGGGTCTCCGATCAGAGTTTCCCCTGCCGAAGCCGGGAAAAGGTCGGTGCCCACCTCAAACGAGTCGACCGCGGCGTCTACCATATCGATGGCGGGCGGCCCCATCCCGTCATCTCTACCGTCCGGGTCTTCCGCGATGAGAAAGGCTTCTTCCAGCGGTACCGGACGAACCGCTTCAAAGAGGATGAACTTGTCGGTGACCCAACGAGCCTTCACCGGACCGCTCTCGGTGACCGACGAGCGCGCTCTCTCTTCGAACAGCGGAAGCAAACTAAAGCCGGTAAACTCCTCCACCCGCACCCGCTGGGCCAATTTCTGACCGGCCGGTGAGAGGCCCGCCAGGGTCACGGTCTGGGGTAGCAGGCCGTCGTAGAGCCCCAACATCAGGGTGGGTTTGTCGGTGTAAACCTGGGTGACCCCGGGCGGATACTCCTTCTCCAGGCCCCAGCCTTCCAGGCGAAAATCTTTGAGCAGCGGGGGGCTCAGCCGGATGATCAATCGCTGCAGGAAGGTGTCCAAGCCGTCGACCCCCTGCTCACTCAAGAATCCACCGGTCCGAGTAGCCAGATCCTCAAGCGGCGGCATACTCGGCTTGCGCCCCACGGCCAGAGAGAAGACCGGTAGACGGCAGACCAGATCGTCGGGCGAAGGCTCGGAAGGTCCGGGCGAGGAGAGGATGACGTGGGTGGCGTCCTGGCAATCGTCCAGAACCCGCTGAAAGCCCTCCCAGAAATACTGGGCACGGCCCATGAGGGAAGGGTCCAGAAGCTGGCCCAGGTCGGCTTCTTGCAACTCCGCAGCCGGCTTCCAATCCAGCAACTTGCGGGTCACTGAAGAACCCAACAGGAAGATGGAGAGCTGGTCGGTGGGGTTCAAGGCACTGGAGAGACTATCCACCAAATCTCGGGTGGCTAGGCTGTCCTGGGGGTTGCGCACCTCCACCACCACCGCCACTCGAACCGGCTTGCGGATGAGCTGCGGCCGGACCGGAGCCACCACCACCACCGCACCGCAGCCGTGGGCATCGGAGGGGGCCTTGGTGTGAAGACAGATGGAGGCGGCCTTTTTTTCATCCAGGGCCAAAACAAGTCCGGCTTCCCCCTGCTGCAGCAAGGTAAGCTTCTCGCTCCAGTTCTGGCGAGCCCCGTCGAGACTCGAAAACCGTCCTTCAGAAGCCGCCCCGGCGCACTCCAGCCGGGCTCCAGGCAGGCCGGTCAGGTCCCAGGTTACGTCGAAAGTGACATCCACCCGGTGGGCCTGGGAGAGGAAGCTGAAGGCGCTCTTGTGCCACAAGACGTCGCAGGCCATCAGGAACTCCAGGGTGATGGAACGCAAGCTACAGCCAGGCTCGATGTAGCAACTGACGATCTCGGGCTTGCCGTCTTGAAAGGCTTCCTCCGCCCCCGAGCGGAGCCCCCCGGGCAGAGAGGGCTTCTCGGCCTGGCCTTCCGCTCTGGGAGTGGACTCGCCGTTGAGCCAAACCCCCACCAGCACCGCGTTCCAGGGTCGGTCTACCGTGAAGAGCCGCCCCAGGTTGGGTTCATCGTTGGCAAACGAAAACTCCATGCTGATATTACAGAAGATCCCTCTTCCCTTGACAGAGATCGAGACTTCACTGGGGTAGGTCGTGAGGTTGGCTGAAACCAGACTGCCTAAGCTGAATTTCTGTGCGGTATCCATACGGCAGCAGGTCCATTCTCGTTTATTCCGCGTGGTCCCTGGTCCACTGGCGCCAACCGTGCACGGAGAGTCCGCAGAAGAGGGCGTAGAGGATGAAAAATCCCCAGATCTGCTGGCTAAAGTTCAGGGCCACGTAGATTAGATTCACGGCCAGCCAGACCAGCCAACACTCCCGCTTGCCTCCCACCATCAAGGTCTGGGCAAAGACACTTCCCACGGTGGCAAAGCTGTCCATCCACACGCTGCGGCTGCCCAGGTGCTCCAACAGCACCGCCACCCCCAGGCCGCAGAGCAGCAATGTCAGCAGCACAAACACCCTCTGACGATTGCTCAGAAAACTGCTGCTCACCCGCAGGTCCGGTTCGTTACCCCGCTGCCAGCGCCACCAACCGAGCAACTGGGTGAGCAGAAAAAAAAGCTGCAACGAAGCCGAGCCCAGAATATTTCCGTCCCAGTAAACGTAGCCGGTCAAGACGATCCAGACGCAGCCCAGGGGCCAACCCAGCCCCCGACCCACGGTCAGCAAGTAGACCGAGAGCACACCGAAAAAGGTGGCGACCCACTCCAGGATGACCATGGAGACGTTAGTCGTTCAGCATCCCCAACTGCTCTTGCAGGAAGATCCACTTGTCGGCTTCGGCTTCCACCAGCTTGCCGATGGGCTTACCCGCTCCGTGACCGGCATCGGCTTCTACTCGAAGCAGGATCGGGGCGTGGGCCTGGTCGGCTCCCTGAGCCAATTGGAGTTCGGCGGTCATCTTGCGGGCGTGGAGCGGGTCGGTCCGGCTGTCTTTCTCACCGGCCATCAGCAGAGTGGCGGGATACGGCTGGCCCAGACGCTCCAGCTTAGACTCCACGTTTTGGTAGGGAGAGTAGTCCCGGATGTACTCGAATTGAGATTCGTTGGTGGAGGAACCGTATTCGGCTCTCCAGAGCTTGGCGATGCCGAACTCGTCGTAGCGTACCATGTCCAACAAAGGTACCGCCACCACCGCGGCTTCCATCAGCTCGGGAGCCTGGGTGAGCGCCGCCCCGGTGAGCAGTCCGCCGTTGGAGCCACCGGCCACGGCGAGCTTCTCCGGTTTGGTGTAGCCGGCTGTGATCAGGTGTTGTCCGGCCGAGATGAAGTCGTCGAAGACGTTCTGCTTCTTCTCCAGCATGCCCGCCTCGTGCCAATCGGCTCCGTACTCTCCCCCCCCGCGCAAAGTGGCCACGGCGTAGATCCCGCCCTGCTCTAGCCAGTGGGCGGTGGACTTGGAAAAACCGGGAGTCAGGCTGACGTCGAAGCCGCCGTAGCCGTACAGCAAGGTGGGCGTGTTGCCGTCGGGCTCCAGCCCCTTCTTGTGCACGATAAACATGGGCACTTTGGTGCCGTCTACCGAGCGGAAAAACTCCTGCTTCACATCGTAATTTTTGAAATCGAAGGGTACTTCGTTCTGCGACTTGACCTCCGGCTTACTGCTCGCCGGGTCCAGTTCCATAGTGGCGTGGGGGAAGTTGTAGGAAGTGTATTGGAAGCGTAGCTTCCCGTCCTCGGTCTTTTGCATCCCGGAGACCGTACCGATGCCGGGCAACTCAACCTTGCCTTGAGACTGCAGTTTCGAGCCCTCTGTTGCGGGGGTGAAGACGGTCACCTCGGAGTGAGCGTCGCGCAGGTAGTTGGCGTAGACCTTGCCATCCACCCGCTCCACCCCTTGCAGCGTGGCTTCGGCATCTTGAGGCAGCAACTCCACCCAGTTCTCCTCACCTGGATTGGCCAGGTCCACTTCCACCAGGCGGCCCCGGGGAGCATCCAGAGTGGTTAGCACCTGAAGCTTCTTTCCACCGTCTATGAATTGAGCTTGGGATTGCCCCTCTTTGCCTTCGTGGATCACGGTTCGGGCACCGGTTTCCAGGTCCTGAACCAGCAGATCGGTGCGGGTCCAGCCCTGGGAGACCGAAAACAAAAGGCTCTTGTCATCGTCGGAAAGGGAGATGGAGGTCCAGGCCTCTTTGGGGAGACCTTCCCCGAAGATCTTGGGATCGTTGGCGGGGTCCTCTCCCAGGGTGTGGTGGAAGACGTGACGGTGGTAGTCCTCCTCGCCTTCGGGGACCGAACCGGGCTCGGGATAACGGGTGTAATAAAACCCCGACTCATCGGAATTCCAGGCCAGACTGGCTGCCCGGGTGCGGGGGATCACCTCGCCGGTCTCCTGGCCGGTCTCCAGATTCAAGATGTGCAGGCGGCTCCATTCATCGCCACCGGATGAACGGCCGTAGGCGAGGTATTTGCCCTGGGGGGAGTGGTACATCCAGTCCAGAGCTTCGGTACCCTTCTCACTCCACTTGTTGGGGTCCAGGACGGCCACGAACTCTCCGGCCTCGTTCTTCATAAAAAGAGCCGATTGATTCTGGCCTGCTTCGCGCTTGTAAACGAACTCTTTACCCCCCACTTGGTACGGCTCGGTGGCCGTCTCACCGGAAAAAAGCTCGGTCAATCGCTGAACCACCTGCTCCCGTTCCGGGATCCCGGCGAGTGCGCTGTCGGTATGGGCGTTTTGCAGCTTGGTCCAGTTCTTGACCTCTTCGGAAGTGCCGTCTTCCAGCCAGCGAAACTTGTCCACCACCTCCTGGCCGTGATAGTTGTCCACCACCGGTCGCTGCTCGGTGGGGGGCGCCTGGTTCGGCTTCATGATGGGGGGCGAAAGACGGGAAGATATATGCACGTGAGGGCTCCTAGATATGTTCCCTACTGTTTTATAAAAATTGATGGCTGCAAGCGTTACCGAAGTGTAAACCGGTGGGCACCTCAAAGAATCCTGAATGTTTTGCGCGCCATGCTTTGAAAAGCATGGAAGCCCGCCATCCCGTGCACTCCCCCGCCGGGTGGTACTGAAGCCGAGCAGCAGTACAGGTTGCCCCCTATATGGTAAGGATCGGTGGAGAGAATCGGCCGGGCCACGATCTGCTTCAGGCTGTTGGCGCCCCCCAGGATGTCGCCGCCGATATAATTGGGGTTGTAGGCCTGGAAATCGAGCGCCCCCCGCACAGCCCGGCCCAGCACCACCTCTTTAAACCCCGGGGCGTATCGCTCCATCTGCCCTTCCAAAAGCTCCAGGCAGTCTCCGGTCCAACCGTTGGGGGTGTGCAAGTAAACCCAGAAGACGTGCTTTCCCAGGGGCGCCCGGGTGGAGTCGAAGAGCGATGGCTGGACTCCCAAAAGAAATGGCTCGGGGGCCGGACGACCCTGCCAAACCGCCCGCTCCGAGCGGCTGATCTGCTGCAGGGAGCCACCGATGTGCACGGTGCCGGCCAGGCTGACTCGGGGGTCTTCCCAGGGCACCGGGGCCGCTAGCGCGTAGTCCACTTTGTAGACCCCGGGGCCCAACCGATATCTCTCCAATTGGCGTCTGACCCCCGGTTTTAGTAGGGGTCCCACGACCTCCAGGAGTTGCCCTGCCGAAAGGTCGAGAGCCACGGCGCGGGCCGGAGGCAGGTCTCGCATCTGCCGCACCCGATGATTGAGGACGATCTCCACCCCGGCCGCCCGGAGCTTGTTCTCCAGGGCCACCGCGATGGAGGACGACCCTCCCCTGGGGATCGGCCACCCCACCCGGTGGGCCAACGAGCCGAGCACACATGCCACGGCCGAAGAACCGGGGGCTTCCATGGGTAAGAGAGAGTGCCCGGCCAGCCCCGCCCACAGAGCCGCGCCGCGCTTGCCGAGCAGAGACCCCAGCAAGGAGGCCGGGGCCAGGGCGGCCGGACCGAACCTGGCCAGGGCTCCCCACAAAGCCGGCCCGGGCAGTCTCAGGGCCGGCCCCAGGAGATGATCCTGAAGCTTCTCCCAGCACTCCCCCAGGTTGTGCATCAGCCCCGAGTAGATCCTACCCATCGGCCCCAACTCGGCCGCGGTCTTTGCGATCTCTCGATGGAGTAAAACCGCCTCCTCCCCGGGCAGCGGGTGAGCCAGAGGCATCGGCGGATCGATCCATTCCAGCCCCTCTGACTCCAGCTCCAGAGAACGCAACACCGGACTGCAACGTCCGAAAGGGTGCACCGCGGCGCAGACGTCGTGGCGAAACCCGGGCAGAGTCAGCTCTTCAGTACGGACTCCTCCCCCCAATGAACGGTACGCTTCGGCCAACAAAACACGTAGGCCCTGCCGGGCAGCCAGCAGGGCACAGACCATTCCGTTCACTCCCGACCCGACCACGATCAGGTCGTACTGGGGTGGCAATTAGTGCTTCTCTCGGTCGATCCCACTCTCTTCTCGAACGGTTCGTTCGGTCAGAGCCTTCATCACGTAGCGGTGCGAGATCAAAAACTGGACGTAAGTGTCCATCGCTTCCAGGAAAAAATCCAGGGTCACCGGTGACTCCGGTTTCAACCCCATTTCCTCTGCTTTTGTCCGAAGACCCTCCACCCGCTTGAGGTCCGGCCGCATCCGCTTGACAGCGTTGGCTATGGCTTGATCCTCAAAAAAACCTTCGGCTTTCATCCATTCAAAAGAGTCCATCTCAGACATCAGTTCAGCCTCCTGAAGCGGCCGCTTCTTGAACTTTTTTCGCCTCCCTCCCGACTATAGGCTTTTCCCACTGATAGTTCGAGATGTAGGATTGATGAGGATCCATGCTAAATTTGACGGGTATGCGCAGCAAATTATTCTGGTTTTTCATTTTCCTGACCCTGGTCGGCCCGGGCCTGGCCCAACTCGAGGACAACGGCCTGGGCTTGGCCGAGAGTTTGCTCCAGCAAAACCGATTTGAAGATGCGGAAGCCCTGGCGGTGCGGGCCCTGGAGGCCGAACCCGAAAGTCTGCGGGCTCGCTTCATCCTGGCCCGGGTCTGTCTCTCCCGAGCTGAACTAGAGCGCGCCCAGGGGTACGTCGATGCCCTGCTTTCCGCCGCTCCTGCGGTGCCGGACCACCACGCGCTGCAGGGAATGATCCACATGTTCGCCGGTCGCGATTCGGCCGCCGAAGCGGCGCTGCGCCAGGCCCTGGAGCTGGGGAGTGAAGGCGCCACTCCCGAGCAGATGGCCTCCTACTCCAACACCCTGGTGCTGGTGCTCTACAAGAAAGGAGCCGCAACAGAGGCTCTGGAGCTTTGCCGACAGGCCATCGCCAGCTATCCCCAGGATCCCAATCTCTATCTCTCTTGCAGCCGCCTCTACCGCGAAGCGGGGGAGTTTCAGAACGCCCTGGAGATAGCCCGCCAGGGGCTGGAGGTCGACCCGGATTTCGCCGGGCTCTACGCCGCGTCGGCCTTGGCTTACGCCGGCCTGGGTCAGAGCGAACTCTCTGAACAAGCCTACCAGGAAGCCCTGAAGCGCAATCCTGATCTGGCGGCGGCCCTGCGAGCCACTCTGGATGGAGAACGACCCGACGAGGCGGAGTACAAGGTCCGAAATCAGTAGGGCCCGATATTTAAGTCCAGCCGCTGACCCAACTCCAGGTCGGCTTGCTCGGCCTCCGACCGCAGCAACTCCAGAGCGAGGCGGTGTTGCGGCATCTTTTAAACGCCCTGCTGGACTTGAACGGCCCGGATAAGGTGGTGGAATTGGCCATCTTGAGCCCCAACCCGGAAAAGTTTTATTTCGACGACAAAGGCCCCATCCTGGACCTCAGGGCCCGGGATAGGAAGGGTGGCTACTACCACGTGGAGGTGCAGTTAAAGGGCACCGATCTCGACTACACCAAACGCTCGTTGTACTACACCACCCGGCTCTATTCGGACCAGTTGAAATCCGGACACGACTACCACCTCTTGGAGCGGAGCGTGAGTATATCGCTCTTGGATTTTCTATGGGTTTGTCAAAGGAGCAGATTCAGCAGGCCACCAACCTTTCCGAGCAAGAGCTGGTTACATTGGAGAAAGAGCAGACTAGTGCTGCAGCGGCGGAAACTCCGCCCAGGGAGCCTCGTTCTTCCAGTCGGGGTGGCTCAGCAAGCTGAGCGCTTCCCGTTTGACCGGGTGCTCCAACTCCAGTCGATGGGCCCACAGAGCGATGGAAGTCACGTAGCCACCACCGCTTCGCTCCGAGGCGTACTTCTGATCCCCCACGATGGGTAAGCCCACCTGAGAGAGCTGGGCTCTGATCTGGTGCTTGCGGCCGCTCTCTGGCAGCACTTTGAGCAGGCACTTGCCGGAGTGTACAGCGAGCAGTTCGTAGCTCAACCGGGCCTCCTTGCTGCCCGGGTGAGGCTGCTCGTAAGCGGTCGTTTTTCGTCGCGATTTGTCCACCACCAGGTGGTGATGCAGGAGCACTCGCCCCGGCCGGGCCTGCCCCCAGCACACCGCGAGATAGGTCTTACGAACCTGCCGCTCGCGAAACTGGGCGCTGACTCGGGCGGCGGCCTTGGAGGTTCGGCAGAAGAGTAAGACGCCCCCGGTAGGCCGATCCAGCCGGTGAACCAATCCTAGAAAGACCGCCCCCGGCTTTTGATACTTCTCCTTCAGGTACTGCTTGGCATGCTCTAGGAGTGTAGGATCTCCGGTCTCATCTCCCTGAACCAGGATGCCGGGCGGCTTCTCCACACAGAGCAAATGATTGTCTTCATACAGTACCTTCATTCCAGAAGCCTTCCCGATGAAAATGGTGCTTCCTATCGATGGCAGGGACCCTCGGTGCGGGTCATAATTTGCAGTGTTATGGTGAATCTAAAAGAGGTAGCCCTGGTGGCCCTGGATCTCGACGGGACCGTCATGTGTCCGCTGGGGGTGAAACCAGTGAGTGAACGCACCAAGAGAGCAGTACGAAAACTGCTGGACCTGGGCATACCCGTCACCTTCGTGACCGGGCGCACCGAGGACTACGCCCTACCTCTGGTCCGGGAGTTCGGCATCGCGACTCCCCTGGTCACCTACAACGGAGGCCGTCTGTACTGCCCCACCGAGTCGCGGGTCTTGCACCAGGCCACCATCGACCCCGGCCACGCCGCCTCCATCACCGATTGGCTGAAACAAGACGACGAGGTGGTGGCCTGTTATCTGAGCCGCCAGGGGGAGCTCGTCCTATACCAGAGCAGAAGCTCGGGGGATCCCGACCAGGATGATTACCTCTTTGGAACCCCCCGCACGATCGTGCCCGATTTGGCGAAAGAGATCCTGACCGAAGGCAGCTCGGTGAGCAAACTGATCGTGGTCACCCAGCGACCGCTGGAGCAGGAAGTCCAACAAAAATTCGGACCCGTGGCCAACGTCGTGCGCACCCACCACCTGATCCTTGAGATCCTACCTGTCGGCGTCTCCAAAGGGGACGGGGTACTCCAGCTCTGTCGCCACCTGGGGATCGATCCCAAGAATGTCATAGCCGTGGGAGACCAGGACAACGATCTTTCCACCTTCGAAATCTGTGGATTCTCGGTCGCCATGGGCAACGCCCCCGAGCACGTGAAACAAGCCGCCGATCTCGTCACCGGCTCCTTCGATGAAGATGGTTGCGCCCAATTTTTGGAAGATATTTGCGGGTGGTAGAGGTACGGTCCGTGCCCGATAAACCCGCTCACTTCGAAGGCCGTATGGAAGTTCGGCAGGGCCGCGAGACCGAATTTGCCCTCTGGCAGGCCCGTTACCAGGAAACGGTAGCGAGCTTTTCTGGTTTGCTCTCCTCCGAAGTGGTCGCCCCCGCTGCTGATTCGCAGGTCTGGACCACTCGCCTCAGCTTTACCGGCCAGTCGGCGCTGGCCGATTGGTTGAACTCACCTGCCCGCGAACAACTGCTCGAAGAGGTCGCTCCCCTTGCCTTATCCGGTATGGTCACCCGTTTCTCCACGGAAGCCACACCGGAGTTAGGAGTCACGGAAGCCTTCTTCACTCGGCTACGGCCGGACAAGCTGCGCGAGTACCAGCTCTGGCAAACTCACATTCATCAAGTGCAAGCCAAGTTTCTCGGCTACCTGGGCATGGTGTTTCAACCCCCCGTGAAAGGCCAGGACGAGTGGGTCACGCTGCTGCGGTTCGATAACACCGAGCACCTGGAGCAGTGGTTGGCCTCACCCCAGCGACGCGAGCTTCTAGACGAACTTGAGGACCTGGTGGAAGAGATCCGCCAGTGTCGAGTGGCGAGCTCCTTTCCTGGCTGGATCCCGGCCGCGCCCTCCGACGCCGAGCAGCCTGCCAACTGGAAGGTCACCATGCTGGTGGTGGTAGGGCTGTTTCCCCTGGTCATGCTGCAGATAAAATACGTCAACCCATGGTTGCTCGACGCGCTTCCCCTGGCACCGGGCACGATGCTCGCCAACATTGGGAGCGCCATCTTGATTTCGTATCTCACCATGCCGGTCTGCATCCGGCTGTTCGGCTGGTGGCTCTATCCGGCCGACGAAAACACCCGCACGGTCTCGATCCGAGGCACCCTGGCCGTGCTGGTGGTGTACCTGCTGGAAGTGTTGGTCTTCTGGGCCTAACCTAGGAGCCTGGCCGGTCCCTTCGTAACAACCGCCACAGTTTCAGCAGTCGCTCGGTGAAACCGGTTAGCCGTCTGGTGTAGGGTGGGTAAAGCACGAAGGTGTCCCAACCCATGGGTTTCTCCAGGACGCTCTTTCGGTGGCTGAAGGTATCGAAGCTCGCCCGACCGTGGTAGGCACCCATTCCGCTCTCACCGATCCCCCCGAACGGGAGTTCAGGTACCAGGTTGTGGAGCATACAGTGATTGATCACCGCTCCTCCGCTGCTGGTAGATTTCAGAACTTGATGTTGCACTTGCTTACTGTTGGAAAAGACGTAAAGGGCCAGCGGCTTGGGTCGTTGGTTGATAAACTCTACTGCTTCGTTTACCCCAGGAACCGACAAAACCGGCAGGATGGGGCCGAAGATCTCTTCTGCCATGACTTTGGCGTCGTGCGCAACGTCGGCCAGGATGGTGGGGTGGATGTAGCAGTCCGACTGGTCTCCGTGACCTCCGCAGACGACCCGATGCTCACCGTCCAAGAGACCCATCAGGCGTCGAAAATGGTGGTCATTGATGATCCGGGCGTATTGGCTGTGGGACTGGGGATCTGGACCGTAGAACGTCTTGACCGCCGATGCCATCTCGTCCAACAACCGCTCCTGCACGGACTCCTCAACCAGCACGTAATCGGGGGCCACACAGGTCTGTCCGCAATTGAAACACTTGGCCCACACCAGACGTTTGGCAGCCACTTTGAGGTCGGCGCTCGAATCCACGATGGCGGGGCTCTTCCCACCGAGTTCCAGGGTCACCGGGGTCAGGTGCTCAGCGGCCGCTCGCATCACGATACGAGCCACCCGGCCGTTTCCGGTATAGAGGATGTGATCGAACTTCTGCTCCAGCAACGCGGTGGTCTCTTCCACCGCCCCCTGCACCACTCTTACCGCATTGGGATCCAGATATTTGGGCAGGTGCTCGCTCAACAGAGCGCTGGTGGCCGGGGAGAGTTCCGAGGGCTTGACCACAGCCACATTGCCGGCCGCCAGGGCACCCACCAGGGGCCCCAGGCAGAGCTGCAAGGGGTAGTTCCAGGGGGCGATGATCAGGACCACGCCCACCGGTTCCTTGTGAATGGAACTCCTGGCTGGCCAGTGGATAAACGGAGTCGAAACCTTTTCAGGGCGCATCCAACGGGACAGTGATCTCCTGACGTGCAAGACGTCCATCTCCACCCCCACCACTTCCGACACCAGGGCGTCGAAACGGGGTTTTCCCAGGTCTATTCGGAGTGCCTCCAGGATCTCGGCCTGCCGCTCTTTCAAAAACCGGAGAATGCCGTCCAACTGCTCCAAACGCCAATCCAGAGAACGAGTCCGTCCGGATTGAAAAGCCTCCCGGAGCGACTGCACCGAGTCAGGGATCTGGGTGATCGGGAAATAGGTATCGTTCATGACCTGGCAACTTTAGCCGAGCCTGACGGTTATCCTTGAAAGGGAGTCTTCAGACTTTCACCTAACGGAGAAACAATGAGCAGAGAACATCTGAAAGAAAAACTTACCGATGAGCAGTACCGCGTGGTCTGCCTGAACGGCACCGAACCACCTTTTCAAAACGAATTTTGGAACCATAAAAGCCCCGGGGTTTACCTGGATATTATCTCCGGCAAACCGCTCTTTCTGAGCACCCATAAGTTTGAAGCCCACTGTGGCTGGCCCAGTTTCTACCAACCGGTCGATGCCGAAGAGATCGTCGAGGTGGTCGACACCACCCACGGCATGACCCGTACCGAAGTGCGCTCCAAGACCGGAGATGCTCACCTGGGACACGTCTTCCCCGATGGCCCGGCTCCTACCGGTCTGCGCTACTGCATCAATTCAGCGTCCTTGCGCTTCGTACCGGTAGAGGAGCTCGAATCAGAAGGCCTGGGCGAACTCAAGAGCCACTTTGAAAAATAGCTAAAACCCCTCCAACACCTTTTTCCAGGACTCCGCCTCCGGGGACTGAGGGTTGGACTGGGACCAGGAATGGAAAAACTGCTGGGCGGCACCCCGAATTTCCAACCGAAATTTATCCGGCACTTTCCGATGGAGTTCCAGGAACTGCCCCGCTATCTCTTTTAAGAACCCCTGCATCTCAGAGTCTCCGGTGGACAGATAGTTCTCCAGGATGGCAAAGAGGGGAGTGTCCCTGAAGGAGTAGGCGTCGGTTGTCTTGCGCAGTTCGTTACCCCAGGAGATCAGAAAAAGAGCAAGTCGGCGGCGGATCGTCTTTTGCAGTTGCTCCGGGCACGAGTTGTGGCAGGCCATGGAGTGAAGGGCCAGATAACACAGGTTGGAGACCTCCAACGGCAAAAAAGCCGTGGGCGGCTGTCTCAGTTCCGCGTCGTCCTCGGCCAGGGCGCGAGCCAGCAGGTCCTGCATAGACTTTTCACCGGAAGAAAGGAGTCGCCCGATCACCGCCGAGACCAGGGAGCGGTCAGGCTCAAAGCTCTCACCACCCTGGTGGTAGAGCTGCGTGCACACTCCGGCCAGCCACCACACCTCCTCCGGATAGCCGGTGCGAAACTTCTCCGGCCAATCCCGGCAGAGTTCATCCGGCTGGTCGTAGAAACGAGCCGCCGCCGCGCCGACCAAAAAGAGAGCTTCTCGCTCTTCCTCCTGGGTGGATTCGGTGTTGTGAAAGGAGCGGCGGGCCGAGTGATAGAGCTTGGCTCGGGTCTCGTTGGGAAAGCTCTCAAACTGGGCACAAAGCCCCATCAGGTGCCAAAAATAAAGATGGATGGGGGGCCGCACCAGGATCTCTTCCAGGCGTTCGATCCAGGCCTCTTCGAAAGCCACCTCCCGGGAGGGGGCGCACTCGGCCAGCCAACCCAAACGTTGATAGGAAAGATGCGGCCTTCTCCACTCGCTCTCCCAGAGTTCATCGAAGCCCCATTCCACTTCGGCAAAAGCGCAAGCCACTCGTTCTCGGTTTTCGACCGTCAGGCTCCAGCTAAAACCCACCTGCACGAGCTGTCGCCTGCGTGACTCATCCTTGTGGCTCAACCAGTCTTTGAACGCGGCAAAGATCGGACCGCGCTTTAAGAGCTCCGACTTTAACAATAAGGACAGATTTTCGGTAGCTTCATCCAGGTCCTGGAGATAGATCTGGGTGACTCGCGGGAGCAACTCTTCAGAGTGACTCGCCATGAGCTCCCAGATGTCCAGGACGTTGAGCGTTTGGCGCTCGGTCAGGCCTTCCAGGCTCTGGGTGGCAGCGGTATCCTGGAGTACCAGAGGGCCGAACGCCCGCAGCAGTTCGGCCAGCGCGATGGAGCCGGCGGTGCTGCCCGCCGAGATCGCCTCTTCCACGAAGACCGCAGCCAGTTCTGCGAGTTGCCGCTGGTTGCCGGTGGTTTCAAAGATGCGCCGGAGGGACTCCCCGATGAGAAGCCTCTGGTCCTTTTCAGCGGTCAGAAGTAGGCGACTCTGCAGGAGTTCGACGCCTTCTGAAGAGTGGACCGCCCAATCCACGATCAGCCTGACCAGCTTCTCTTGCTGCTTTGGCGTGAGAGTATCCAGACGCTGGAAAAAGGCTTCCAGTAACTGGTGGTTGAGAAGCTCCCGTCCGGCCGAAGCTCGGGCCAGATAGTCCACCGAGCCGATCAAGATCAAACTACCGTGCTCACTGCGAGTTAGACTCTGCAAGATCGTGGGACGAATGCTCTGCCAGAAAAAACTCCAGGGAGGTGGCGTCTCCTCGTGCTCGGTACCCAGCAAAAACTTCAGAGCCCGGCAGCCTTGATGGACGTCCTTGGAAAAGAGTTGGCGCATGGCCTGACCGAAAGCCGGAGCGATCTCTTCCAGCTTCTGGGCCACTTCCAGATCCAGTTCTTCCCGATGCCTGGAAAGTGCGGCGGCTACCACCGAAGCTCGAGCCTGGCCGTTAGGAGCGGCCCGGAAAAGATGCCGGAAAGCTTCCACCAACTGAAGCGGGGACTCGCCATCTAAAAGAGTGATCGACTCTTGCTGGAGCTCGTCTTCGTCCCACATCCCGCCGGCTCCCGGTCGGGATGTGTCCTGCCCATAAACGGTCAAGAGCGGGGAGCTTGTCTCACCGCTCTGTCGACTGAGCACCATGGCCTGGGACTGCTCCACAGAGGCACTGACCTCAAGCTCTCCGGAGATCCCCACCAGCAAGACCCCCTCATCGGTGCGATGGGTCACCAACTCCGGAGATTCCGTGGAACCGTTCATCAGTTGGGCCAGTTGGTCAGCCGTGAATTCCCCGGCCGACCAGGCCTCCAGCACCGCGTAGGATAGGATCACACCGTGGTCGGAAAGTTTACGGATCAAAACCAGGTCCCGGTGGCCTAGCTCCAGGCCCTCCCCCTGCAGATACTTCTTTAAAGATCGGTTGGAAGAATGGGGGTCAGGTCGGAAAAAATCTTGCCACGGGATAGTCATTTAGAACCCTATTTCGTAGAAGTGGATGCATGCTCCCGCCTCTCTGTGCTATAGTGGTGCGGTAGTGTTGATCGGGAATCAGAAAAGGGTGTTCACAATTTGTTAACAAACATGACCCTTTACAAAACCCCGAAGTGTGGGAAAACCTAACCAGAAAGCAAACACTTCAACAACGAAAGGGAACACAAACAATGGCAGATCCATTTCAAGCAGGTTATGCAGGGGAACAATTCCAGAGCGGGATGAGCTCCTTCATGAACTTCCGCAACCAGCAACAAATGCAGCGAATGCAGGAAGGTGCCTCTAGCCAGAACCAGATGGCCCAAATCGGTGCTCAGATGAGGGCCGAAAAGCTGAAGACCTCCGCTCAGATCCATCAGATCAATCAAGAGACCAGCACCAAGGTCAGTGAAATGGCTCGCGAGACCTACGTCAACCGTCGTAAGTCCACCGACAAGATTCACGAAAAAGTCAAACAACTGATGATGTCCTAACATAGGGCTATCCTAAGAGAGCCTCTCTCGGGGCTCCAAAGATATACTCAAACGTCCCTTTCGTATCAAAGGGGATATGTTAGAGGCTCTCGCAAAGGAGAGGAACGACCGGTCGTTCCTCTCTTTGTCGTTCCAGGGACAATTTTACCAGGACTCCAGGGTTTCTTTAGAAAAACATTTGGTTTATAACTATACTATATTCCAAGTGGGGCGGACCGAAGGAGACTGGAAGTGACCGTTATGATTGACAACCCGATGCAGGTGGCCGAAGAGCGCTCCCTACAACCCTTCCTACCCATGATCTACATGGCCTGGGCCGGTGCTGAGTTGAGTCCGAGTGAGATCAACGGTTTGCGCAACCGCTTGGAAGGCCTGGGAAAACTCGACGATGATGCCCAGATGCTGCTGGAGATGTGGCTGAACCCCGATGCTCCTCCCTCGGCCGCCCAACTGAAGGTGCTCCACCGAAAACTGCGGGAAAAGATCGACCGACTGGAAGAGCACGAGCGAGTCTCCCTGGCGGCCGTGGGACTGGCCATGGCTGGAGAAGCCGGAGCGGTGGCTCCCGAGGTAGCGCAGGCTCTGGAGTCCATTCAGAACTCCCTGGGTGCCCACGGACACGAACCGGTGAAGGACCTCTTCTCCACCGATAAACGTCCGGAACCGGAAAGCCATGCCCTGTCCGAATTTCCGGTGAGCGAACTCAGCGAGTACCTGGAGGCTCCCCACGGCGCCTACTACCAGCGCGCCCGAGAACTCCTGGACCATCCCCGTTTCTTCCATCGCTATGGGGAGAGCAAAGATGTGCAACGGGAGCGGGTGGTCAACTGGTGTCTCGAGCTTGCCCGGGAGGGGGTCAGTGGGGTCCCCTGGCCCAGGGAGCACGGGGGAGAGGACAATGTGGGCGGTTTCCTGGCCATGGCCGAAACCATGGCGGCTTTCGACGGCAGCCTACTGATCAAGTTCGGGGTTCACATCGGGCTGTTTGCCGGTTCCATCTACAATCTGGGCACGGAAAGACACCATCGAGAGTACCTGCCCAAAGCCATCGCGTTCGAACTACCCGGCTGTTTTGCCATGACCGAAACCGGACACGGCAGCAACGTGCGAGACATCGAAACGACCGCCACCTACGACAAGCAAACTCAAGAGTTCATCATCCACACTCCCCACCTGGGAGCCCGCAAGGACTACATCGGCAATGCCGCTCTGCACGCCCAGATGGCCACCGTGTTCGCCCAACTCATAATCGACGAGGAGGAGTTCGGGGTCCACGCCTTTCTGGTTCCTATTCGTGACTCCGAAAGCTCGGTGTTGCCCGGAATCCAGATCGAGGATGATGGATTCAAGGTCGGTCTGAACGGGGTGGACAACGGCCGCATCATCTTCAATAAGGTTCGGGTGCCCCGGGAAAATATGCTGGACAAATTTGGCAGCGTGTCGACAAACGGGGAGTACTCCTCCCCCATCAATAACTCGGGCAAGCGCTTTTTCATGATGCTCTCCACCCTGGTCATGGGCCGGGTCTCCATCTCTGCAGCGGTCAACACCATGGCCAAGGTGGGCCTGGCCATCACCGTGCGCTACGCCGAGCAGCGCCGACAGTTCGGTCCGGCCGGGGAAGCGGAAGTTTCAATCCTGGACTACCAGACCTACCAGCGGCGATTGCTACCGCACCTGGCTACCTGCTACGCCTTGACCTTTGCCTGTAAGGACCTGATCAAACTGCTGGAGGTCAATGATGAAGCCAACCGCCGAGAACTGGAGAGTCTGGCCGCCGGGTTGAAAGTCTACACTTCCTGGCACGCCATCGAGAGCTTGCAGGTGTGCCGGGAGAGCTGCGGCGGCCAGGGCTATCTCTCGGTCAACCGGTTCGGCAACCTGAAGGGCGACACCGATGTGTTCGCCACCTTTGAAGGTTCGAATCCGGTGCTGTTACAGTTGGTGGCCAAAGGGCTTCTCACTGAATTCCGTCATCAGTTCAGCTCCCAGAACCGATTCATCGGGATCGTGAAGATGCTGAAAAACAAGGCCACTACCGTGATCACCGAGCAGAATCCTCTCACCACCCGCAACACCGACCAGGAGCATCTACGAGATCCGGAGTTCCATCTTTCGGCTTTCCGCTATCGCGAGGACTCTCTGCTGGTCTCGGCGGCCCGTCGATTGAAAAAGCACGTGGACGAGAAAATCGAGGCCTTCACCGCCTTCAACATGTGCCAGGATCACCTGGTCACCCTGGCTCAGGCTCACGTGGAGCGAAAGATCCTCGAGAGCTTTCAAAGGGCGGTTCGGGAATGCCCCCACGCCGGGGCCAGAGAAGCCTTGAACCGGCTCTGCACGCTGTTTGCCCTGAACTGCATCCAGCAAGACTCGGGCTGGTTTCTGGAAGCGGGCTATCTGGAGCCGGTGAAGTCGAAAGCGATCAGAGCCGAGGTCCTGAGGCTGTGCGCGGAGGTCCGTCCCGACGCCCGCGCCCTAGTGGACGCCTTTAACTTCACCGACAAGATCATCTCCGCCCCCATCGCCCTAGATCTAGGAGAGATACCCGCCTGATCTTCGATCCCCATTGCCATCTCCAGTTGAGCCCTCTTTTCGAAGAGTGGGAAAGCCTGCTCGCTCGGGCTCACTCGGTCGGGGTGGCGGGCTGCCTGGTTCCTTCCTATGGGCCCGAAGAGTGGGAGCGACAGGATCGGTTGCTCACTCACCAGGGCGTTTATCAGGGTTTGGGAATCCACCCCTGGTGGGTGCCGGGACAAGACCTCGGCCGTCTCCTGGAACTGCTGAACGAGGCTTTTCTCCATTACCCGAAGAGATGGGGATCCCGTCTGCGGGCGGTTGGTGAATTCGGTCTGGATCGCGCCAATCCAGAGCGCAAAGCCTGCTTTGAAACTCAAAGGGTGCTCTTTCGGGAGCACTTGAAATGGGCCGAGCAGCTTTCGCTCCCGGTGATCCTCCACCTGGTCAAGGCCCACGGGGCGGCCTACGAACTTTTGAGCGGCTTTACCGGTGGAGGTGTGATCCACTCCTTCAGCGGCCCTAAAGAGTTACTTCACCAGTACCGTGAGTTCGATCTCTACTTCTCGTACAGTGGCGCTCTGGCCACTTCCGAAAAAGCCCGGGAGGCTCTTCGAAGCACCCCGCCCGACCGGCTCATGTTTGAAACGGACGGTCCCCACGGAGCGGCCCTTGGCAAAAATGGCCTCCTTTCCCCTGCCTCTTTGCCAGTGGTGGTACAGATCGCAGCCGAGGTCCTGGGCAAGAGCGTGGAGTGGTGCCGCTCGGTGCACCGGGAAAACTGTCGTCGACTGTTCGCCCTGGAATAAATAGCGAGGAGAGGTGACTTTTTCGCTCTGCAGCGGTATAACTGTTGATGGATATTTTTCTCAGGAGTGACCCGTGACAAACGCCGTACAAACCGAACCCGCAATCGACGAAGACTACAAGCTGCACCGGCGCTTCGACCGCATCGGCCGCCTGGTGGGCGACCAGGGGATGGCCAGGCTGTTCGGAGCACGGGTGGCGGTCATCGGGTTGGGCGGCGTGGGGAGCTTCGCCGCCGAAGCGCTGGCCCGTAGCGGGGTGGGCTGTATCGACCTGGTCGACTTCGATCTGGTCTGCATCACCAACAGCAATCGCCAGCTTCAAGCCATGAAAGGAACCATCGGCAAATCCAAAGCCGAAGTTCTGGCCGACCGGCTCTCGGCCATCAACCCCAAAGCCCGGGTCAATGGGGTCCAGTTTTTTTATAACGAACGCACCTCTGAACGATTGCTGCATCCCAGCGATCAGCCTCTGGATTTCGTGGTCGATGCCATCGACAACGTGACCGCCAAGTGCCACCTTTTGGCCAATTGCAAGCAACACGGTATCCCCGTGGTCTGCTCCACCGGAGCCTCCGGACGCTTCGACCCCACCGTGATCAGGGTCACCGATCTGGCCAAAACCACCGTGGATCCGCTGGCCCGGGATGTGCGCAAGGTCCTTCGGACCCAGTACGGGTTTCCCACCGGAAAACGGAAGTTTCAGATCCCCGCGGTCTACTCCACCGAGGAGCCGGCCGCCCCGAAGGAACTCACCTACGACAACGGGGAAGGCTTCCGCTGTGTGTGTCCGGGCGGCTCCAACGGAATGCACTCCTGTGACAAGCGGTCGGTGATCTACGGGACCGCCGGTTTTGTCACCGGGACTTTCGGAATGGTCTGCGCTTCGGTGGTGGTCAAGAGCCTGGTGGCCCCCGAGTAGTGAGCGTTTACGGGGGCGTCCACGTCGGGCTCTCCAGCCTCTACGCGGTTGCCCTGAAAGCAGACGGTAGAGCCCTGATTCACACCGGAGGTCGCTTCAAAGAACCGGCCATGATGGCCGATGTCCTGGAAGAAGTGGTGGCGGAGGTCCGAAGTTCGGTGGGGGCCGACCCGATCTGGACCCTGGCCCTGGAAAAGCCCCAACGCATGCTTCTTGCCCCCCGCCAGGTAGAGCTTGCCGGGGCGAAATTCCGCCCCCAGATCGTAAAGCCGGCCCTCTCAGCGGTGCTGCTGGGCGCCATTCCGAGTGGACCCGGACTTCTCATCAGTCTGGGTAGAGAAGTGCGTCTGGCCACCATCGATTCCACCCATACCTTCAAGGAGTATCGGGTTATGGAAGGTGGAGGCGCCTGGTGGCAGCAAGAGTTTCCTCGTCTGGCCGCTCACAGCCGGAGACTGAGCGTCCACCTCAAGGACTTTCCCCAGGGGGTGCCTCCCCTGTCCCGCCTGGTCGGATTGCTGGAGTTGGGTAGACCACCCAGCCCCGACGCTGTTCTACAGGCCAGGTTGGAAAAGATCGCAGCGGGAGTGGTCGGTATGGCGAGCAAGCTCCTACGCCGCCTGCCGGGAATCCAGAGGTTCCACATTTCCGGTTTTCTGGCCGGTTCGGCTCTGGGTCAACTGGTCGCCGAGAAACTGGTAGAACACGCTCGACCGTCCGGGGCGGAGTTTCCACCGGAAGTCGGAGCGGCTCTCTCTTCGTTTGCCATGGATCGGGAGAATTGGGAGCGCTCCCATCTGGGCAAAGAGCCCTTCGGCCAGGATCCTGGTAAGAACGAATGGGCACCGCCCCGAGAGCTGGTCCGTCGCTTGTATCGTACCCGAAAACCTTTCGAGCACTACGGAGAATAGGCTCTTGAGCTTTCTCAAACGACTTCGCTCCGGGCTGCGAAAAGAGCAGAAACCCTGGTCCGGAATCATCGGCGAGCTGGCCTGGGGTACCTCGCTCTCTCTTTACGAAACGGTATTACTGGGTGATAAGTCGTGGTGGTGGAGAATGCACTTCCACCTCTGGAGAGCCTATCGCGACTGGGATCCCGACGCCGTACTGGAGGCTCTGAGCGAAGAGGAGAACCTGGGCACTCTGGCCTACGGCGAGACCCCCGCCTCCTCGGTCAAGCGGGCTCTCCAGGTCTGTCGAAGCCACTTCCCCAACGCCTTTAGTATTTGCGACCTGGGAGCGGGCCGAGGGGTCTTCTCCATGACCGCGGCAGCCCTGGAGTGGGATGTGCTGGCGGTGGAGTATCTGGACGAATTCTTGAAGCGCTCGGTACCGGTAACCCGCAAGATGGGGCTGTCGGTGGATTGGGTCAAAGGCGACTTTCTCAAGCTGCCTCTCCCCCCCGCCGACATCATCCACACCGCAGCCACCGCCTACCCTGAAGAGTTTCGCCGGAGCATGGCCGATAAGTTTGCCCAGGAGGGCAACCCGGAGCAGGGGTTCTTGCTGCAGGACTGGCTACTCGACGAAGAGCGATTCGAGGTGGTGGTCGGATTTCGTCTACCGGTCACCTGGGGTAGTTCCTATTTCGCCTTGCATCGTCTGCGAACCTGAGCGTTACTCGCTCTCTTCGGCGTAAACGATCGCCAGAGGCTTGTTCGCCGCTTGCAACACGCTCTCGGCCACGCTTCCCAAGAGCCATCGCTTGACCCCGCTCAGCCCGTGGCTGCACATGATGATCAGGTCGCAATCTCCGGCTTGCTCCAGGATGCCGAGCTTGGGACCCGCGACCTCAGCCACCGTACGAATATTGACTTCAGGGTATTGGGACTTGACTTTCTCCAGGTACTCCTTAGCGTTGGCCACTTCCAGACTCACCGCCTTATCCAGGGTTGGGTGGCCGATGGGGGTGTGGGCTATGCCCTGATACAGTTTCAGCTCCGCACCAAAATCCTGGGCCAGAGGCACCGCCCATTTCAAGGCTGCTTCAGCGGTTTCCGAACCGTCCAGGGGAACCAGGACCCTGCTCAACCGCGGAACCGGCGAGACCTCGGCCTGGGCATTCACCACCAACACCGGCAGGCGTACCCCTCGAACCACTTTGGTGGCCACCGACCCCAAGAGCCAACGACCTAAACCGCCTCGACCGTGACTGGCCATGATCACCGCCTCGATCTCCCCCGACTCGGCTCGGTCCAGAATGGCGGAGGCCGCATCGCCCTCACAGTGCACGGGCACCGCCAGGCCCGGAGGCAGGGCTCGGACCTGGGCCTTGAGATACTTGTCGATCTCGCCCAGCATTCCAGATTGATCTTCGTAGACCGGGGGTGGAGCAAAATCGGGCAGCAGATAGACCGATGCCATGGGCTCGTAGCACTGCATCAACTCCAGTTGGCGCTCATACTTCTCCGCAAAAAGCTTGGCCCACGGCAGCGCGTGCTCGGCCAATACCGAGCCGTCCAGCGGTACCAGGTATTTCTTCTTCATCTCATTCGCCTCCGGTGTCTTAGTATGTGATATCGACGCTTCCGTTTCCTTGCCCCATCCAAGCAGATCCCGGTTTATCTCCATATGAGCGAGATCATAGCAGCCTGAAGGTCTCACGGTCTGGAGCCATCGAAGTCTTTAGGCAATGAGCAGCGACACCGGACCGTCCGGGGCTAAAGAGAACACCCCATCCCGCATCGCCCCCTGGCTCTACCTGATCGGGGCGGTCCTCGGGGTGGCGGCGGTGGCCCACAGCCCTCTGCCAGCAGCCGACACCTGGTGGCACGTGGCAGCCGGGGACTATCTCTGGCAAACCCGCTCGTTTCCCAGCACCGATCCATTTTCTTTCACCGCGGACGGTCACCCCTGGACCAATCACGAGTGGCTCGTGGAGCTTCTATACTCGAGCTTATACGCGGTTGGGGAGTTAACAGCGCTCTACGGATTCCGCACCCTGGCCATCGTGCTAGCTTTTGTCCTGCTGCCCGCCCTGGCCTCCTACCGTGGAGGTGGACAGGTCCACTGGTGGATCCTCTTTCCGATCCTGGCCTGGGCTGGTGAATTGGCCTACTATTGCGACGTACGAGCCTACTTGGTCACCTACGTTCTACTGTCCCTCACGGTGTTTGCCTTGTTGGAGTTTCAAAAGTCTGGACGTACCGGCTGGCTGGTCTTGTGTGCGACCGTGCAGATTTTCTGGGTCAACTCCCACGGAGCTTTTATCCTGGGCCCTGCGGTGATGGGGGTCTTCGGACTGCTGGGCCCTCGCCGCAAACCCATCCTGCTGGCCTGTGCCGCAACGCTTCTGGTGGCCTGTCTCAACCCCTACGGAGTATCCATGCTCTTGTTTCCGTTTTCTTTGCTCCAGACCGATGCCTTCAGCGTGGGCCTGAACGAGTGGGCGCCTCCCGATCTTTTGCAGGCTCAGTTACCCTATACCTTGACCGTTTGCGTCGCGGCCCTCCTGACCGTCTGGAAACGCCGAAGCATCTCTCTTCCTCTCTTCTTTTCCAGTCTGGCCTTCGTTTTACTCGGACTCAAGGCGTGGAGGCACGAGCCGTTAGCAGCGCTGCTCCTGTGCTACTATCTCCCTGCGCTTTTGCGAGAGGTTCGACCCCCGAGGAAGGTCTTGCTCCCCGGGGGTCTGGCCACTCTGCTCTTAGGGCTTGCGATGCTGGCACCCAGGCTAAACCTAACCGTCTGGGAACTCTCCATGATGGAGAAGTTTCCGGTGGATGCCGTGCGGGCTCTAAAGCAGAACCCCCAGCTGCCCAGGCACCTCTGGAACCCCTACGGCTGGGGCGGCTACCTCCTATGGCAAGCCGGACCCGACTACCAGGTCTTTTACGACGGCCGGGCCCACACGGTCTATCCGGAAGCGGTCTATCGCGACGGCAACCTGATCCAGTATGGCGAGCCCTGGGCCCGGGTCCTCCAGTCTCGAGGGCTACAGCCTCCGGCCGCAGGACGGCTCGAGCTACTGGCGTCTTACTCGGTTCAGATCGCCCTTTGCAACAAAGAAGGGGGCGGCCTGGCCGAGGTCCTTTCCGCTCCAGGTTCGGGCTGGTTCTTGCTGTATGAAGATTTCGTCTCCACCATCCATCTGCCAGACACTCCGGAAAACCGGACACTGGCGTCCACCTTCCAGCGCCCCCGAGACGAATGGGCGATCATGGGTGAAGCCTCCGCCGCCAGAGGGACCGAAACCGAACTCGAACGGCTTCGGGAGTTGGTCGAACGCAAGCCTCGCAACGGCCTGTACCGAACCACCCTGGCCCTGGCCCTGCTAGAACGGCAGCATCTAGAAGAGGCCGTAGAACAGCTCGAACAACTCCGAAGGCATTCTCCCCACTACCTCCTCCTGCCCTACCTGCAAGCTCGCGTCTGGCTTGCCGAAGGCCGGGTAGAGGACGCTCGAAAGCTCCTGGAAGAGGATCTCCGACGCCATCCGGAACTGGTACAAACGAAGCAACTCCTGGACTCGCTGAAGGGTCCACCATCCGGGGTCGGCGAACAGCAACAACAATGAGCAACACCTCGGCTTCCCTATCCCGCGCCCTGACAGTTTTCTTGCTGTCCGGCTTCTCCGCCCTCACCTTTGAAGTGCTCTGGGTCCGCCTCGCCTCCCACTCCCTGGGGGTCACAACCTGGGCTGTTTCGGTGGTGGTTTCAACTTTCATGGGGGGGCTGGCGCTGGGCGGCGTGCTGCTCGGACCTACCGCCGATCGACATCCTCGACCGGCCCGACTCTATTCGGTGATGGAGTTGGGTATCGGTTTTTCCGGGTTGCTGGCGAGTCTGCTCCTGGCACGGCTCCCCCACTGGGGCCTGAGCTTCGCTCTGCAGGTCTGCGTCATCGTGCTGGCCCTGCTGATCCCCTGCACCCTCATGGGCGGCACCCTGCCCGCCCTGGGCCGGGCCATGGCCGGATCGGCCCCCACCCGAGCTCTCTCCAGGCTCTACTCGGCCAACACCGCGGGGGCAGTCCTGGCAGCCTTCTTGACCGACTGGGTCATGGTCCCTCAACTCGGAGTCACCCGGACCCTGGGTGTGGTGGTGGTGACCAGTCTGCTGGCAGCAGGTCTGGCCTGGCCCATCACCACGGCAAAGCTCGACCCCGACGTCCAAGCTTCAGAAAAATCCTGGCCCGGTTATTACCGGGTTTTCGGGACCTACTTTTTTGCAGGTTTCGCCTCGCTCGGTCTGCAGCTCGTCTGGACCCGGCTGATCATGGCGATGTCGCGTCCCTCGATCTACAACTTCTCCACCATGCTGGCGGTCTTTCTAGCCGGGCTGGCCCTGGGTAGCGCTTTCTCAGCCGCCTGGGCTGCTCGCGTCAAGAACCCTCGAGCCTGGTTCGGAGCCACTCTGGTAGGCATATCCCTGAGCAGCCTGCTGTGTCTGCTCAGCATCGGGGTCCTGGATCAGATCATCACCGCCAACACCGGAAAACTCATCTCCCACCCTATGCTGGCCTCGGCGATAATGTGCGCCCTGCGCTGCATCGCCCTGTTCGGCCTACCGACCCTGGGAATGGGAGTGGCCTTTACTCTGGCCGCCCGGCTCGTTTCCCAAGATGGCAAGAGCATCGGAACCTTGATCGGGCGACTGACCACTTCGAACACCACCGGGGCCATCCTGGGATCGCTCACCACAGCGTTCGTTCTCCTCCCACTGCTCGGCCTTTTCCACAGCTTTCTACTCCTCATCGTGATCGAAGTGCTGGTCGCCCTGTTTCTCTTGCAGGGCAACTTCCGTTGGATTCAGGGCCTATCGCTGCTGGTTTTCGGAGCCCTCTTTCTACCCCGGACGACCCTGCTTCACTCGGTCTATCTTCCGGTCTGGAGTGTAAGTTGGGGCCTGAAACCGGACTCCATACAGTATTTTGAAGACGACAGCTACGCCACGGTGGCGGTGGGCGATACCGAAAAGGGTCGTTTTCTGATGGTCAACTCCACCCGCATGATGGGCGATGCTCCGGAAGGGCAGCGCTACGCCGCCTTGATGGGGCACCTCCCCACCCTTTTTCATCCCGACCCCAAGAACGCGCTGGTCATTTGCTTCGGCTGCGGCATGACAGCTGGAGCCCTCAACCAGCAGGCGGAACTGGCTCGGGTCGTGTGCGTGGAACTCTCCCAGGCGGTGCTCGACGCGGGCCATCTCTTTGCTCACTCCAACGGAGGGGTCATGGACTCGGACAAGATGGAGTTCGTGGTGGCCGACGGTCGAAACTATCTGCTTCGCAGCGACCAACGGTTCGACGTCATCACCTTCGAACCGCCGCCCCCCACCCAGATCGGAGTGGTCAACCTCTACTCCGCGGATTACTATCAACTGTGCAAGGATCGGCTCACGGAAAACGGGGTGGTGTGTCAGTGGGTTCCGCTACTGCTGCTGGATGAGCCGGATCTGCGGTTGGTGGTCAAAGCGTTTCTGGAGGTCTTTCCCAACGCCACCCTGTGGGAAGGCTCCAAAGACGACTATCTCCTGATCGGCACCAAAGACGACCTGAAGATCGATCTACCCCAATTGGCTCGCCGGATGGAAGAACCCGGCCTGAAAGCGAAACTGGAGAGCATCGGCATCGACAGCGCCGAAGCCCTACTGGCCACCTACATGCACGGTCCGGAGTTCCTCCGGGAAATGACCGCCGAGACCCCGGTGACCACGGATGACCGTCCTTACTTGGAGTACTCCACCAGCGTCAGGGTCAAGTGGGATCCGCGCTGGAGGAATCGGAACATCGACTCGCTCTGGGGCTTCACTCAAAACCTCTCGGCCGAGTCGCGGGATACCATCGAGCGCCAGTCAGCGGCCTGGAGCCGTTATCGTACCCTGGCTCCGGTGCAAACCGTGCCCGGACCAGCCGAACTCATACTCCACTTGAGTCAGCTTCGAAACGCTTTGAACTCGCTTGGCTCCAACACCTACCTGGATCAGACCGTGACGGGATTCGCGGCCTGGGCCCACCAACCCGACCTTCAACAACTCCAGGAGCCGGCCGCGCGTTTCTGGGCGGCCAGCCTGAGCGGTCAGAGCGAAGAAGCCGAGAAGACCCGCCAGGAGTTTTGGGACGGCCTTACCCCAGAACAACAGAGCGCGATCGAGGACGCGATCAAATCGCTTAGGCGTACCTAACATTAATTTTAGGCATACCTTGCGCCTACCACCCGATTAGGGTAGTGTTGGCACGATGAAATTGACCGAGCTATGCAAGGGGAAGGCAGCCGTGGTTGATCGGGTGTCCATTCAGGCTGAGCACGCCGTTTTGGCGCGTCGCTTATTTCTTATGGGTTTCCGCCCGGGTACCAGGGTAGAGATGATTGGCAGGGCCCCTCTGGGAGATCCCCTGGTGGTGCGAGTGAACAACCAGGGGTTTGGACTGAGAAAAGAACTGACCGAACTGATCGAGGTGAGCCCCTGTGAGTAAACTTGAACTTCTCTTCGTCGGTCTACCCAATGTGGGTAAGTCTTCTCTCATCAACAGCCTGACCGGTTCGGTATTGAAGGTGGGCAACTGGTCCGGGACCACGGTGGAAAAAAGAAGCCTGCAGTGGAAGCCGGAGTTCACCCAGGAGCCGATCACGGTCGTGGATCTGCCGGGTAGCTACTCCCTCCACGCCACTTCGCCCGAAGAAGAGATCACCCGGCAAGTGGTGGGTGAAAGTCCCACTGATCGGCGGCGTCTGCTGGTCAACGTGGTGGACTCCGGACAGCTCGAGCGGGATCTCTACCTCACCCTGGAGCTCAAGGAACTGGGCCAACCCATGCTGGTGGTCTTAAACCTGGCCGACGAAGCGGAAAAATTTGGGATCAAGGTAGATGCCGCGTCGCTCGCCGAGCGACTCGATCTCCCTGTGGTCTCGACCGTCGGCGTTAGTCGCGACGGGGCCGCCGCGCTAGCCACCCAACTCGCCCTGAGTTTGCCCAGCCTGGAGCCGAGCCCGAGCACCCCGTTTTCTTCCGAAGAGCCGGATCTCAAGCAACTCGAAAATCGAATGCGCGAAGTGATGGAGTTGAGTGCAGCCACTTCCACCTGCAGCGCCGAGCCCGGGCGAACCAAGCTGTGGCATCGACGCCTGGATCACGCCCTGCTCCACCCTTTTCTGGGCCCCATCCTCTTCGTGCTGGCCATGCTGCTGGTCTTCCGCTTCACCTTCTTGCTTTCCGACCCGTGGATCACCTTTCTCGGTACCGTCCAGGAAGTGCTGGCCCGTTGGGTCACGGCCCTACCCCTGCCGGCTCTGGTGAACTCCTTTCTGGCCGAAGGAGTGATCGGTGGGCTGGGCACCGTGGCCGCCTTCAGTCCGGTTCTCTTTTTCCTCTATTTCGGCATGAGTTTCCTGGAGAGGACCGGGTTCTTACCCCGCATCGCCGTGGGCACCGACCGGGTGCTGCGCTCCTTCGGGCTGTCCGGACGCAGTCTGGTTCCGCTCTTGCTAGGCTTCGGCTGCAACGTACCGGCCCTCGCCGCCTGCCGCACCATCGACTCCTCCAGCGAGCGAATTCGAGCCGCCATCGCCATCCCGTTTATGTCTTGCGGGGCGCGCCTTGCCGTGTACAGCCTGTTCGCGGCCATCTTCTTTCCGGGTCGAGAAGCCTGGGTCGTCCTGGGCCTCTATCTCGGAGGTATCGTGGTGGGCCTGGTTTCAGCCGCCCTGTTCGGAAAGCGAAGCCAGAGCGAGAGCGTGCACTCGGTCATCGAGCTACCACCCTTTCGTTTGCCTCCGCTGCGCATTCTGGTCAAACAGGCCTGGACCCGCTGCTATCGATTCGTGCAGGGGGCCGGACGGATGGTGTGCCTCACCGTGGTGGTGGTGTGGGCCATGCTGCACATCCCCCACGGCATGCAGACTCAGGTCGAGCAGTCGCTGTACGGCCGGGTCAGCCAACTGGCGATTCCGATTTTCCGCCCGATGGGGGTGGAAGACCCGCATCTGGTGGGCGCTCTCATCCCCGGGATCGTGGCCAAAGAGGTGGTGATCGGCTCCATGGCCACCTCCATCTCCGGACTGGTTCCTCTGGAGCCCCTCTCGCTCTCCGACGGGATCTCCCAACTCGGTGAGGCTGGCCTTACCGCCCTGGAGGAAACCGGAGGAGCGATCCTGGCCATGGTGTCCGGGCTGCACCTGGACATCTCCCCCAACGAAGAGTCCACCCCCGAGCTGATGGCCGATCTAGCCACCCGGACCACCGCCGCCGGTGCCCTGGGCTATCTGGTTTTCATCCTGCTCTACACCCCCTGTGTGGCCACGGTGGCTGCCCTGCGTGACCTGGTAGGTTGGCGATGGGCTGGTTTTCTGGTCTTCTATCAACTGGCAGTGGCCTGGGTGTTCGGTGTTCTGGTTTATCAGATCGCCCGATTGGCCGGCTTTTCATGAGCGAACTGCTGCAGGTGCTGCGGGCCTTCGAAAACCCATCCTCGGTCTCTTTGGTGGCCCAGCGGCTGGGCTGGTCGGAGCGGTTGCTCCAGGGGGTACTTCGGCAACTCCAGGCTCGGGGCCTCGTGGCGGCCGCCGAACCCGGATTCGGTGAATGCATCAGTGGTTGCGGCGCCTGCGCCATGCAGAACTTTTGCCCCAGCTCCACCCCGCCCGGACAGGATCCCGATCCGGTTTCGAGTAAGCCCCCCATCTGGAGACTCACCACCCTTGGAGAACAAACAGTCGGGCAACCCCATATCCTTACTGGCGAGATTGGCCACGCTGGGTAAATCGTTCGCCCCGGAGCTTCCCGAACCGCGCCTGGAAGAAGCCGGAATACCGGCCGCCGTGCTGGCTCCTCTGGTCCTTCCCCAGTGGGATAGTGAACTGAAAGACTCCAGCCTCCTCTTCATCAAGCGAGCGGTCTCGCTGCGCAAGCACTCCGGACAGATGGCCTTTCCCGGCGGGGTGATGGAAGCCGAAGATGAAGATCTCTTGAGTACCGGCTTTCGGGAGAGCATGGAAGAGATCGGCCTGCGCCAGGAAGGCTCCCGGGTGCTGGCCCGGCTACCGGCCGCCTCCACTCCCACCGGCTTCCTACTCCAGCCCTACTTCATCGCCACCACTCAGAAAGACTTCGTGGCCGAACCGCTGGAGGTGGAATCGATCCACATGATCTCGATGGTGGAACTGCTCAACTGCCCGGTGCGCCTGGAGCACCGGGAGTGGCACGGTCAGAAGTATCGGGTCATCTACTTCGATACACAGACGGTGTGCATCTGGGGCGTAACCGGGCGTATTACCGAGATCCTTCTTCAGCACTTCTTCGATTGGACTCCGCCGAGATGAAGCTGGTCATGCTGTGTGGAGGAGTGGGAGGAGCCCGGGCCGCCCTTGCGCTGTATGAAAACCTGGCCCGGCACTCCCTCACCTTCCTGGTCAACACCGGCGACGATTTCCGTCACCTGGGGCTGGAGATCTGGCCCGATTGGGACACCGTTTATTACCACCTGGCCGGGCTCAACGATCCGGTCCGGGGGTGGGGGCGAGCCGACGAAGGGACCCGGGCCATGGAAGAACTGGCGCGCTTCGGAGGGCCCCACTGGTTTCACCTGGGGGATCGGGATCTGGCCCTCCACGTGTTTCGAAGCTGGGTCTTGAAAGAGGGCTGGGACCGAAGACGGATAGCCGTTCACCTGGCCGAGCAAGCCTCTCTCCGATGCACCGTCCTGCCCCTGACCGAACAGGGAACGGACACCCGCATCCAGACCCGTGACGGCCGGGTGATGGAGTTTCAGCAGTGGTTCGTGAAGGAACAGGGCGGGCCTGCGGTGGAGCGGGTCCTGACCCGGTCCACCGGCCAGACCCCGTTGACCGAAGGGGTCCTGGAGAGCTTGCGGGAGGCCGACGTTTTGCTCATGGCGCCGTCCAATCCGTACCTCTCCCTAGGACCTATGCTGGCCCATCCTGAATTGCAGGCCGTGGTCCGAAAACTCGACATCCCCAGACTGGCGGTCAGCCCCTTGATCGGCGGCAAGGCCGTCAAAGGTCCCCTGGATCGTTTGATCGAGTCCCTCTCGGATTTTCGTGGCCAGCAAGCGATCGCCCACTACTGGGCCGGTTGGGTAGACGGACTCATGCTCCCGGGGGATGAAATTGCCACGGTCCCCGAACCTCCTCTGAGGTTACTGGAGGGCCCCACTCTCCTCTCGACTCCTGCAGCTCGCAAAGAGTTTTGCCAGGCCTTAGAGCGCGCCTGGGAAGCTCTACCATGAACTTTTTGCTGCCCTTCAAGGGGCTGAAAGCGGCCAAGTCCCGGTGGTCCGGACTGGGGGTTCGACGAGAGGGATTGGTGATCAAGATCCTGCAACAAAACCTGCAGACGGTGGCCTCGGTGGCGGGCTGGGAGCGGCTATTCTTGGTGACCCCCGACCCCGCTGCCGTGGCCGAATTCGCGACCTACCAATGCCTGACGGTGGCAGGTCGGGGACTCAATCAGGATCTCTCCCAGGCCCGGGAGATGCTATCCGATGAGCGCGGCCTGACAGTGTTGCTGCCTGACCTTCCTCTGCTCCAGGCTCAGGATATCGAAACCCTGTTGGAGATGACTCGAGAACACTCCATCGTGCTCTGTCCCGACCATCAAGATTTTGGTACCAACGCGCTGGCGCTGGCGGACCCGTCCGCTCTCGACTTTTTATTCGAAGGAGCCTCCTTCGACAGACATCAAAAGGCCTGCCTGGAGCGCCGAAAGGAGTTCTTCGTGCTGCGTTCCGAGGGGCTTTCCCGGGACTGCGACAGCCTGGAAGATCTGGAGAATCTCTGCTTACTATGAGTGCGGTCACAATTTTGGCGATCACCAACTTGCCCGAAATAAAGCCCGGCAACGATCTCCTCGCCTACTTCCTTCGTTGCGAACCGGCCCTACAGAAGGGCGACATCCTGGTGGTCACCCAGAAGGTGATCTCCAAAGCGGAAAACCGGCTGGTGCGTCTGGATTCGGTGGAGCCCGGTCCCGAAGCTCGAGAAATCGCAACCCGCTGGGACAAGGACCCTCGTCTGGTGGAGTTGGTGCTGCGGGAGTCCGCCGAGTTGCTCCGCCAGGATCGGGGGGTACTGATCAGCCGGACCCAGCACGGATTTGTGTGCGCCAACGCCGGCATCGATCTCTCCAACGTAGACGGTGGGTCCACCGCCTGCCTCCTCCCGCTGGACTGCGACCTGTCCGCCCGCCGACTGGCCGAAGGGCTGGAACAAGCCCTTGGCTTTGCGGTACCGGTGATCATCAGCGACAGCTTCGGCCGCCCCTGGCGCCTCGGTATTACCAACGTGGCATTGGGCAGTTTCGGCCTCAAACCCCTGCTGGATCTGAGGGGTACCGAAGACGCCGCCGGACTGGAAATGAAAGCCACCGTGATCGCCCTGGCCGACACCCTGGCTGCTTCCACCGAACTGGTGGTGGGCAAGACCACCGGCTACGGTGCCTCCATCATTCGAGGCTATAGCTACACCCCCGATCAGCAGGCCGGAGTACGCCAAACCATCCGCCCCATGGCCGACTGGTTTTTTAGCTAGCTAGCCCCAGGACTCTTCGCGTTTCAAACGCTCCGTTGCCCAGTC
>JBAYRN010000036.1:0-44576 GCA_041676625.1 Vulcanimicrobiota bacterium
ACCGGATGGCGATTTCGCAAGATGAGGGAATGACGGCCGTCTTTTTTGTCGGTGTCCACTTGAACGGGGTCCGGCAAGACTTCGGCCCAGGCCCCACCCCAGAGCAGTAGTAGCAAGAATATGGAAAAGGTCAGGTGTCGCATCTCGGTTATGCCGAAAGCGCTAAGTTCTCCCAGGTCACGCCTCGAGCCTGCCCCACCAATCTCTCGAAGAGCGACTCGAAGCGCGGATCGCTGTGGCGCAGGTCTTCCGGATGAAACTGCACTCCCAGGTGCCGGCCGCAGTGACTGTCCATGGCTTCCACCACTCCGTCTTCCGACCAGGCCGTGGCCTTGAACTCGGGGGCCAACCTCTCTACCGCCTGGTGGTGGCGTGAATTGACCGGAGTGGGACCACTACACTTTAGCAAAGCGGCGAGCAAGGATTCAGGGTGCAGGGCGATGGTGTGATTAGGGAGAGATTTGAGGCGGGAGTCCTGCCGGGTGGCCTCGGGGAAGTGGTGCTCGGGGTCGCTCACGTGTTGGACGAGGGTGCCTCCGGCGGCCACGTTCATGACCTGCATCCCCCGGCAGATCCCCAGGATGGGTACCCCTCGGCCCAAGGCCCAGCGAGTCCAGCCGATCTGAAATCGGTCCAACTCCAGATCCACCTCCCGCACCTCCGGGTGGGGCGTCTGTCCGTAGAGGGCGGGGTCCACGTCGGCCCCGCCCGGGAGCACCAGGCCCTGGACCTCTTCAAAGCCTCCGTCGAGCAAGAGCAGCACAGGCTCTCCACCGGCCCGGGCCACGGCCGCTCCGATCTCGGTGGCCCCCCGATAGTCTCCGCTGTTTCCCCATAGAGGGTCCCGTGAAAAATAGTCTCGGGGGATGGGTATGCCGATCTTGGGTCTGGCCAGGTGATCCATGGTTCTCTTTTCTCAGGGAAAGTTTCACCCGATCGGTTCGTGGCGGCGGGAAGCCTTCGCTCCGTCTTGAAAGAAAATTTTTCAACAATCGACCCAAAGAAAAAGCCGCGGTCCGAAGACCACGGCTTTGTAGAGGCGGCTACTCTTTACAGATAGGCACCCACGTAGTGAGGCATCATGGCGCGCCAGGTGGGCCAGTCGTGGGGCATGTCGTAGCCCCAAAGGTCCAGTTTGTGGGGGATCCCTTTGGAGGACAGGGTTGCGCTCAGCCAGCGAGAGGCATCGGGCTTTTCGTAGTCGCCCTGACCGCTCAGGATGTAGATGTGGCGCTTGTTCTGCAGCATAGGGAGGTAGTGATCGTCCCACAGGTGAGGCAGATACTCGGCCGGGTTGTTGAAATAGATGTTTTCGTCGTGGTAGCCGTAGCTCTCGTAGTAGTCGCGAATGTCGTAGCCACCGCTCATGGCGATGGTTCCGGCGAAGAGGTCGGGGCGGCGGAACAGTTGATTGGCGGCGTGGAACGCACCCAAACTGGCTCCCACGGTGATGATGCCGTGATTGCCCTGGCATTTGTGCCAGATGTAAGGGACCACTTCTTCGGCCACGTAGCGGTTGAAGCCGTTCTGCAGCATGCCCTTGATCTTGGGGTGGCAGTTCTTGTTCAGCCATGCTTCGCGGTTGATTCCGCCGATGGAGAAAACCCGGATTTTCCCGGCTTTAATGAAAGGCTCTAGAAAGTCGATCATCAAGAAGCGTTCGTGCTCGAGATAGTCGGCGGCGGCGGTGGGGAAGAACAGCAGCGGCCGACCGTAGTCGCCGTAACTTGCGATGCTCATTTCCATGTTCAGGTTGGGGCTCAACCAGTGGTCTTGTGCTTTGTACATTTTTACTCCTGTGAATCTGCCAGAGGCGTAACCACGCGCCTCATAAAGAAAATCGTGATGCCATGGTTACCCGGTGTCGCAGAAACTAAACCCTCAGTGGCCAGAAAGGAGCAAAATTTATGCTCAAGAACCCGTTTTCGGTGGACACCAGAGTTTGGCAGAGATATCGCCCCGACCGGCCGGTCGTCACTGTGACCGAGCTTTATAGCTCCATGGACGAGTTGGCTCATCGCCTGCATCGGGGCAAACCCCGCCAGGACGAGTTGAAAGAGCAGTCAGCGGCGGCTCCCCGCACATTGCACGAGATCGTGCAAGAGTCCACCCGAGCCCACAGCCCGCTGGCTCTGGGCGACCAGGCCCTGCAGGTGCTGGAGTTGGGCATGATCACGGGCCTGGTGGACGCCTTACTGATGGAGGACGGCCCACCCTGGGAAGAGGATGCCCCCGCCTTCATCCAGGGCCCTTTAGAGTACTCCTGGCGGACCTTGTGGAGCAATCTCAACGACGCCCGCAGAGTGGCCCACGACAGTTGGAAACAAATGGAGCGAGACGACCTGCACCTGCTCTGGGAGTACGGCCGCCACCAGAACCTGGGCACGCTGGAGCAGGCGGTGGAGTACCGGGGCAAGGACGATGAGCAGTTTCAGGTCTTTCTGTTGGCCACCTACAAGGCGGGATACGCCATAGGCATCGCCCAGGGCATCTGGCAGTTTTGCTACCCCGGCTGAAACGGCCTGGAAACATGTCAAGGGGAGATGGATTGCAGCGGTTAAAGAGGCCATCATGCAAGCTGAAAAGGATCCCCGGTTTTCCGATCTCGACATCTATCTGTGGAACGAAAGCACCCACTACCGCACCTACCAAAAGATGGGGGCGCACTTCTGCACTCAAGACGGGCGGGCGGGGGTTCACTTCCGGGTGTGGGCTCCCAACGCCGAATACGTCTCGCTGGTGGGCGACTTTAATGAATGGAACCGGCAGAGTAACCCCATGACCCGCTGCCACGACACGGGTACCTGGCACACCTTCTATCCGGGGCTGGAGAACGGCACGAACTACAAGTACTACGTGCGTTCGCTCTACAACGACTACGACTCCGAGCGGGCCGACCCATACGCCTTTTATTCCCAGATCCGCCCGGAGACCGCCAGTCGAATCTGGAACGTGGATCACTTCGACTGGCAGGATGAAGCCTGGATGGAGAAACGCCGCAAGCTCGATCTGTACAAGATGCCGCTCAACATCTACGAGGTGCATCTGGGCTCCTGGATGCGCCAGGATGACGACTCCTGGTTGGGATACCGGGAGATCGCCCCGAGGTTGGCCGAGTACACCCGAGAGATGGGCTACACCCACGTGGAGTTACTACCCATCACCGAGCATCCTTACGACGGCTCCTGGGGCTACCAGGCCACCGGATACTACGCGCCGACTTCTAGATTCGGCACTCCCGATGACTTCCAGTTTCTGGTGGAGACTCTGCACCAGCACGATATCGGGGTGATCCTGGACTGGGTTCCCGCCCACTTCCCCATGGATGGACACGCCCTGGCCTACTTCGACGGTACCCACCTGTACGAGCACGAGGACCCCCGCCGAGGGGTGCACCCGGAGTGGGGCACCTTCATCTTCAATTGCGGGCGCAGTGAGGTGCGCAACTTCTTGATTTCGAGCGCCCTGTATTGGCTCGACATTTTTCACATCGACGGTATCCGGGTGGACGCCGTGGCCTCCATGCTCTATCTGGACTACGGTCGCCAGGACGGCGAGTACTTGCCCAATGAGCATGGTGGTCGCGAAAATTTGGAGGCGGTTGCTTTCTTGCAGCAGTTCAATAACGCCGTGCAGGAGTTCTATCCCGATGTTTTTACCTGCGCCGAAGAGTCCACTTCCTGGCCCAAGGTCAGCCGGGGTAGCGACGAGGGCGGACTGGGTTTCACCTTCAAGTGGAACATGGGGTGGATGAACGATACCCTGGAGGTGTTTGAGAAGGATCCCATTCACCGCGCCCATCATCACAACAAACTCACCTTCGGGATGACCTATCAGTACTCGGAAAACTTTATGCTGCCCCTCTCCCACGATGAGGTAGTGCACTTGAAGAAGGCTCTGTTGACCAAAATGCCGGGCCAGGACTGGGAAAGGTTTGCCAATCTGCGCCTACTGCTGGGCTATCAGATCGGCTATCCGGGCAAGAAGTTGAATTTTATGGGGGTCGAGTTCGGCCAGTGGGGAGAGTGGAATTTTGAAGAGTCGCTGGACTGGCATCTGACCGAGCAGGAGCCCCACCGGGGAGTGCAACGCTGGGTTCGGGCCATCAACAGACTGTACCGCAGCGAGCCGGCCCTCTACGAGATGGACAGCTGGCCCCAGGGTTTTGAATGGATGGATTGTGACGACTGGCAGCGCAGCCTGCTCAGCTTTGTTCGTTTTTCCGAAGGGGGCAGCGAAGGCCTGTTGTTCGTCTTGAACCTCACCCCGGTTCCTCGGCCCGAGTACCGGGTGGGAGTGCCCTGGGAGGGAGAATGGACCTTGCTGCTGAGCTCGGACGAGAAGCGCTTCGGCGGCAACAGTCGGGATCTGCCGGAGACCGTGGTGGTGCAGACCGAGCCTGTCGAATGCCACGGTCGGACAAACTCGCTGCAAGTGGATCTACCCCCGTTGGCGGTTCTGATCTTCAAGAGCAAATATTCAAAAAAATCTCAAGGGAATGAATTGGGCTAGTACGAACCTAACGCGCCTGTGAAAAAGACCACTCGAAACAATCGAAAGATTTTTGCCCTGGGCGGGCTCGCCCTTATGACCGCAGCAGTGATAGGCTGCAGCTCTGATTCCAATGAGTTTGTGCATTCGGGTGGTACCCCTCCTCCGGCGGTTTTTCGAGTGATAGAGCCGGGACCGATCTCCAATGAGAAGGGTTCGGTGGACACTCTGGAGATGAAAGCCTTCGACGCCGGCGGAAACCTGGTGGCCGGCCCCACCGAGGTCCTGTTTTCGACCACCACCGACTTTCCACCCCTGCCCACCACGGCCGCTCGGGTGGAGCTCGACTATCTTCGAAACGGCGGCTATCCACTGTTTCGAGCGAATCTGGATGTGGCCGACAGCGGCCAGGGGTTCCTGGGGCAGTCCAGCAACGACGGAGTGGTGGTCAATGGGGTGGCTGATGATCCGGATGAGAAGCCGGTTTCCGGGCCCACCACAGCCTGGAGTATCAATAATGATGGGGCGGGAACGTTTCGCCTGGTCCAGACCCACACCGACGCTACCGGAAAAGAAACCACTCAGCCTGACTTTCGGATCAAGGGGGTCTGTTACTCCCCCTCCCCGATCAACGTGGTGGGTGATGGAGCACCGAACATCGGAGACTTCTTTATCGATAACGTGACCCGGCCCGGGGACAAGAGCCAGGTGGACTTTTACAACTGGTTCGCTCTGTGGGGGACTCGCAAATATCTCTACACCTTTGAAGACCAGCCTCTCTATTCCCGGGGAGACCTGGACAAGATTCGCGGCCTGGGAGCCAACAGCCTCAGGGTTTACTCGTTTCTTTCCCGCCACCAGGGAGACCCGGCGGTGCCGAACTCGGTGCAGTATCCGGACCCGGAGACCTCTTACCACCACACCCACACCCAGTTTCTGGATGAGTGCTACAACAACGGGAAGGACCCGCTGTACGTGATGGTCGGAATCCCCACCCCGTCGGACCTCTGGTATCTGTCGCTCAAAGACAAGACGCCCGCGAAAATGAAGCTTTATCTAAAGAACTTACAAGAGGTGGTCCAAGACGTGGGCGATCACCCGGCCGTGATCGGATTCTGTTTGGTCAACGAGATCAACGAAGCCCAGCACGCTTATCCGGGGATGCAAGCCGATAAACCAGAGACCGCTCAGGTCAACGAAAATTCCGATTACTACTGGGGACGAATGAAGGCTTACAGCGATCAGACCAAGACCACTGCCCCCGACAAACTGGTGGGAGCGGCTTTTCACGATTTTCGAGAGATCGCCCAGTACGTCTCGGAAGTGCCCACAACTGGCTCAACTTATCTGGAGCAGTTGACCAATCTGGATTTCGCCGGGGTGAATACCTATCACCGGGGCGATTATCCCGACGTTTTCACACGAGGTTGGCTGGCCATTCCACCGGAGAAAAGAAAGCCTTTGATCTGGACTGAGCTGGGCTTTTCGGCCACCACTCGCCCCGACATCAGCGATCCCCTTACCGGCTTTGGAGATACCGCCGAAAGCCGCCAGAGAACCGCTGACGCTTTGAAACAGCAGCTTCCCAAGGCCCACGCCAACGAAGGCGTACTGGGGATGTACTACTTTGAATACTGCGACGAATGGTGGAAGCAGGGCGAAGACTCCTACACCGCGCCCAACCCGTTCGATCCTAACAACACCATTCAGGTACGGCGAGCCGATCGCTGGTACGGTGGTCCCCCGGACGGCGGTTTCCCCAACGGTACCCACGACCAGGAGGGCTTCGGACTCTTCTCGGTCAAGCGCTACGGCAATCTGGCCAATAATGCCACGGTGCTCAACGCGGCCAACAACGGACCGGACGGTCGGGTGGATATCCACACCGAGCGCACCGAGATCACTTCGGTCCTGAAAGATTTCTGGAAAACCTTGACTCCCCGGAGTTAGGGTTCAGGCGAGTTCGTCGACCTTGAAGCTACTGATAGCTTTGAGGCAGGCCTTGCGAACGGCCAGGAGGTGATCGTCGGAGGTGGCAAATCCGAGGACACCTCCGGCCAAGGAGGCCGCTTTCATCAGGGCCGCCAGGGCTGTATTCTTGAGAAAGATGAGGCCTGGGGCGGCCATTCCGCTAAAGAAGATCAGTAGGAGCGGTGCCCCCAGCATGCCCACGACGGTCTTCGATTTGGGGGCAGCTTCGGTGGGGTTTTCTTCCCAAAATTCGGTCATTTTCCGTTCGGCGAAGGAAACGATCTGCTCCAGTTCTTTGATCGGTCGCAGTCGGTTGAGGGAGACAAAATCGGGAAGCTTCAATTTTAGTCCGGATGGGTCGCACTCCAGACCGTCTCCGTTGATGTGGATGTCCAACTGCAGGGAGAGCTTCTTCTCCAGAAACTTTTCGCCGCACAGCACCCCCCGTCGGTACCACAGGATACGGCTGGGGCGTCGCAAGAAGTGGTACCCGAACTTGGTCGCCCTCTCCAGTTCGTTCTCCCCGGGAGAGATGTAGCACCTTACATCCACGTGGGAGCGGGTGAGTTTGTCTCCCCGGGGGGCAAAGGTTGTCAGGGCCTCCCTTTTGTTTGTCTTTTCAGGGGCGGCTACCAGTTTGTAGCCACCCTTGAGGGGTAGGCTGGCCGAGACCAGGTAGAGTTCCACCACGTCCTTGGGGAGGTCGGTGATATCCACGTTGCGGCCCGGTTCCAGGGGTTTTTTGTCAATGGTGATGGGCACCTCGCACAAGCGAGTCTTGCGCACCAGTCGTACCAGTTCGTCGGCGGCCTGGGCGGCGCGTTCTCGGGCCTTCCCTTCGTAGCGCACCTCCAGGTACATGCCGGAGCGGCCCTGGCTGGGGCCGGATCGGCTTTGCAGACGGCCCCCTTCACAGCTCACGCTCCAGGACTGCTTCCAATCGTCTAAAGTGAGGCAAAAGCTCCGAAACTCGCCGATCACCCGGAGCCCCGCGGCGATCTCAGCCACCGCCGGATTCTCGATGGGCTGATCGGTGGAAAGAGCGCTCAGTATCGCCCGGGGCGCGGGCACGTCGGGGGCGGCGAAGCGAAAATCTAGAGCGCAGCTTTCTCTTCCCTGGCGCACCGCCAGCCCTCGCGCTTTGCCCACGACTGCCGCCTGAACCATTTTCAGGATCCAATCCGGCTTGGCCATGGGCATAAAGGGGCTTGCGGCCCCGAGCATCAAGCGGTCTTGCTCGGGATACCAGGTAGCCGGACTGGACTCGGGAGATTCCACGAACTCTCCGGCCGCAAAGAGGGCCCTGGTCTCCTCCAGGCTCTGGGGTCGTTCGTCGACCGCCAACTGCAGCATCTTTTCCAGGGCCGCCCAAAAGCGCCCGTCCACCTTGACTTCGAGCTCCAGAGGCGTAGGGATGGCGCGGCGCTGGGTGATCCGGTCCCAGATGGGCGGCAGCTCCGCCCCGGTGACCGCGAAGTAGAGGACGGCCGCCAGTGCATAGAGTTCGGCTCGCAGGTCGAGCTCTCCGCCGCCCATAATCTCGGGGGAGCTGAACGGCTCGAATTCGGTTTTCCCTGGGCTATGGGCCGAGACCCCGTAGTCCAGGACCTTCAACACGCCATCGGGGGTCATCACTATGTAATCCGGACAGAGGGTGCCCAGGACCAGCCCATGCTCCTGGAGCGTGTCCAAAAGAGAGAGGAGCTGCTCTGCGATGTTCTGGGCCGTGGCCTGGTCTAAGGGGCTCAAGGAGCGAGCCACCAGCTCTCTTAAGGTGTAGCCCTCGACCCACTCTCTTACCACGAAGAAGCTGGACTCACTCTCGTAGATGTCCACGATTCGGGCCAGCGCGGGATGAGCGAGAGCGGCCATCTGTTCCAGTCGTTTGCGTCTCTCGAGAAACTCCGCTTGACGCTCCCGGCGCTCTTCGTGGGGCAGTTCCTCGAGGCCGCTCTCGTCGACCACCAATTCCAGGACCAGAGGAACCTTCAGGGCTAAATGCCGGACCTTGAAAGCGGTCTTCGATCCGCTCAGCTTTCGCTCCACCCGATAGGTTTGCTTAAGGGTCTGTCCTTCCCGAAACATGGCTCGCACTAATCGACGTTTGAGACTGGTGAGGGGCATACCTCCGTATCTCACGAGGTCTAAGCGCCGGAAGCCCGAACGCCTCCTTGTGTCCGCTGAACTGCTACAGGAGCGTTCCGAAGCCGCTGAGATCGATCCTCGATTTGTGGAGACGATCGAAGTCTTTCGGGAGGGTCTCTATCGAGAGCTGGAGGCCCAGAAAGAGCAAGCCCGGCGAACCGATATCCAGCTCACCTTGCTGGAGCACCTGGAATCTAAGGATGAACGGCACCGCGCCGGGTTCAGGGCTGACCGAACCAGCGATGGACTGGTGGCCGGTGCGAAGGCCCAATTGCTTTCGGACGACGGATCTGAATTGGAGGTGCGAGTCGAGCAGGTCGACGGCGCGGAACTGGTGCTGAGCGCGGACCAGCCGATCAAGATGCGAGAGTACCGTCTTTCGCTCTCTCCCTGGTTTTTGTTTGAGCGTCTGCAAGAGCAGCTTCAGGTCTTGAAGACCCGGGCCACGACCGCCCAGGTGCAGGCGGGGCTTCAATCTTTTGGCATGCAGTCGGCTGTGGTCCTGGCTGAGTCTGAAGTCCGTCACGGCTCCCTGAACAGCAGCCAAAACGAGGCTATTCAGACTTGTCTGAACCATAGCTCTAGCCGGATCTGGGGTCCTCCGGGCACGGGTAAGACCACCACCCTGGCGGTACTGGTGTCTGAACTCGCCCTGCGACGTGAGCGAGTGCTTCTGACTTCCAATACCCACGCGGCCCTGGACCAGGTTTTGGACGGGCTGCTGAAGCGTCCGGAGCTGGCTGAACTGGTGAAGGATGGCAAGGTGATCCGGATGGGGCGCTGCCGCCCGGAGCACCGGCACTGTCATCTTCGAGAAGTGACGCGACAGCGGCACGATCACTTGAGGAGTCGCTGGGAGCGCTCGGAGCAAGCTCTGGAAAGACTGCGGGAGCGAATGGCCGGGCTGGAAAAGCCTCTTCGGGATCTCCAGATCGCCACCGGTCCGAGCGAGCAGCTCTCTCTTTTTGAACCGGCCCAACCCCAGGGCCTTCCCACGGACTGGTTGGTCCAGACTTTCGGGGCCCGCCGAGGCGCCCGCTGGAGCCGGCTTGCCCCCTCTCGCCAGTGCGAACTTCTGGAGCTTCACGTGGCTCGGCTGGCCAGGCTACGCCGGGCCCACGGAAACCGGATCGCCGATTGCCGTGAGGAACTCACCCAGAAGCAGCAGCAGACCGTTCAGAAGGCCTCGGTGGTGCTGTGCACCCTGGCCAGCATCACCACTGACCGCTGGTTGGAAGAGGAGATGTTCGACACGGTGATCGTGGAGGAGGCCGGTATGGCGGTGTTGCCGGCCTTTTTCGTGGCCTGTACCCGGGCCGCGCGACGCACCGTGGCGGTGGGAGATCCCCGCCAACTCCCCAGCATCCTCACCAGCAGGGACTCCTTCGTGCGGCACGCCCTGGGGCGGAGTATTTTTGAAGTGGGAGAGGCCCCCCGGGTGATGCTGAAGACTCAGTATCGAATGCACCCAGAGATCGGTGGCCTGGTCTCGCACCTGGCCTACGACGACGAACTGGAGAGTGCCCGCCCGGCCGCAGAGTTTGCCGAGTGGACTCGTCGAGATCCTCTCCAGGGCGGGTCGGTGGCCGGGTTTGATCTGCAGGGGGCCTCGCTTTGCCAGAAGTATCAAGGCTCGGGTAGCCGCTACAACGAAGAGAGCGCGGGGGTTTGTCTGAGACTGGCCCAGCGGGCGGTGGATGCCGGGTTTGAACAGGTTGCGATCATTACCCCCTACCGCCAGCAGGTGCGCACTCTGCGAAAGCTGCTTCCCCAAGAACTGCAAGACCAGGTCGAGTGTGACACCGTGCATCGCTATCAAGGGAAGGAGCGCGACGTGGTCATCATTGACCTGGTGGATGGAGAGGCGTTCGGTCCGGGGACCTTGCTCAAGGACGACCGAGGGGCGGCCGCCCAACTGTTGAACGTGGCGCTTTCTCGAGCCAGGTATAAGCTGTTCTTAGTGGGTGAGCTGAACTATCTCTGTCGGCAGATCCCGTATAGTTTCGCCGGTCGGGCGATCACTTACCTGGCCCGGCAGAAGAAGCTGTTCAAAGTTAAAGTTTAGCCCTACCCGCGACCGGCCTCGTGCCACTGATGCACGAGCTTGAGCTTGCGCTCCTGATACTGAGCCTGGGACAGCCGCCGCTGGATTTTCCCGGAGGAGGTCTTTGGTACACCGTCTTTGGGTACCAGACCGATGGCGTGAACTTTCAACTGGATCTTTTCGGTGATGGCTCGCCGGATCGCCCGAACGACATCATCGAAATCTGTTTTCCGTGGTTCTCTAACCTCGGCGATGAGTCCGACCCGCTCTTCATCATCTTCCATCAACCCGAAGGCCGCCAGGCACCCGGTCCGCAGGGCAGGGTGGACTCCGTCGACCGCCCGTTCGATGTCCTGCGGATAGTAATTTCGCCCCCGGATGATGATGAGTTCTTTGGAGCGTCCGCACACGTAGAGTTGACCTTCCCGGATAAAGCCAAGGTCGCCGGTACGGATAAAGGGCCCCCTGCCGCCGTCTTCGCAGCAGAGATAGGTGCCAAAAGCTTCCCGGGTGGCTTCCGGGTTGTCCCAGTAGCCATCGGCCACCGAGGGTCCGGCCACCAGGATCTCTCCGACTCGATCTGCTGGCAAGCGACGGAGCGTGCGAGGGTTGACCACGGCGACTTCCAGGCCTTCCATAGGGGATCCGCAGGATACCAGGATCCGTTCGGCTTCAGCCGAGCGCGGCCTCACCACTCGGTCGTGATTGAGCGCGTCTTCATCGACTTTTAGAGTGGCCACGCTGTTGCCCTTGCGGGCACCGGCCACGATCAGAGTGGATTCGGCTAGCCCGTAGCAAGGGTGAAAGGCTTCCGCTCGAAACCCGGACTCCTTAAACCGCTCGGTGAAGAGTTCTACGGTTTCGGTCCGGATCGGCTCGGCTCCATTGAAGGCGATCTCCCAGGACGAAAGGTCGAGAGTGGACGCCACCTCGGGGCTGGTGCGGCGCAAAGCCAACTCATAGGCGAAGTTTGGCCCGCCGGAGGTCGTGGCCCGGTACTTGCTGATGGCCTGGAGCCAGCGAACGGGTTTGCGGATAAAGTCCAGCGGACTCATAAGGGTGACCGGGAAACCGGTATAAAGGGGAGCGAGGATCCCACCGATGAGGCCCATGTCGTGATAGGGGGGAAGCCAGATGACACCTTGAGATTCGGTGGTGTGCCCGAAGTTGGTCTCAATATGTTTGAGATTGTCCAGCAGATTGGCGTGGGTGACCCGCACGCCTTTAGGCTTTGAAGTCGAACCGGAGGTGTACTGCAGGAACGCCACCTCGTGAGGGCTAGTGTTGGGGTGGGTCCAGGACCCCAGGCCGGATTCCGGTGCCATTTCGGGTGAAAGCCAGTTCATCTTAAACAACTGCCCGGTGAGAAAGAGCACCGGTCGGATTCGCTTCAAGATGGCGTTGCTGGTGAGCGCTGCTTTAGGACGGCAGTCGTCGGCGATCACTCTCAAGCGGGGTAAAGTCTTGTTGATGCGTTTGAGGTCGGGGGGATAGGCGGGGACCGGGACCACGCCGGCCATCAGGCAGCCGAAGAAGGAGACGATGTAGTCGATCCCGGGGGGGAAGAGGAGCAGGGCCCTTTCGCCCTGGAGGTTTCGACGCTGAAGTTCCGCAGCCAGAATCCTGGCACGATGAGCGAGCTCCTGGTAACTGCAGTCTTCGTACTTGTCTTCACCGTCTACCAGAAACCGGTACCCGGCGTCCTTCTGGGGAGACTCGGCTCGATCGAGGAGAAGATCTATGAGGTTATCTATTGGTTTCATAGACTATGTTTTTCGTCCGACTTTCCGGACAGTTTTCGAAATCTATCCTGTCGAACGATTCGTGTCAAATTCTGAGTCTCGACCTTTCATCCTTCGAGCAAAGAGAGTTTGTTGGGTTGAGGGGGTCGGCCGCTGCCTATAAAATCAGCAAGAGCGGGAGTTTATAATCAGGTCGAGAAAAGCCAGGCAATGTGTGGCATAGCTGGTTTAGTGTACGAATCTCATCATCGAGGCGACTTTGCCTGGGACCGATTTGGGAGTGACCTTTCAGGGGCCCTGGAGGTAGAGCCCGAGAGGGTGCTGGGCAGCGACGTTTTGGATCGCTTAATCCAGCTATTTTCTACGGTTCAGGGCCTTAAAGAGTTTTCTTCCATCCAGCAGGTGGGCTCCTCGGCAGAGCATCGGGCTCAAGTGGAAAGTTGGGCAGACTCGTTGTCACAATGGGAGGAGTGCTGCACCCGCTACGTGGAGAACGCTCAAGACCTTGACAGTGGGCAACTGGAGGAGTGGAACCGCATCCTGGTCCAGGGCCGCGACCTGACTTGGGCTGTGAAAGAGGACGTCCTGGCTCTGGTGGGGCATTTCGAGAAACTCCTGCTGGACCGAGCGGTGACCCAAGAGCGCCTTTTCCAGGCCTGGAAGCTCGTGGTGACTTTGGAGAATATCGGACGGATGGAGGTCCGGGGGCGGGATAGCTGCGGTGTTTGTTGCCGAATTTCCATATCCAAAGAGCAGTACGATGAGTTTTTGAGCCGACTGGATGAGGAGCAACGGATCGTATGGGACCAACGCCGGAAGCCTCAGGATTTTGTGAACCAGGCGATCCGAGTTCTGCCTTCCGAGGAAACCGTCCAGGTGCTCTTCAGCTACAAGGTTGCCCAGGAGGTGGGAGCGCTGGGGGACAACGTTCGTGCTCTTTACGAAGATATCTCCGGGGACGATTTTTTCTGGTCGCTGGTAGACCACAAAGGCTGCGCCAGCGTCATTTACTCTCATTCCCGTTGGGCGTCTAACGGCATCATCTCTCAGCCGAACTGCCACCCGGTGGATGAATCGACCTGCTCTCCAGGCGGAGAGTACGGCAATCTGTCGGGCCATATGACCACCGTGTGCGTGAACGGAGATGTGGATAATTATCAGGGCCTGAAGGCTCGCATCGAGGCTGAGAAGGGTCGCTCAATTTCTCCGGATATCGGCACCGACGCCAAGATCGTGCCGGTTTTGTTCGATTATTTTCTGGCCGAGAGCGAGACGGTGAAAGAGGCGTTTTGCAAGACGGTGGCCGAGTGTGAAGGCTCGTTTGCCATCGTGCTGGAAACCACCGCCGATCCCGATAAGCTGTATCTGGCCCTCAAGGGCTCAGGTCAGTCGCTTTTCGTTGGACTTATGGAGCAGGGGTACGTGTTTGCTTCCGAGTTGTACGGAGTGGTGGAGCAAACCCCCCGCTTCATCCGCATGGACGGAACCACCGAGCACGTCCCCGGCCACCCGGACAGTTGTGGGCAGATCCTGATTCTGACCCGGGAAGGGCGCGGTCGATGGGAGAGCATAGAGGCTCTGTCGATCACCGGCGAAGGGTTGAAGCTCTCAGAAAGTGACTGCAAGTCGGCCGAAATTACCACCAGAGACATCGACCGCAAGAACTTTCGTCATTATCTCCACAAAGAGATCTCGGAGGCTCCCGGTTCGGTGGAAAAGACCCTTCGGGGCAAGTTTTCTCTCAGTCGAGAGCCCTTCAAGGTTCATATGAATCTGGACGAATCGGTGATTCCCGCTTCTGTCTTCGAGCGGATCCAGAGCGGCGGGATCAAGCGAGTTCTTTTCATCGGCCAGGGCACTGCGGCGGTGGCCGGGCAGGCGGTTTCGGTCTTTATGGACCAACTGTTCGCCGGACGGCTCGCGGTGAGCGCTTTGAAGGCCACCGAGTTGTCTGGCTATCGCATGAACGAGCGACTGGACGACTGCTTGATCATCGCCATCTCTCAATCCGGAACCACCACCGACACCAACCGTACCATCGATATGGCCAGGGAAAAGGGAGCGGTGGTGGTGGGCATCGTGAACCGCCGAAACAGCGATATGACGTTTAAAGTGGACGGGGTTCTGTACACCAGCGATGGTCGCGATATCGAGATGTCGCTGGCCTCCACCAAGGCCTTTTACTCGCAAGTTGTGGCAGGCTATCTGCTGGTCTTTCGTCTGGCACAGGGGTTGGGGCTTCTGACGGAGGAAGTGCTCTACCGAGAGTTGGAAGAGCTGAATCGGTTGCCGGCCTTGATGCTCTCGGTCCTTTCTGAGGAAACCCAGGCGGAGGTTCGCGACCTGGCCCGAGAGTACGCCCCCACCCGGAGAGACTGGGCGGTGGTGGGCAGCGGCACGACCCGGGCTGCCGCCGATGAGATCCGGATCAAGCTGGCCGAGCTTTGTTATAAATCGATCGCCACCGATCAGATCGAAGACAAGAAACACATCGATCTTTCCTCGGAACCGCTCACCTTGATCCTGACGGCGGGTCTGAGCCAGGTGGCCCTTCGCGATGCCGTCAAGGAAGTGGCCATCTTTAAGTCGCACCGGTCGATCCCAATCGTGGTGTGCTCCAACGATTTCGATGAGTTTCGACCCTACGCAGCCGGGGTGGTGCAGGTGCCCAAAGCCTCGCCCTGCGCCTCGGTCCTGCTGAACGTGGTGGTGGGCCATCTCTGGGGCTACTTTTGCGCCATGGCGATCGATGAAGGAGCCGAGCGGTTGCGCGAGGCACGGGCTACAGCGGTTTCCTTTTACACCTCTCCTGAAGGGGTACCTGAAGGCAAGACCCTGGGCAGGGTGATGGTGCAGGCCAAGCGTTTTCAACAGGATCTGCTCAAGGGGCGTTTCAATTCGAGTCTTTCGGTGCAAGCGGCCACTGAGTTGACCTCTCTGATGAGCTACCTGATGGGTTCTCGTTCTCTCAGTCAGTTTGCCTCCGAGTTTCAGGCTCGTGCCACCCCCCGAGACCTGGCTGGAACCTTTATCACGGCAGTGTCCAAAGCTATTCACGAATTGAGTCGTCCCATTGACGCCATCAAGCACCAGGCCAAGACGATTACGGTCGGGATCTCCCGGTTGGAAGAGGTTTTCGAGGGTGTCACTTTCGCTCCGTTTAAGGAGCTCGGCCTTCCCGTAGATAGCATCCCTTATCGAGATGCCGTTATTTTGCGTGCTCTGCGTCAGGTCATAAAGAAGGTGGCTGGAGCGACTTCTTATCAAGTCGAGGGGTTGGGCGCGCTGGGAGAGCCCACCGAAGGCTCAACGGTTTCAACCCTGACCAAGATCGGAATCGCCCGCTCTATGACCTCTCGGGCCGACCAGGAGGCTAAATTGGTGGGGAACAAAGAATGGGCGGTGCGGAGTAGTTCGCTCTATCTGGGCCGGGGCAGTCGTGATCGCCGCCCCATCGCGATTGTGCCTATGGTGCCTCGGGGCAGGGTGGAAAAGCTGGTTTTACTGCACCTGGAGTTTGAGAAGGCCGTGAGCCTTCGATGCAAGGTCAGCGTGATGCAAGAGCTTCGACAGAAGTACGAAAATCTAAAGAGCCTGGTGACCGAGCGTGACGTGGCCTGGGACGATTCGTACCTTCAGAATATTGACATCGAGGAGTTGGTGATGGTCCCTGTGAAAGACCTGGCCCAAACGATTCTGGAGCGGCAAAAACAGAAGGTCTAGTTTCTGAATCGGATTCAAATTGTGTGCCAGGTCACAGATTCTGATCCGGCTCGCAGGCTATCTTTTAAGCGATGGAATCCGATCTTTCTGAAATTCAAGACCCCTCTCAACTAAGCGACTCCGCGCGGCTACGGATTTTTACCAAGTTGCTGCGCGAGCCGGTGGTTGTCTCGGGTTCGGCATATCGCTCTGGAGCGCACCCGGTGCTGGCCACCAAGGTGGCCGCAGAAGTGGCCCGCAGCCCCAAGATGGGGCTGGTGGAGACACTTATGGAAGAGAGCCGGGTCGCCTTTATCAAGCGTGATTATCCCACCGCCATTGTGAAGTCATTGGCGGCCGAAGAGCTGCTCCGAAAGTACGGGGGGATCCTGGCGCCAAATGAAGAGTCGGATATACGCGACCAGCTCCAGTTTTTGAAGATTCAGTATTTTTTGCTGAGCGGCCAGGCGGGCGAAGCGTTTAAAGTCCTGAAAGGGATCCAGTTTCGTTCCCATCCGTATCTCTGGCACAAGCGTCTGGCTCAACGTTCGGGGATCTCCAACAAGCACTGGACCACCATAGAGCACACCTTACGGATCTTTTTCTCGACCAATAAGAGCGGAAAGGTTTTCGCACTCCTGGGCTACGCTATCGTGATGGGGCCGAATCCACTTTCGGTGGTCAACCTGGCTAAGGAGCTTGACTTTCAGCCGGCTAATTCTGAGAGACCGTTTGAAGCCTTGTATCAAGACTACAGTTTCCTGACGACGCGGGTGACTCAGCGCGAAAAGGAGATTCTATCTCAGTTTCTGGCCGCTGAGTTTGGAGTGACACCGCTGATCAAGGACGGCAAGACCCTGTTTATCGGGGTGACCAAAGAGCTGAATGAGCGAAATCTGAAAGAGATTGAACTCCGCACCGGTTCAGAAATCGTGATGGTGCCTATGTCTCAGCGCCCACTGAGAGAACGAAACATGAGACTGTATGCCTCCTGAGGTGGGGGATTTAAAAATACGTATTGACCTCCTCTGGATCACTCCCTATAATAAGCCGCACGTGGGCCCATAGCTCAGCGGTTAGAGCAGCTGGCTCATAACCAGTTGGTCACAGGTTCGAATCCTGTTGGGCCCACCACAAATCGAAATACATGGCCCGGTGGTATAGCGGTTAGTACGTCGCCCTTTCAAGGCGAAGATCGCGAGTTCAAATCTCGTCCGGGTCACAAGGGCGGATAGCTCAGTTGGCTAGAGCATCTCGTTTACACCGAGGGGGTCGGGGGTTCGAGTCCCTCTCCGCCCACCAAAGAAAGTAGAAAGACCCGGAGACGGGTCTTTCTTTATGTTAGGCAGAGAGGGACTCTCACCCCCTCCAGTATTTTGTTTACATTTTGGTAATCGCCATTTCAAATGATGCCAAATTCTCTAACTTAAACGACCGGTTTCGTACTCGCTATATCGGCTGTTTTTGCTATGGTAAGAGCAGCAGGAGTCCTCGACAAAAAACGGAGACCAACTGCGTGCTAATCTCATCACTACACAATAACTACAATAACGCTGTGCCTCTCAATAATGCCTCCGGGGCTCTGGGTGGCCAGAATAGTAATAGCAATCAGGGGGGGCAACTCGATCTCTCCTCTCTATCCAACGAAGCCAACGGTCCGGATGATCAGGTCAATCCGGCCGTGCTGCAGATGATTTATGAAACTCGTCTGCAGTCCGACCTGCAAAATGCCGAATCCGCCAAACAGAGCGGTAACCAGGAAGAGGCCGCCGGGGCTCTCAAGTCTTTGGAGTCGACCTACGGCGAGGCGAAACAGAAGCAAGTTCCCATCAATCAGGAGCTTGAGAAGATGGTCAAACAGGCCCTGGGACTCTCCGACGGAGGAGACAAGGGCAACCTGGATGCCCTGGACAAAGGCGGGTTCAACGCCGACGACGGAAGCGGTGCCGACGGTGGCGGTGGGGGCGGCGGCGGTGGGGGCGGCGGCGGTGGAGGTGGTGGCTGTATCAACGGTGGCGGCGGAGGCGGTGGCGACGGCGGACCACCTCCTCCCCTCAATGAAAACGACAAGAAGTTCCTCAACGAAGCCATCAGCCAGGATTCTCAGAGTTTCGGAGATCTGGTCTCGGGCTGGCGCCAGGGAGCGGAAGGAAACTGTGCCACGGTGGCCGCCATCAAGGCCGCCATGGACCGTTACGACAACAAAGTCTTCGACGACGTGCAGCGAACCGAAAACGGCTACAACATCGTCATGCAAGACGGCTACAAGATGCAACTGACCGACGCTGAACTCGCGGCGGCCAAGAACGCCAGTAACTTCCGTGGTGCCGACGGTCCAGCCAAGAGTTACGCGACCTTTCTTTACGGCGCGGCAGCCAAACGAAACTCCCTGGACAACCGGATGGGTTTCGGCTCTGCCCTCCGAGACCTGAACGACGGAGAGAGCATCTATTCACCGGCTCGATTGCTGGGCCTGCGGCACCAGATGGTGCCTGTGAACCCACGCACTCTCAACGGCCAGGACTCGGTGGTGGCAGGAAGCCACCGCCACGCCATCTTCGTCAACAAAAACGCCAACGGTGGCCACACCAGCGACCGTTGGGGACGCGCCACGCCGTTCAACGGCACGGACAACATGGGCAACGGCCTGATCAACGCCTACACCTTCAAGCCCCGCAACTGGGGCGGTGGAGGGGCCAACAGCAGCGGAACCTCGGGAGGGCCACGAAGCGCCGCCCCGGTCCGCACGACTACCCCTGTGAGGACGCCGGTAAGCACCGGGACCACGCGACGATAGCCTGTTTGACTGGCGGGGGGAGCGGGAATCTCTAATTCATGAAATTCCCGCTCCTCGCCCTACTTTTTCTACTAATTCTTACTCCCAGCCTGGCGGACACATTTGACTCGCCATTTTTCGAGCTACCCCTGGCCTCGGATTGGCAGGTCTCGCGCAGTCCTGCCGGACTGTGGAGCTTCGAGCGTACGGAACCTTTCGAGCTGAGCGGCAGTATACTGGTCAATCGCCTGAAAACCACGCCGGAAATGTATCTCCAGGGCACTCTCAAGTTATGGGAAACTCAGGGCCGGACCGAAGCGCAACTGCACGAGAACCATCTGGAGTGCATGATAACCCCCTCGCAAGGTGAGCCGATCTTTAAATACGTGGTCTGGGAAGACGACCTACTGCTGGTGGCAAGTTTCAAGTTCCCCGTGAAACACCAGGATGAGGCGCTGGCCATGATTCGGGAGCTCGCCCCCGGGATCGTGCTTCACGACCCGCCCTTTGAGCCGGAAGCGCTACGCGCCGTGGTGGAGCACGGCCTATCCACCCATCAGAATACCCCGGAAGAGCTATCGGATGCATCTCAAATCCGTACCGAGATGACTTCCTTTCGGCTGGATTGGGAGCCTTACTTCAAGAGTTCTCCGCCCCCGCTGTTCACCGACTTTCTGGAATATCTGGAGGCTCGTTACGACGCCGCTTTCGTAGCCGATCATGGGGAGGAAATGGGCATGCCCGCGTCGCTTCTCGAATCTCGACTGAAGGCTATCCAGAACCGTCGCGACGAAGTTGAAGAGGTCATTCGGTCAGAGCGCTGATCCCCTGGAGCGTCTCGTCGGGGGCCAGATAGTAGTGCATCGCGGGGAACCTTTGGCGCAATCGCAGCGCCTCTTCCGGGTCGCAGCGGGTCTGGTAGTCCAGGGCGAAGACCGCTGTACCCTGGAGTCCGAGAAGTTTTTCTCTCACCCACGCCCGATCGTTTGGGGAAAAGGCCTGATCGGTGAGGTTTTCAAATAGCACGCCGTCGAGTCCGCCTTTCAGACCTGCCAGATGTGCAAAGCCTCGGTTTCCGACAAAATAGGCTTGCGGCCATGCTTTGCGCAGCCCCAGTAACAGATTCCGAAGCGGCTTCAGGCTGGCCCGGTCTTGCTCCAGGCGGTCGAGGTTATCCAGAAAAAGGCCGTCGGTGCGGGACAGGACCCCCGTGCACATTTTCTTAAACTGATAGCGCCACCCCGGTGAACCGAGGCTGAGCCACCAGGCATTCCAGGCCTCGTCCCGTTCTTTGGGACCCCACCACCACTTGACGGGTCCTTTCCAATCGGCCCAGGCCAGGGGAGAAATGTAGCCGATGATCTTTGCACCTTCCGAACGAAGCGCCCGGAGTTGCTCGTCGCTCCAGCCCTCCGACTCCAGGATCAAGAGTTCGGCTGCCCTCAGACGACGGATGAGTGACGGATCGTGGCCGTAATAGACGCAGAACTTCAAGCTATTTGAGAGTAACAGTGCGGACCGGACCGGGTCTGGATTGGTTTCCGGCTCCGTCCACGGCGGTCAAAAAGACTTTGTACTCCCCTGGAACCACGTCGTCGACTTCAAATTCAGTCTCTTGCAATAGCTTGGGTAGCCGAAAGCTCATCTTCTTGGGTACCACGTATAGGCGGTAGGATTCGGCTCCTTCGCTCTCCAGCCAGCTAAAGTGGGTGGTCTTGCCAGACTGTTCCACCGAAACCGCGCCCGGAGGGACCGGAGGCGTCACATCTTTTCGCACCACCGGAAAGAGAGCACTGGGGTACCCCTCCCGGCCATCGCCCGCCACGGCCACCACCGACAGGTAGTAAGTCTTCCCAATCTCCAGGTTTTCGAGGAGAGCGGGAGAGGTGGTCACTTCCTTAAGGACCGCCTTTTCGGAGCCCTCGACCCGGTAGATTCGGTACCTGTCGGCTACCAGGGAGTCGGCGCTGAACGTTAATTCCAGGCCCTCGGCCCGGCTGGACTCCCCGTGGATCTCCACCTGGGCTGGTCGAAGCGAGGACGCCGAGGTGAAACTGGTCCATCCGAAACCGGTCTGGGGAGCCAGAGCCCTTGAGATGAGACGCAAGAACACGGTGTAATGCTGGTTTTTGTTGAGCCCCGTTCCCTGCACGATCAGTTTGTCTCCCTGGATATTCCAATCGGTGATTTGGGCCGGGGCAAGCCCGGCAGCCCGATCCGCTTTCACATCATCGCGGGTGGTCACCCGCAGATCCGGCCAGGCGCTTGGGGGGATGGGGCCGGCAAAAGTTGCGGTCATGGTGTACTCTCCCGGCTCTCCCTCGGTCATCTCGATCTGCTGCAGGGTGGGCCAATTCGGAGGTTGCTCTTCAGGCAAGAGTTGGCCGGGGGTCCAGCCGGTGACTTTCAGACTGGGATGGCTGAAGCTCAGGCTGTGGGGGGTCTGCTGAAGCAGGGTGAGGTCCGACTGCACCAGGGCCAGAGCGTCGGGTTGTTGGGGGTTCAGGTAGTCCAGAACCAGCAAGTGAAGGCCGGTTCGCTTTTGAGAGGGGATGACGTCTTCGTCCAGGGCTTTCACGTGCCACTTTGCCCAGGGGGATATCTCGCCGAGTTCGGCGGCCCAGTTGTAGTGCGTCAGGAGGCTCTCAAACAGTACAGCATCGATGAGTTTGGCGTACTTGTCGTTCTGGTTCAAGTAAAACAAGCCACGGTTGGCCACGATTCTCTTGTCAGGGTAGCGTTCGCGGATCTCTTCCACAAACTCCAGCATTGCGGCCGACGTCCATCCATAGTCTCCCCAGGGCGAGGCGGTGTCTACCGTGTCTAGAAAAAAGCCGTCTACTCCTAAGGCTGCCACTTCGTCCATGATCTGGAAGACTTGCTTCTTCCAGGCTTTCTCATCGGTGCGCACATAGAAGCTTCCCCAGACCCCGTTTTCGTCCGGATGGCCATCCTGTCCCTTGCGAAGAATGGGTTTGCCGTCCGGACCGAACTTCAAGAAGCCGTCTTCATCGAAGATAAATGCTTTTTGGTCCAGGTAATGGGCGGGATAGCCGTTGCCGGCCTTCTTGAGCTGCAGGTTGGAATCCACGTAGGAAGGACCGGAGGTGTCCTGCCCTTTGAGGGGTGGTCCACCCGGAATTTCGTCATCTTCACCCACCGACACATAGGCTACGATGGTCTTTCCCGGCCCTGAGTCTCTCAACGACTTGATCTTTTCACGAGACAGGTTTTTCCTATCGTCCCCGGGATGCACGATCAAGAGGTCGATGTCTTTGAGTTCCTTCACCGCTTCGGGTGTGATTTCACCGTAGTAGCAGCTAAATGTTTCAGGTGGCCAGACCGGTTCGGCAAGCACCACCCCACTCAATAGCAGCATGCATAATAGAGAATTTAGGCAGAGCGATGTTTTCATAGACCCTCCGAGGTGGGTATACAGGTGAGAACCTGAACGCATTGGAGAAGTTTCGTGAGTAGATTAAGCAAAGTTTCCATCCTGGTCCTGTCCCTACTACTCTTTGGCAACCTTTTGATCGCCGGCGCCAAAACTGCCGTGGCTCAAGGATTGAGTACCGCCATCTCGGCCACCGAGACGAGCAGCGGCACTCCCGCCTGCTGGATCGCCGTGGGCAACAAGATCTATTACGTAGAGAAGGACGATACCACCATCCTGAAGGTCAAAGCCTCGGGAGCGCTTTAGACGCAGGCCCGAGTATTTAGGCCGCCATCCACGTAGAGTACTTCTCCGGTCACTCCCGAGGAGTAGTCGGAGAGCAGAAAAACCGCGGTGTTGGCAACTTCGGCAACTTCCACGTTTCTCTTTAGAGGGGCCACGCCGGCACTATTTTTCAGCATGTCCCCGAACCCGCGAATTCCCTTGGCCGATAGAGTCTTGATGGGTCCGGCGGAGACCGCGTTGACCCGGATTCCGGACTCCCCGAGATCGCTTGCCAGATAACGCACCGAAGCCTCCAGCGCGGCCTTGGCCACACCCATCACGTTGTAGTTGGGTACCACCTGCTGGGAGCCGTGGTAGGTCAGCGTGATCACGCTGCCCCCGTCGGTCATCCGAGAGGCTGCCCGCTGAGCGATGGCTACCAGAGAGTAGGCGCTGACCTCCAAGGCGGTCCGAAAACCGTCTCGGGAGGTGTCGAGGAACTTGCCCTGGAGGTCTTCTCGTTGGGCGAAGGCGATCGAGTGAACCACGAAGTCGAGCTTGCCGTCCCACTGTTGGTCGACCGCTTTAAAAATATTGTCCAGATCCTCCTCACTGCCGGCGTCGCAGGGAAGAATCATGGGTGAATTCACGCTTTCGGCAAGTGGTCGCACCCTTCGTTCTAAATTGTCGTTGAGGTAGGTGAACCCCAGAGTGGCACCTTGATTGGCAGCCTCCTGAGCGATGGCCCAGGCGATCGAATGCGCGTTGGCCACTCCGAAAATCAAGCCTTTTTTGTCTTTGAGTAACATGGGGCTCGGGTTCGTGCTTTAGCCCCCGGCTCCTCGCTCCGCGGAATGGTCGACCCTAATCTTCGTCCGGGCCGGTGATGAGAAACCCGTCCCCCAGGTTGATGGCCTCCAGGCACTCTTCCAATAGAGAGAGTTTGGCAGGGTCCAGACCCAGGATTAAAGGCTCGCCATCTGGTCCCTCGAGTTCCAAGACATGAAAGCCACGGCTTTGCAGGCGAATTCCAATGATTCTCTGGGGACTGATGGCGTGAGTTGTCGAGATGACTACAAATACGCCTGCACGGTTTGCTTTTTCTACTGAATCGTCGAAGCTGGGGGACTCAAGGTCATGAAAGGTGCCCCGAAGGGTGTGCCAGATACCGCGACCATCGGCCTTTTTCTCGACCGCCAGGACTTCTTCGGGGTCGACCCTCAGCCAGCGTTCACCGTCGATCTTCAGGAGGATCGGCTTCATTTTGACTCGAGCACGAATCTGTAGCCCGGAGATCGTATCCTCAAAGCTACCGAGCCATACTTTTCGACCGGGATGGCGGTCATACTCGAGCTTGAACTTCAAAACTGTCTTCCAAGATCTTTTTTCACGGAGATCGATAAAATATAGATTCATGACCCCTCAGGTCAAGTGATTCCAGGAAAAAGATTAATCGGGGGAAAGCCACCGGTATGAAACTGTTAGAACAACTGGACGAAAATTTTGAAGACCACCTGACCTTGCTCAAGGAGTTTGTAACGATTCCTAGTGTTTCCACGGACTCACATTTTAAGCCGGAGGTGATTCGGGCTTGCCAATGGGTGAAGGAGCGATGCCAGGAGGCCGGTCTGAAGACGGAGGTCCGGGAGACCGAAGGCCATCCGGCGGTGGTTGCCCACAACGGTTTCCGGCAAGGCCTTCCTCATGTCTTGATCTACGGTCACTACGACGTGCAGCCGGCTCAAAAAGAGGATGGATGGACCCACGAGCCGTTTGAGCCCACGCTGCAAGAAGGCTATCTGTACGGCCGCGGCGTCAGCGACAACAAGGGTCAGATCCTGGCCCATCTGTGCGCTTTGAAGGGCCTGAGTCGAACAGAAAAAGGGATCCCGGTCAACGTAACCGTGCTGGTGGAGGGAGAGGAGGAGATAGGCAGTCCCAATCTTTCGTCGATCCTGGAGGCTCTGGCTAAGGAGCGCCCTCCCATGGACCTGGCCATCGTTTCTGATACTTCGACGGCGGTCAAAGGGCGGCCCATGATCCAGTACTCTCTCCGGGGCATCGTGATCGCGGAAGTTTTTTTGACGACCGCTCGGCGAGAGATCCATTCAGGCATTTTTGGAGGAACCACTGAAAATGCCATCCGCGCTCTGACTCGTTTACTGGCCAAGCTTTATGACGATGACAACCGAGTGACCATCGAAGGTTGGTATGACGGGGTGGCCGAGCCCCAGGGTTGGGAAACGAGGGAGCTTGAAAATCTGCCCTTCGAGGAGCGGCCGTATCTGGACTGGATCGGTGCCGCCGCCCCCATTGGAGAGGGTGGCTATACCACCAATCAGCGGCGCTGGTTTCGCCCCACTCTGGAGTTCAACGGGATCAAAGGTGGCTACCTGGGTGAGGGGAGTAAGACCATTGTGCCCCACAAGGCATCAGTGAAGATCAGCGCCCGACTGGTGCCCAATCAAGACCCGGCCCAAATTGAAGACCTGCTGGAAAGATGGTTCCACGACCATTGTCCGCCCGGTGCGACCCTGGAGTACGTGAGAGGACAGGCCGGCCCCCCTTACATTATGGGGCAGACCGCCCGGGAGCGCGAACTGCTGGAGGCGGCAAAAGAGGTCTTGCGGGAAGCGTTTGAGGCCGAACCGTTGCTTTCCAGGCACGGCGGGGCCATCCCGATCGTGACTCCGTTCGAAACAATTCTGGGGGTCAAGACGCTCCTAATGGGCCTGGGCTTTCCCGATGACGGGGTGCACAGCTATGACGAACGGTTCAGCCTCGAACAGTTTCGCAAAGGTATCCGAATGTCAGCCCTGGCCTTGTGCAGGTTCGCCGACAAGGTCGTTGCGGGGGGGTAAAAATTTTCATTTCAGGCCGGACCGAAATGTAAACGGGGGGTGGGGTAAAGTGATCCGGGCTCCTTACGATTCGCGACATATTTCTTACAAAAATACCATAAAGAAAGCGGTCGAACTGCCAAAAAGCACCGTTTGCCAAGGTTTTTGGACGGTGAGATGGAGCAGGGGATTCGCGTACACTTTTTTCTCTTGATAATGCGAAAAGAAAGTGGACGCGCAATTGTAAGCCTTCGGTCGAAGCGATAGCCCATAAATAAAGCCGTTTACGATTGTCGAAGAGAAGTTGGTTGTAAGTTTTATGTCGCGAATCGCAAGGGGCCCGGGGTGCTCTTACGGGAGGAGGCCCCAAAAAGCCTCATGTTCAAAAATTTGGAACATTCTTGAAACGTCTGGTTAATGACCTGGTAAACTGTTCGTAAAATTCAGCTTGTAGGCTGAAGGCATGGACATTTTTAATGAAAAGAGCGAAAAGCTTTGTAAAGAGCTCGACGGACGTCGGGTGTTCCGGCTGGATCAATTGCGCTATAAGCCGGATTACATTGACCTTTATAGGTGGGTCAAGTCGGGTTGGCTCAAGCGCCTCGCCAATGGGGTCTACCGGATAGCAGCATTCGACCCACCGGATCCGAAGGTCATAGCGGCTCTATTGGTTCCAAACTCTTATATTTCAGGATGCACGGCGTTGGAGTATCACGGCTTGCTAGCTCCAGATCCCCAACGCCTGGTTCATTCGGTCACACCCTCACGGAGGCGCGATTATGAAATCGAGGGGGTCAGTTACTTTTTTCAACGCCTCGCTTGTACTCAAAATCCGGGGTGGTACCCGAGCCCCACCGGCCATTTTCGAGTGGCAACCATCGGGACGGCTCTACTTGACCTGCACTATCGCGCCTCCGTTGAAATGAAAATTCCCACCGGGTTTCAATATGAAAAAGCTGATATCAATGCAATCTGGATGGAAACCAGAAATCTGAGCCAAGGATGGAAAAGAAGGCTGCTAGTCAGGCTTCACGGCAAGATTCGAGGAGAGCAGCGCCGTTTGACGAGCCTGGCCGCGTGGAGGGGGCGCGCCAAAGAATCCACTCAAGGAACGCTCACTCCGTAAATGCGCCCCTGCAAATCACCTATGACGATAAGTCCATCGGCCAGGGCCAGAGAAAAGGGCTCTTCCGCCAACGGTAACTCGAAGGACCTCCAGCCTTGAAGTCGGTCGTAGGAAACCAGATGTCGGCTGCACAGGAGCCAGGTTCTCTGATTGGTGGCATCAAACTCGGGAGCGGCGACGGCCGGAGAGGGCAATGCAAACGAGCTCAGCCGCTCACGGTTTGCACCTCCATAGATCTCGGCTTGTCGTTGGGTAGCGATCAGAACCGCAAACTCTTCATCCCACGGCAAAATAGCAGGGATCGCCAGCAACTCGCCCTGCTCGCTCCACAACTCCTCCACCGGCCCGAGTCGTGCGCTCCATAAGGCCTGGCCGCTGGTGGGTCGCACGGCTCGCAAAATTCCGGAAAATTCGGTGATCCAGGCCAGGCCACCATCCTCCACCATGGCTCCTGCCAAAACGTTTGCTGTGGCCTCATCCGGATTCAGCATCACCATCGAAATCAGATCGAGCGTCTCGGAGTCATAGACGGTCAATCTCCCGGCCTGGTCCAGATAGGTCAATTGTTGCTGATTGGAGCGCAGGGGAACCGTTTCGGCCCGCCGCTCACCCCAACTGAGCGGCCGTATCACCGATAGGCGCTCCCCTGTTCCGACAAGCTTGCGGATGACCCCCCGTCTGCTGATGGTAAAGAGGGCCTGCTCTCGATAGCGTGGAGGTCCCATCGGGTAGTCCGTAGGCTCAGCCGTGCCGATCACCCAGTGATCTTCCCCATCTTCATTGCGGACTGCCCAGAGCGTTCCCTGGTCACCCTGGATCACCACGGCATCGGCAAGAGGAAGCGTCGGGTACGGAACCCTTTCCAGTAATCGCCTGGACCAGGCTCCCGTTCCGTCGGAAAGATTGCTCGCCCGAACCCGGTCACCAAATGGACTACTAACCACGACCAGTTGTTCGGCCAGGGTTGCACCGTGAATCGATAGGGCCGGACGGCGGCCGACTCCCGGGGTCGACCACAAGATTTCTTGAGGGATTGCCTGGTCGCAAAGAAACAAAAGGAAAGAAAAGAGGTAGAACTTCCAAATAATAGAATATTTTTCATCCACAATTGAATTCACGGCTTAGAATTCAGAAAGTTGGGTAAGAACCCTTGTGTTCATGGGGTAGGGCGAAATATAGAACGCATGTTCGGGCTTGATTCCGGCGAGAGGGATCTCTAGAATAGGCGATATTTTTGCGGACCCTTGGGAGGGTTCGTGATCTAAAAAAACTGAAATGGCAATCGGGTTGGGTTGGGTACCTTCTGGTTGTTAGGAGGTGCTCGAATGAGCAAACGTTGGGTTAAATTCACCCGAGGGGTACTTCTCGGAACATTTATAATAGTTGGGCAGTCACGCGCAGAGGAACCCCCAAAGCCGGCCACTGTGCCGGCCGTCGTGCAGACTATCGGGGCCGAGGCCACGCAGTCGGCCGAGGGTGAGGAGCCCGAAGACAGAGTGCGCTCCAGGGTCGTCGACGTGGTCAACGCCACCGTGCTTGCCCAGGGGGAGCCGGGCACTCAGCCCGAGCAACCGGGCACTCAGCCCGCGCCCGCGCAGCCTGAGTCCGAAAGCCCTCCTGGAGCTGAGGGTGCTGACAAAGTGCAGCCTCCGGCGGAAGTCACAACTCCCCCCGCGCAACCGGGAGCAGACCAACCAGCCGGTGAAGAGATGGATAGCGATATCGAAGACGAGGACCCAGCCCAACCCTCCTCCGATCCGATAGGCCCGCCTCCCATTGTGAATATCGAGGTTGAAGGCAACGCCAGCGTTCCCACCAACGCGATTTTAGAAGTCGTTTCCACCCGCATCGGAGACCCGCTCCTGGAGCCCCGCTTACGTCGGGACCTACAAGCCATTTTTGACCTTGGCTACTTCACCGACGTGCGCTTTGCCACGCCTGCGGCCCCCGGTGGGATACGACTGGTTTTTCGGGTGTTAGAGAATCCGGTGGTGGAATCGGTTGAATTTAGAGGCAATGAAGTCGTGGAGTCCACGGTGTTGCGCGGCGTGATGGATACCGAATCCGGCCAGATCCTGAATACCCGCACTATCCACTCAGACATTCAGGCCATCAACCAGTACTACAATGAAGAGTTGGGTTACCTGCGCACTCCGACTCACGTGACCGACGTGGCCTTTCAAAACGGACGCCTGGTGCTGACCATTGCGGACGGTATCGTGGTTTCGGGGGTGGAGGTCACGGGAGTGAGCGTCTTCCCTAAAGAGAGAGTGGAAGGCCTGATCCGGCTCAAGCCCGGTGAGCTTTTTAACCGAAAAACTTTAGAAGAAGACCTGACTGCCATTAACGATCTCTACGAAGATGATCATTGGGTTCTGGATACGGTGGACCCCAAGATCGACCCGGAGACCGGAAAAGTGACGGTGGCTGTGGTTGAAGCAGAAGTGGAAGAAATTCGAGTCGAAGGTAACACTAAAACTCGAACCGCCACCATTCTGAGGAACCTGCGCACCAAGCCTGGCAGCATCCTCAATCGCCGCCGCTTCCAGAAAGACCTGGAGCGCTTGAACAATCTGGGTTACTTCCGCAAAGTGGAGCCTGACCCCCAGCGAGGTAGCGAACGGGGCAAGGTCATCCTGGTATTGGATGTGGAAGAAGAAAAAACCGGTCTGGCCACCATCGGTGTGGGTTACGCCGGGGGTGGTTCTTCCGGGATCCGGTCCGGTGTGACCGGAGCCGTTTCTTACTCCGACCGCAACCTGTTTGGGGAAGGGAAAAACGTTTCCGTCTCCTGGCAGCGTGGTGCTCAGATTTCCAGCATCGGGGTCTCGTACCTCGATCCGGCGATCAACGGCAACCAGGACAGTATCGGGGTATCCCTCTTCAAGAACGACGTGGATGGATTGCGTCAGCCGATCTTTGTAAACGGCCAGCAGCAGTTTGCTTTTTACGACGATCAGCGGCTCGGGGGTTCACTGACCTACGGGCGTCCTTTGAACGACGACCTGCGGATTTTTGGGACTCTGCGTCACGAAACCATTGAGATTCTGCGGGATTCTCAGTCGCTTTTTCAGCCAATCGGACTCGGGACCGGTAATCTGAACGTGGTGGGGTTGTCCGCTCTGTACGATACCCGGGACGATATCTTCAACCCTCACGTTGGCTCCTTTGCCAACGCCGCTATCAACGTCGCGGGGCTGATCGGAGACTTCTCCTTCACCAAGTACACCCTGGAAGGCCGCCACTACGTGCCACTGGGAGAAAAGCACACCATCGCTCTACGGGGCTGGGTCGGCATGGTGACCGGCGACGCTCCCATCACCGAGTACTTCTTCGCGGGCGGACCCGACACGCTGCGGGGCTATCAGCAGAACCAGTTCTTCGGAACTCGCTTTCTGGTAGCCAACGCCGAGTACCGGTTTCCCATTGCTAACATCAAGTTCCTGAGAGGTGCGGTCTTCGCCGATGCGGGTACCGCTTACTCTCCTGGAGATCCCATCAACGACAAGATCTTCTTCAACGCCGGTGTCGGCTTGAGAATCACCTTCCCCGCTCTTGGCCTGGGCGTAATCCGCCTGGACTACGCCATCGGCGACGATGGTGGAAGAACTCAAATCGGAATCGGACAGTCGTTTTAAAGATGATCGAATTTTTATAGCGCGTTTCGAAACCTCACTGTGAGGAAAAGGTTTCTGGAAGGCAAGGTATGGAGGATTTAACTCTAATGAGACTTAGAAATATTGCCGCGGCGGCGGTTGTGGGAATGAGCCTGCTGTTTGCTGCCGGATGTGAAACCGAAAAGGCGCCGGTGAAAAAAGTGGCCTCGATCGACGAATCCGTGATCTATCAGATGGACATGTTCGTGAAGGCCAACGAAGACCTGAATAAGTGGGCCGAAGAGACTTCCAAGAAGAAGCAAGAGGAAGTCAAAGATAAAAGCGACGAAGAGAAGGCCAAGGCATTCCAGGAGTATCAGGCCGAACTCGACATCAAGACCAACGAGACCCTGAACCCGCTCAAAGAAAAGGCTCGCGCGGCGGTAGCCAACGCCGCCAAGAACAAAGACGTGACCGTGGTGCTGGATAAGAAGATCGTGGTCTACGGTGTACCCGACATCACCGATGAGGTCAAGGCTCTGCTGGAGTCGGGGGGTGAACTCACCTATCCGGAAGAGAACGCCGAAGAGCTAAAGGTTGCTCCCATCGGATACTTCGACCAAAACATCGTCAGCAGCCTGAAGGTCTTCAAGGAAGCTGAGATGGAGCTGTTTCAAGAGCGCAACGCCATGCTTCAAAAAATGCGGGAAGAGTTGCAAAAAGCCGAGCAGGCCGGCAAGCAGCCCAGTCCGGCTGAAATTCAGGCTATGCAAAAAGCCATTGAAGCTCGCTTGGAGTCGCTCCAGCAACAGAAGCTCACGCCTCTCTTGAAAGCCGTCAACGATTCGGTGGAGGAAGTGGCCGAGCAGGAGGGGCTGTCCCTGGTGCTGGATACTCAGCACGTGATGTACGGGGGCCGAAACCTCACGGAAATGGTCGTTGATACCTTCCTAAAGAAGGTTTCTGAAGGCAACTCCGCCTCGGCTGAACCGGTGGCAGCGGCGTCTCCTGCTGCGTCCCCTGTGCCCACGGAGCAGTAACCATGGGTGTGCTCGGATTGACCAGGACCGGCCTGCTCCTCTGGCTGACCGGAGGAGTTCTGGCCATTGGCATGACCACTGGCTGCAACACCAAAGAGACCCCCCCCGACCCGCTGGACGGCTATCGAATGGCGGTGGTGGACCTCAAGCCTCTTCTGGAGCTTCATCCCAACTATTCCAAGTTGGAGCAGCTCAATCAAGAGATCGGTGAACTCCAGCAGAAGAAGATGGAGATCGAAAAAGAGCGAACTCAAGAGCTGATCGCTGCCGGTACCGTGGAGATGGACGCGGCGATGGAGAAGGCCAAAGAAAAACTGGAAGCGGAAAGAAATGCCATCGAGGGTGAGATCGCCGCTCTCAACAGCAGTCTCTCGGCTCAAATGAACTCGGAGATGAGTGCCCTTCAAAACCGCTACGCCGACGAATTGGAAGACGAGGTGGAAAAGATCAAGAAGCAGATGGGCGCCCAGGACAAACCGGAAGACGTCCCTCCACCGCTGGAGACCAGCAGCGACGGCCAACTGCAGGACTATCTGGCCAATCTTCATCTGGTTCGGGAGCGAAATCTGGCCGCCAAAAGGCTGGAACTCGAAAAGCGGGTGGGCGACGAAGTGGCCGCCAAGCAGTCCGAGGTCAACAGTCAGATCGCAGCCTACGAAGCCGAGTTGTCGGGTCAATACCAAAGCGAGCGGTTGAACCTTCAGTTGACGGCCCAAAACAGCACCGATGAGGCGGCCAAGACCGCTGCGGAGAACAGACTTTCCGATATTTCTCAGGAGATCGAGACAGCCAAGGCTGCCAGGCGAGATGAGCTGGAAGCCGGCTACGCGGCCGTGCGCTCTGAAAAAACTGCGCAGGTCCAGCAAGAGTTGGAAGCTTATCAAACGGAGCTGAACCGGGAAGTGGCCGCCAAGCTCGCCGCCAAACAGCAAGAACTTGGCCTGGCCGCACCCAGACCGTCTCAACCTCAACAGCCTTCGGGGCCCCCGCCGGAGGTGACCCAGAAGATCGCTGAAATTGAGTCTCGGATGCGAGCCCAGCTTCAGTCTCGGCAAGCCGAACTAAAGACCCGCATGGAGGCCAAAGTGGCCGACTCCCGGATTCGCCTGGAGACCAAACAGAAAGAGATCACAGCCAGCCTGGACAAGGTTAGCGAAGAGATCCAGAAGCGGATCTCCGAGCAACTGGCCAAACTGCCCGAAGAGATGAGCGGCGAAATTAAAGAAGTCGACGAACAGATCAAAAAACTCCAGGAAGAAAGCGAAAAGCTTTACGGCTCTATTCGCACTGATATCGATAGCCAGGTGGCCGGTATCGCCAAAGATAAGAACGAAGAAATGGTGATCGGTGCTTATCGATACGTCGATCCGAGCTTTCAAGACCTGACCGACCTCTCGCAAGTGCGAGTGCAACAAATGGAGAATAAATCATGAAGCGACGTAGCATCGCCTGCCTGGCAGCATTGTTAGGCTGTACTCTCTTTCTAACCGCCTGTGAGCCTCAGGGAGAAGCAAGAATCGCAGTGGGTAAGGTGGACACGGCCCAACTCCTACAAGATGATCCTGACTATCAAAGCATGTCGGTTGAGTATCTACGGGAGCAGACCGATTTGCGCAAAGAGTTCGTGGATCAGATGCGAGCCGCCGATAACGATGAGCAGAAAATCAAAGCCATTCAAGAAAAGTATGGTAAGATTTCCGAAGAGTTCGATAAGAGATGGAAGCAGAAGACCGAGGATTTTCTGAAAACTCGTCACGACTCTATCGAGGCCACCGCTGCCGATATCGCCAAGCGCAAAAACATCGATATCGTTTTGATCGACAGCAAGATGTACCCCACCGTGGAGTGGGGTGGTGTGGACATGACCAAGGATATGGCTTTGGCCATGTCCGACGGCTCCCAGCACCAGCCCGAAGCCACTGCCAGCCCCGCCGGAGATGAGGGTTGAGGAGATATTTCCTGTTGCTCCTGGGCCTGGCCGCCCTGTCCCTGGCCGGATGCAACAGCAATGAGGGCCAACCTGCTAAGCTCAAGGTCGGTACGGTGGACGTTTTACGGGTGATGGAAGGTCGCCGAGAAACCATGGATATCCGGTTGGAGTGGGCCAACCAGGCCGGGGAGGCTTATCTCCAGCTTTCCGATGTTAGGGACCAGGCGGAGGCTCTGGCGCTTCGCAAGGAGATTGAGAGACGCTCCGAGGTCTGGCAAAAGCGCATGGACGCCTTTATGGAAGAATCCATAAATCTGGTAGAAAAAGAAGCTTCCAGTATCGCCAGGGATAAAGGGCTGGATATCGTGGTGGTGGAGAACATCTTGACCAAGAATGTTCGTTTCACCGATGGGGAAGACCTGACCCTCGACGTGTCGCTAAGATTACAGAAGCAGTGAGTCACGAGACAGATATAGCAGCTGAGGCGTATGTGGATCCTTCAGCCCGGCTGGGTGATGGCGTCCAGGTACATCCCTTTGCCTATATCGGTGCCGAGGTGCAGGTTGGGGCGGGAACCGTCATCGGGCCGGGAGCGGTGGTCATGGATGGGACGATCATCGGTGAGCGATGTGTGATCGCGCCGGAAGCCGTGGTAGCTAGCCGGGGCTTCGGGTTCATCTTCGATGGGAAGCAGCACCGCCGAATTCCTCAGGTGGGTCGAGTGGAGATCGGCGATCGCAGTGAGGTCGGACCCGCCACCTGCATCGATCGGGCTGCCCTCGACACTACTTCGATCGGGTCTGACTGCAAGCTCGGAGCTCTCATTCAGGTAGCCCACAATTGTCAGATTGGCGATGATAGTGTCATCGGCTCGGGTTCTGGCCTGGCCGGGAGCACCCGCATCGGCTCTGGAGCCCGGTTTGGGCGTCGGGTAGGTACAGCCGGGCACTCCACCTACGGCGACAACGTCCAGGCCGAGGATCTGGCCGGCATGACAAAAACCAGGATACCGGGAAACACGCACTGGGCAGGCTATCCCGCTCGACAGGTCAGAGATTCGTGATCAAGTATAGCTACATTTTTTTATTAGCCCTCCTGCTGGCTGGCCCGATCTGGGCCCAGGAAGTCAGGGTGGGCGGTCAAGTCGTCATGCGGCTCTCTGCCGAAAAGGCTGCCAATGCGCAGATGCGCATCGAGCAAAAGTTAGAAGCCGCTGCCGACCCCGAGGGGATTCTGGCCAAGAAAACCGCTAACGGTTACGGTGTGTTTTGGGGCGACACCCTGATCGTGGAGGTGGACAAATCACTGGCGGCCGAGAATAAAAGTACCCCCGAAGGGCTCGCCATCGTTTGGGCCAAGCGACTCTTCGAACTGGTGGGGCCCGGCATGTTGCAGGTCTCTCCCCGCAGCCTGGTGTTACCTCTCGGCGAGCAATCGGTTCTTCAGTTGGGCGGTCTGGCCGAAGGACCAGTCTCCCTTGAGGGAGGCGACGGGGTGGTCTCGGCTTCCGTTTCCGGTGAAACCATCGTGGTCAAAGCCGGCGCCGTGGGGAGTTCTTACTTGCTGGTCCGGCGGGGCAAAGCCAGGGTCAAGGTACCGGTTCGGGTCAAAGATTGGGCCGGTTATCCACCCGCCGAAGTGACCATCCAGGTGACTGGCGATCCGGCGCCCGGAGATATGGTCGCCGAAGCTTCTCTACGCGCTGTGTCAGGATCCACTCGTCTCAATCAAGGCGCCTACATCAAGTTTCCCGACGACATGCCGGCCATTCCTTCGGTCACCCAGGGAGACAGATTGCGCTATTCCCAGCCCATTGAGATCGTGGCCGGGGATGACTACTTCCCGGTAAAGACACGGGTTGAAGTTCAAGTGGACTCTGTGGACCTGGAACTCAAAGAGCCTAACCTGTTGCTGGTCTCAAACCGCCCGGAACGAGTGGAAGACGATGGCGTCTTAATGGAATATACGCTCACCGAAGATGAGCCGACACGGTTGATGTATTCCCATCTGAACCAAACTCTGGCCGATCGTAACCTCTGGGTCAATCTCTACAATGAGACGGAAAATCCTGTGAAGGTTTGGATAGGCTCCACCTACGCTGGTCCTAATCGAAACGAGGTCCATACCGGGCACATGGCAGCCGTCAGATTCTTGCGCCAACTGGGTGCCGAAGCAGGTTTCGTGGTGGAAATCCCGGCACGTCAACGCTTTGTGGTCGCTCACCACTTTATGAATCGCCGGGATTTGCTCTCCGGTTTTGTCAATCTTCAGATTGTGGGCCAGGGGGCGTTGCGCGCCGAGGTCCACTCGAGGCTCGCTCCCAGTAGCAACAACACCGCCGGTGCGGTGAGACTGGGGGGGCCTTTCAACCCCTTCAAGATCCATCCCCACGGCGTCTTTGCCCAGCCGTACTTCGAAGAGTGGATCGACTTAAATCAGAACTCCGAGGCCACCGAGGTGCCGTTCGGGAAGGCGCCCTGGTTGATCGACTTTGAAACCGGGCTACCCAATACCGGAAACTTCGGGGTGTTGTATCGCTATCACTTCGTTCTGCAAAACACCAGTGATCAATCCAGGGATTTTGAACTGGCCTTTCGCCCCCATTCCGGAGCGGCCGCCGGAACCTTTTTAGTAGACGGCGATATCCTGGAGGCGCCCTTTGTGAAGAAAGGAATCGAAACCAGTCTGGGCCTGTTTCGGGTGGCTCCCGGAGAAGAACGAACCGTAGATCTGGTGACCTTCCCAGAAGCCTCTTCCAGTTATCCCGCTTTCGTGATTATGAGGCCCGTCCGATGAGTCCATCGCAGGGAACCCTCAAAGAATCAATCAGCTTTTCCGGGGTAGGGATCCACACCGGCCAGGCCTCGACGGTCAAGGTTTTGCCGGCTGAAGAGAATTTCGGCCGGAGATTTTTGAGTGGTGGGCGAGAGATCCCGGCCAGAGTGGATTTCGTAAGCCGTTGTGACCGGTCCACCGTATTGGGGCACGGCGACACTCTGGTCCACACCCCCGAGCATCTGTTGGCGGCCCTTGCTGCCTGCGGGATCGACAACGCGCTCATCGAGATCGAAGGCTCCGAGGTCCCAATTTTGGATGGCAGTGCCCTGGAGTTTTGTCAGGGTTTTCTGCGGGTGGGGGTGGAGACCCAAAGCGTCCAGGCTCGTATCATCAAACTGAACCGCCCCTACTCAGTGAGCCAGGAAAACGGGGCTCTGGTCCTGGTCACTCCGGCAGCCTCCTCCCGGTTCGAGTATGCGCTTTACTACCCCCACCCCATGCTTGGTTATCAATACGTAGAGCATATTCTGTACCGAGATGATTTCCTGACCGAGTTGGCTCCGGCCCGGACCTTCGCGCTCTGGGAAGAGGTCAAGCCGTTGCTGGAACGAGGCATGGCTCAGGGTGGTCACGCCGATAACTGCCTCATCGTTTTTCAGGATCACTTCTCCAGCGAACTGAAGGTGGTAAGCGAGCCAGTGAGACATAAGTGTTTAGATCTCATTGGCGATTTCGCGCTTCTGGATGCTCGTCTGGAGGCTCGAGTACAGGCTGTAAAAGCCGGTCACGCCTTGCACGTGGGGTGCGCAAAAATGGTATGGGAAGATATGTTGGTTGCTCATGAACGCTCTTGAAATCCGAAAGAAACTACCTCATCGTTATCCCATGTTGCTGCTGGACGAACTGGCCGAGTGCAACGAAACCACGGCGGTGGGGTTTAAGAACGTGACCATGAACGAACCGTTTTTTCGAGGTCACTTTCCAAGCGCTCCGGTCATGCCGGGGGTGCTGGTCATGGAAGCGCTCTGTCAATTGGTCTGGCTGTGGTCGGGGCACTCCGGGGTGGTCCGGATGACCGGTATTAAGAAGTTGCGCTTTCGCAGACCCACCATGCCGGGCGACCGCTTGAAGCTGGAACTGGAACTGGTCGAACGGGATCAGAGCAATCTCAGCGTAAAAGTTGTGGCATCGGTGGAGGGTGAACCGGCGGTCACGGGGGTGCTCAGCTTTGCTTTGGAGTGAAACCAGGTAACAGTCAAAATTTGTTGAATAAAATTCTTGAGGGTGAGTTCTGGACAGGCCGTTGCCTGCGGTTGCGCTGTTCTACGCCCTGTGATATAAACCAGAGAACCATGGGTGAACTGCGGGTTGGGATGGGTTCTCTTGACAAGCCTCAAGCTGTAATGGAAACGGCTTGAGCGAAGGAGGCGATGGTCTTGGAGCCAGTAAAAGTTGGGGTTGTAGGGATTGGAAGTATGGGTGTTCATCACGCCCGGGTATATTCCGAGCTACCCAATACAGAGCTTATCGGTCTGGTGGATATCGATGAGTCGCGAGGTCGACTCTGTTCCCAGGATTATAACACCGAATTTTTTACGGATTATCGATCGCTTATCGCTCGCGGAGTCCAGGCTATCAATATCGCCGTCCCTACCAGCCTCCATTATCCTCTGGCCGTGGACTTTATCGAGAATGGGGTTCACGTACTGGTAGAAAAGCCTATCACGGTAGATTTGATTCAGGCCAAAAGTCTGGTGGATCTTTCCAAGAAAAACCATTGCATTCTCCAGGTCGGACACCTGGAACGCTTCAATCCCGCCGTGCGTAAACTGCGCAGCGTGATGGGGCGGCCCGTGTTTCTGGAGTCCCAGCGTATCAGCTACCCCACCAATCGCAACTTGGACGTTGGCGTGGTTTGGGATCTGATGATCCACGACCTGGACATCCTGATCAATCTGGTGAAGTCCCCGGTGGTTGAGATTCACGCCATGGGAGTGTCGGTCTACTCCGACTTCGAAGACGTAGCCCAGGTGCACCTGCTTTTCAAAAACGGGGTGGCAGCCAGCTTGCTGGCTTCCCGAATCAGTGGAGTAAAACAACGCAGCCTGCGGGTGACCGAAGACACCGGTCGCACTCTAACTCTGGATTTTATGAATCAGACCCTCTGCGCCATGCGCCCACCTCGCTCCGGACATCCGGTCCCCCCGGAACTCATGCCGGTGGAAAAAGACGAGCCTCTAAAACTGGAGCTTTCTCATTTTGCCGACTGTGTAGCCAACCACCGTACGCCGCTGGTTTCCGGTGATGATGGGAAAAAGGCACTAGAATTAGCCATGCAGGTTTTGGCCCGGATGAAGATGGTGAAATCTAAAGCACCCCTTGGGAAAGAATTAATAGCTTTAGCCGGCTAAGAGAGGACTGCCGAAAGTGGCAAACATTCACCCATCAGCAATTGTTGATCCTTCGGCTCGAATAGCCGAGGGTGCGGAGATCGGACCGTTCTCGATCATCCACGGCAATGTCACCATTGGAGCGGGCACAAAATTGCACTCCTCGGTTGTAATAGGTGAATGGACCGATATCGGCGAGAACAACGAGATTTTTCCCGGGGCTGTCATCGGGGTGGCCCCTCAAGACCTTCGATACAGCGGTGAGCGCGCCTACACCAGGCTCGGAAACCGCAACGTCATTCGTGAGTACGTCACCATTCACCGAGCCTCCGACGCCGAGGGAGTGACATCCATTGGGGATGACAATCTCTTGATGGCCTACACCCACGTCGCTCACAACTGTTTTTTGGGAAACCAGATCGTGATCGCCAACTCGGTGGGTATCGCCGGCCACGTGGAGATCGAGGATCAGGCCGTGTTGGGCGGCATGTGCGGTTTACACCAGTTCGTGAGGATCGGAAAACTCGCCATGCTCGGCGGGATGGCTCAGATACGCCAGGACATTCCGCCCTACGCCATGGTCGACGGCCAGCCCGCTCGGGTCTTTGGGATGAATATTCGGGGTATGCAACGGCGCGGGATCGATAAAGATAGTCGCCAGGCTCTGAAAGCGTGCTATCGCTTGATCCTTCAGTCCGGCCTGAACTTGACTCAGGCCATCAATTCGATCAAGGCCAACGTCGAGCAGACCGACGAAGTACAGCATCTGACCAGGTTTTTGGAAAGCCCCTCCAAGATGGGCGTTTGCATTCGCGAACCCGACCATCGCCGGGAGAAACGGCAAAAGACGCGCCCTCTCACGGTCCAAATCGAAGCGGCAAACTGCTAAATGCTCCAGGCTTTATACTAAAGTATGCCCCAACGATATACCGGGGATGTATTTCTTTATAATTGAACTAAGGCATCCTTGGGTAGTATTTCTTTAGTACAAACATCTCTCACCCCAATCTTAAGGAGCTGCCGTGAACCGAGAATTGACGATTGATAAAGACATTTCATGGGATCGAGACAGACTGGAACTTCGTCTCTATCTACAAGAGGGCTTCAGCGCCGAACAAGTCGTCGTTCATCCGGAACGGATCCAGATTCAACTCAAAAGCGGAACCGAGCAGCACAGTACTCAGATTTCACTGCCTGTCCGGGTGGACAACCACCGGGCCACTTTGTCCAAGCAAAAGGGGGTCTACGGAGAGACCATCGACATCAAGGTGCATCGCTGCCGAATCGAACTTCAAGAAGTCGCGGTTTAAGCGGCGGTTTCGTTCAGCCAGCGGGCCAGTTTGCCGGTGGGTCCGGATTGGCCGGACCTGAAGGCCAGCCCCACCACGTGGGTGCCCATGCTGCCGAGCTTTTCTTGCCAGACCGTGACCCCCTCGAGTTCCACCAGGTGCTCCTCATCGAGGCAGAGGGTGAGATAGAGGGGAGTGCCGGTACCAAGCGGCTGATTCACTACCAGACGTAGCCCGGAAGCGGAAACGTTGAGAGAGCGACTTTGGCAGAAGTTGTTTTCCCGGTCCTGGAGTCCCACCAGGATCTCTTTGCGGTATCTGGGTGCGGAGCGCCTATTGGCGAAGTTGGTATATTTTTCCATATTTTATCCTTTAGAGATTTTATTCTTGTAACAATTCTCATTATAGGAAACTTGTTTCCTATGTTCAATACCGTCCAGGTCAAATTTACACTTTATTAACAATCCTCAGGTCGGAAGGTTGATCCGCAACGGTTGCAAAGCATGCACTTATGACGCGAGATATCTTCAGCTCCGAGCCGGAAAAGATTGAACTGGACTACGATCTGCCCCTGGACAAGCCGACCGCCAAGGAAGTCGCGGCAAGCTATCGACCGGACAACTTTGTGCTCAATTTGAAGGCCGTGCCCGAACCCACGGTGGAGATCTTCCTGGACCAACTTCCGGCTTTCAAGGGCAAAGACGACGCCAACTTCGTCTTCATGATCGCCCGGGGCAAAGTTTATCGGTACTACGTGGTGCCGTTCTCCGAAGTGGTGCCTTTGCTGCAGTGGGTGCCCATGAGCCAGGAGAAGCGACCTCGCTGGAAGCTTTACATCGTGCCCGGCAGGCACCGCCTGGTGGGTCGCAAGGGGAAAGAGTTGCGGAACGTGGATCTGTCCCGGTACTACAATCCCCCTATCAAAAAGTGAAACGAACCTACGCCCTGCTGGCAGCCGAGCCGTCCGGCGACCTCCAGGCCGCCGCGCTGGTGCCTTATTTGCGAGAGTTGGACCCGGAAGCTGAGTTTATCGGAATGGGGGGCAAGCATCTGGAGTCTCAGGGGGTGGAGCTTTTGTGCGACACATCCTGGTGGGCCTCCATCGGAGCCACCGAGGTTCTCACCCGGCTACCCCGCATCATCCTTTCCTATTATCTGTTTCGCTACAAGTACGCCCGGCGAAACCCCGACGTCACGGTCATGATCGACTCACCAGCGGTCTTTATGCGACTGGCAAAGTTTGCGCGCTCTCGCAAACTGAAAACCGTTTACTATTTTCCGCCTTCGGCCTGGTCGGATAATCCAAACCGCATGAAACAGATCGCTGAGCGGGTTACCGGGGTGGTAGCAACCTTTCGGCGCAGTTGGGAAACTTACCAGGCCTCCGGTATACCCGTGCAGTACTTCGGACACCCCATGGTAGACGTTGTAAAACGAAAGCCCCGGGCTCAAGTGCTGGCCGAGCTGGGCCTGAAGGAGGGGAGATACGTGACCCTTTTGCCGGGAAGTCGGCAGCAAGAGATACGGCTGATGACCCCCATCCTTTTAGAGACGGCGCAGAAGCTCAAGAGCTGGGATCCGAACCTCTGCTTTTTGCTGCCGGCGGCCTCCTCTCGAGTGTATGAGAAGCTTCAAGGGTTGGTGCCTCCCGAGGTCTTTCTTTATAGCGGTAAAGCTCAAGAGATGTTGTCGATTTCCGAACTCGCCGTCATGACCTCCGGGTCCGTGTCGCTGGAAGCAGCTTTTTTAGATTGCCCTATGGTGCTGGGCTACCGGTTCAACAAGTTCGACATCGCACTGGGTCGATTTCTGGTCCGGACCGGTATCCTCAAGCTCAAGCATTTCGCCCTTCCAAATCTGGTGCTGGATGAAACCATCCTGCCGGAGCTCTTGCAGGAAGAAGTGACCGCCGAGCGGCTCTTTGAAGAGGCCAAGCAGCTCCTTCCGGGAGGGGCCAAAAGAGAAAAGATGCTGGCCGATCTGGCCCGGGTCAGAGAGGCCCTGGGCCGGGGCCCGGTCTTGCCCAGAGTGGCCGAATACGTCTACCAGGTGGCGGCCGGATGAACCCTACCCTCTACCTGATCTCCAACTCTCCGGGAGAGGTATCCACTTTCGTGAAACCGGTGGTGGCTGAACTGAGGGAGCGACACCCGGAGTGGACCTTGCAGGTCTGTCTGGTGCCTTGCCCTTACGCCACCGGCGCTGAGGCTCAGGTGATCGCCGAGTGGCCGGAGAGACCGCTGGTGTGGGGGCCCTGGGAGACCGTGCGGGCATGGTGGCGCGGAGAGGGGAAGGGGCGGCCGGGGGCGGTGGTTTTCCTGGGAGGGGATCCCTGGCACGCCTTGCTCCTGAAGCGTCGTTTGGGACTCCCCTGCCTGGCTTACTTCTCGGAGCCCAGCGGGTGGGAAGAAACCCGCTGGCTGGGTGGATTCGACAAGGTGGTCATCGGCTACTCCGGGGCAGAGCCTTCCGGCGGGAGAATCAGCATTGGGGATCTCCGGGTGGACGCCGTGACCAGGGCTCTCCAGGCTCACCTTCGGCCGAACAAGGAGAAGCTGACTCTGGCCGTTTTTCCGGGCTCCCGTTGGTTGCACCTCAAGGCCTTTCTGGGTTGCTTTCTCAAGGTGGTCGACGACCTGGCTTCCGAAGACCTGGAGGTGTTGCTGGCAGCCTCCCCGTTCATTTCTCAAAAGCGATTGGCCGATGCCGCCCGGCGACCCTGGCGATGGGGAGTGGCTCAGGCGCGCGCGGAACTCCAGGACAGCACCTTGACCACCGAAAACGGGACCCGAGTGCGGGTGGTCTGGGGAGAGCCTTACCAGGTCATGGCGGGCTGCGATCTGGCCCTGAGCCTGCCCGGTACTAACACCGCGGAGCTTGCCATCGCCGGAAAGCCCACGGTGGTGCCGCTGCACCCTCGAGCCCCGGTGGGAGGGGCCGGGATCCTGGGTTTGCTGGACTCCCTGCCGGGTCTGGAGTCGTTGAAGCACTACTTCAAGCAACGCAAGAAGCGGCGATTGAAGCTGATCGCGCTGCCGAACCAGTTGGCCGGGCGAGTCGTCATGCCGGAATTTTTCGTGCGAGACGACCTGCAGGATCTGTCGGATTTCGTGTCCGATCTTCTCCGGGACCCGGAACGACGGGCCGCCATCGGTCGAGAGGCCCGGGAAGTCATGGGGCCGCCGGGGGCGACCGGCCGGCTGGTGGATCAGCTCGAAGCTCTCCTTTAGGAAGGGACTTTTCTCCTCTAGAAGAAGGCGTCTGGAACTTTTACGGGAGGGTAGAATGAATACTCAACGTTTTCTTTTCCTGGCCTTGCTCTGGCCATTACTACTTTTAGGGAGCTCCGGTTGCGGAAGCTCTGACCAATACGTCTTCACCAGATCGGCAAACCCCAATCTGCCACCTCTGGCCAATCCTGACAGCTATCCCTCGGTGGGCAACGCCCCCTTGACCATCCCGGCGGCTGCCGGATTGTTTGCCAATGACCAGCTCAACGGGGGAGGGTTGGCGTCTTTCGACTCCAGCGGCACCGAGGGGGGCTCGGTTCAGGTAGAGGAAGACGGTAGCTTCACCTACACACCTCTGTTCGGGTTCACGGGGACGGATAGTTTTACTTACACCATCTCCAACGATCAAGGCGAGAGTTCGACCACGGTTACGATCAATATCGCGAATCTCGCCTTCTTCGTGGACAACACCGCTGCGGACGGTGGAAACGGCAGCTTCGACAGCCGCTTCAATACCATGGCTCAGGCCACCGCGGCGGCCGGACCGAACGACTTCATCGCGGTCTTCCGGGGCAACGGCACCAATCAGGGGCTAGCCGGACCCATTCAGCTCCAGGACGGACAGAAGCTGATCGGCGAGGGAGCGGGATTCACCGCCGACAGCAGCCTGCTTCAGCGCTCCGACGAGGTGCGCAGCCAGGCCATCATCCCCGCCGGTGAACCGGCGGTGATCACCGGTCCGGTCATGCTGGCCGACGGCAACCTGGTAGCCGGCTTTCGGATCGAAGGCTCGGACAGCGACGCCATCTTCGGAGAGGCGATCAACGACGCCACCATTGAAAACAACGAGATTCTGGGCTACGCCCAGTCGGGGATCGAGTTTCTCAACTCCACCGGCACGCTGCAGGTGCTGCGGTGCACCATCCATCCGGTGGGTACAATCCAGGACGGGATACTGCTCAACAACACCAACGCATCGGCCACGGTGGTGATCAACGAGAATACCTTTGCCGGGGGTGTGAGGGGCTTGCATTGCGCCTATATCGTGCTCGAAGATCCACTCTCCACGATCAACCTCACCTGCAACAACAACCGGGTGCTTTCAGACGGCGATAATTGGGATTACGGTTTCAACTTTTTGTGCAACGGTGTGGGAACGTTTCGGGCGGATGGAAACGAGTTTTTTGGAAATGGACTCCCTGGTCTGCTGGCCAGCGCACTGGATGAAGGAGAGTTGGAGATCGCCCTAACGTCCAACGATTTGATCGGTGGAAGGGGGATCGGTGTCCATGCTACTGCCCAATCGCAGATCAACGGTGAGATCCGAGGCAATACGGTGAACATGGATGGTATCAACGGTAGGGGGATTAGTCTTGAAGGGTCTAATTTCGGGGGGATGGATCTTTCCATTATGGAAAACATGTTGACTGGTCCTAACACCGGAAACGATAATACGTTTGACACAAGCGTCCAGTGTGGAATCGGTATCGGTTTACAATCTTTGGCCACCTGCAACGCCCTGATCGAGGGAAACGTCATCCAGGGCTTCCGTCATGGAATTTGGTATCACACCTCGGAGAATCGGCCTTCAGAGCTTTCGATAATCAACAACAACATTTCCGGGGCTGAATTCAACGGGCTCCTCATTTCGGTTCCGAATCCCATGTCCATAGGCCATCAACTGCAAGCGGAGATCAGCATGAATAATGTCACCAAAAACGGGGCCAACGGGATCGAAGTTGTGGCAGGACTTGCTGGTAAGATCAAAGCGGCCGTTCAGGGGAACAATGCGACTGGAAACACGGGTACGGACATCCGCTTGGCCACC
>JBAYRN010000037.1:0-44132 GCA_041676625.1 Vulcanimicrobiota bacterium
GCACCAGGGTCTCCCTGCGGCCCTTGGGGTCCCTCGGCACCAGGGTCTCCCTGCGGCCCTTGGGGTCCCTCGGCACCAGGGTCTCCTTGCGGCCCTTGGGGTCCCTCGGCACCAGGGTCTCCCTGCGGCCCTTGGGGTCCCTCGGCACCAGGGTCTCCCTGCGGCCCTTGGGGTCCCTCAGCACCAGGGTCTCCCTGCGGCCCCTGGGGTCCCTCGGCACCTGGGTCTCCCTGCGGCCCCTCGGCACCTGGGTCTCCCTGCGGTCCCGTCGGCCCCGGTTCTCCTACCAGCGCGGCGAAGGCGAAGGTGGGTCTGTCGAAGACCACCGTGGCATCAACAGATAGGTTCACGTCACGTGACACGGCTCCCAGAACCATCTCTTCCTCGTTCAACAGTTCCACACGTACCCGAGTGACGGTCACCGGGACCCCTGCAATCGTAACCTCGGTAGCTTTCGCAACCACCTTCGGTCCGAACACCAAATCTCCAGCCGCGTCCACGCCGGTAATTCGGAAGTGGCTCACTTGGGTGGGGACAACGTCGCTCTCTATAAGCATGACCTGCTGAGCCCGCACCTGCAGTGACTGTAATTGAGTGCGAAGCACCAAGGTACTGGTGGCCACATTCTCCGCCACAGGAACGGCGGTCTGGGTCGGTGTGAGGTTGGCGGACCTGACGAAGTCTGCGCCGCGTTCGTCGGATCCGCAGCCTGAGACTAACAATGCGGCCAGTAGATATATAGCGATCTGGTTTCTTGGTTTCACGTGTTCTCCCCGATTTCTGAGTGGCAGAAGTCTATCCGACATTGACGTGAATTCGATATGTCCAACCAGACTGAGCAGGGTGACCAGTTAGCTCGACTTGACAAGCCGCTTGTCGCTATCGCTCCGCTAGGAGGTCGAGCGGACCTCCTTGGGTTGCCATGTGCGTGTCTAGCCTTGCGTTCCGCACTTCTCCCGAAATTTGACCGACCGAGGCACAAATCTAGGCTCAAATAACCTCGATTATGTACGATTGCCACCCTTCCCTTCGGAATGGGGTTACCGTCACTTGGTGCTTCAACCCGGGTACCCCCCCGTGCACCGCCTCGAGCAAGGAGTCCTTCGCTCAAATACGTTGGTATTAAGCGCTCGTGCCGGCTTGCTCAAGACGACACACGGGAGCCCAATTTCGAATCGAATTGACGCCCAGAGGTACTGAGTCGACGGAGTTTATCGACTTCACCGTTACCAAAAAGCAGGGTGTCGTAGCCCAGCATCCGCCCGACCCAGGCGAAGAAACGTTGTTATCGCGGTAGGAAGCGGGGCCGGGGGCGCAAATGCGGGTCAGCTTCATAAACAGCCGGGCTCAGAAGTCGGTCCCGTAAGGCACCGGAATCCATCGGTACCCGGAGCCTTCCTTGATTACGTGACCCAGTCCGGGAAACGAAATATGGGGACTGGCGATGAGCAGAGCTTGCCGGTCGGCCATCTCCAAGAGCGCCCGCCGGCTTTTCACGGCGGCTTCGGTGTCCGAGTCGTATTTGACGGTCAGTTCCGGCGCGGCGAACTGGGCCTGCTGAATGTGGACCGTGTCGCCCCAAAAAAGCAGACCTTTGTTGCCGCTTTCGACCAGATAGGCGGTATGGCCGGGGGTGTGTCCGGGGGCCGGGACCGCTTCGATTCCCGGAAAGAGCCGGCTTGAGGGCTCGAAAGGAGCTAGCTTGCCGGCCTCCTGCACGGGTTTGAAGACCTCCTGGATTTGAGCGAATCGTGCTTTGAGCGCTTCAGGAGCCTTCATCTCCTGCTCTTCGCTTAGCCAGTAGTCGGACTCCCGGCGATCGCATAGAACGTCCGCGTTGGGGAATGCCAGAGCGCCGTCATCGAGCAGTCCACTCACATGGTCAGGATGGAAATGGGTGAGCAGTATCGTATCGACCTGTTCCGGATGGTAGCCCGAGGCGATCAGGCTCTCCACGACCTTTCCTCCTTTGTTTCCGGTATCTACCAGAATCAGCCGCGAACCGGTATGGATTAAGAAGGCGTTGTTGGAAGCCGCGGTAGTCTTTTCGATGCGATGGCGCTTGAGGTGGTTAGAAACCTCTTGCGGCTGAAGGGCGATCGATGCGGGCTCTCGAGAACTCACTCCGTCCAGCAGCGCTGTCACCTGATAGTCTCCGAGTTGGAAACGGTAGTGATCGGTCCTGGCCTGTTCTGCTCGCGGTGGGGCTGCGTACAACGGGCTAAGCACGGCGGTGAAACAAAAGAGAAAAATTAGCGATCGATACAACATAGCTGATCCTTACTTCCAAACCCCCCCGGACGTCTACGGGCGACAGTATACTCCACCCCTATTCCGAAGGCAGCAATTTGAGTTTGCGGAGGGCCAAAAACAGAGTCGCTATGTGAAGAGAGTGACAAAATTCACCGCTATCGATCATCTCCATAACCGTGGGCAGGGGCCTGAAGAAGAACTCGATCTCTTCAGCCTGGTCCAGCTTCTGGGCGGCAACTATGCGGGCTCCCGTACCCGCGAAGGAGTGGACGGTATTGGCCATTCGCGCGGGGTTGGGCGACATCGACGAGAGAGGCAACAGCTCTCGAACCTCGGCGCCGGTCTCTTCTAGAAGTTCCCGCACGACGGCTTTTCGCGGCTCCTCACCCGGGTCCACCATCCCCGAGGGAAGCTCCACGGATATGCTCCGAGGACCATGGCGATATTGCCGAACCAGGAGCAGTCGAAGCTCCTCGTCAAAGGCGGCGATGTGAGCCCAGTCCGGGCTTTCCTGTACGTAGTACGGCTCTATGACCAGGCCTTCGGCGGTTTCGCAACGGTCCGCCCGCAAGGAGAGCCAGCGGTCTTGTACGAGGTACTTACTCGATACGATTTTCCAGGGGTGAAGCGGCAAGGGTGAACTCCTTGGCCCAAGCTTTGCGGTAGGCTGTTTTGGGACCTGTCGGAAACTGCCGGAAGGTGCCGAACCAGAGGCGGCGAACTTAGAATTCAAGCGGGATAGCTCTGACCTGAGGGTGCGCCGAACAGCCTTCCAACGGGACCTTTGTTAACTCGTGATTAACATCTTGTTAAAGAGCCGGTAACGCTCTGCCCTTACTCTAGGGATAGAAAGTAAAGAGTTATCGACTTCAGGAGGAATCAATGTTCGATCATCACGGCGCGGCCAACAACATCACCCAGAACCAGCAAACGCTGCAGAGTCGCTTCGACAACATGAAAAACCAGTTCACCCCCGGTTACAAAGCCGAAGTGGTGGAGTTTAACGAAATCATGAGTTCCACAATGGGCGGTGGAGCTAAAGTCAAAAAGACCTCGATCTCGTTTGAGCAAGGCAAAATTTTCAAAACCCAAACCAAGACCAACATGGCCATCAACGGTCGAGGGTTTTTCGTGGTTTCCGACGGAGCTCAGAAGCACTACACCCGGGACGGCCGGTTTGAGTTTCAAGACGGTGCCCTGAAAGACAACTTCGGCAAGACCGTGGTGGGCTTTCCGCTGGACACTCAGGGTAACATCTCCGGCCAAGAAGGTCCGGTAGCCATGAACATGGACCCCAATACTAAGCTTTACGCCGGCAAATACACCGATTTCAAGATCGATGAAGCTGGTAAGGTTTATGGTATCGCAACTCTGACCGACCCCACCACCGGGCAACGGATCGAAACCACCACGCCCCTTTATCAGGTCGCGGTGGCATCGTTTGCCAATGCGGGTGGTCTGCAGCGCAGTGGTACCACCGCCTTTCAGGAGTCCGAAGAGTCGGGCGACCCCATGCTGGGCGTAGCCGGACAGGGTGCGCTGGGTGAAATCAAGGCGGGCAGCCTGGAGCTTTCCAACGTGGACTACATGCAAGAAGGCGCTGCCATCGGTATGACCAAGCAGAACTACCAGGCGAACATGGCCGCTTTCAAGGCTATGGACCAACTCACCAAGTCGGCCCTGGGTCTCGTAAGATAGTCACAGACATTTACTCTTGAAGAAAAGAAGGTTGAGCCGGTGAGCGGCTCGGCCTTCTTTTGTCTTGTCATCGGGGGTTTTGCAGGGGAGAGGTATCGCATCTCAAACATGGTCAGACGTCTCCAAACGGTCGAAATTTTTCTCGCGGACGTGCGACGTAGTCTATTGTGGTCGGATCCGCAATATTCTATGGACAAATATGCGAAAGTTGATTATAGCTTAGTTGTGAGTTTTTCAGTAGATCACACCAGAGGTGAGCGGCGAAAATAGGAATGCGATCACAAGCACAAAGACAGATGAACCAGCAGGGGCCGAGTGCTTACGATTTTCGTCAGACAGAGAAGTTCTCGTCCGATCAGAATCGCTTTCTGCAGAAGATCTTTTCTGATTTCGCCGAGGGCACGGTGCGGAAACTGGCTCCGCTGCTAAAAAGCCGCTACAATATGGAGTTGATCTCCATAAAAACTCGCTCTTATCATTCCTACCTCAATAGTCTTCCTGATCCGACTCCGGTCCTGGTGTTCAATATCAACGACCAGGTGGCCGGTTTTCTCGACGTCGATTTCGAATTGGCATTTTCGTTGTTCGAGCGATTGCTCGGAGGCCGGGGGGGGCCTCCGCCTGAAAACCAGCGACCCTACTTCACGGACCTGGAAACGACCATCTTGAAAATCCCCTTTCTGAAGATCCTGGCTTCCTACGGCGAAGCCTGGCAAGGGGTTCAGCAAGTCGAGCCCAAATTCCAGAGTTTAGAGTTTAACCCAAACGCGGTCTATATCTGTTCGCCATCCGAATTGATGGTCGTGACTTCTTTTCAGGTAAACCTTGCCCAAGCGCAGGGTTTACTCTCTTTGTGCCTTCCCTTTCACCATCTCCGGGAGATGATCCCCAAGACCTCTTTCGACACCTGGCAACACACCAGCGGGGTCAATATCGTCTCCGACGGCGCGGTTGTTTTCCCGGAGACGATCCACAACGCCAAGGTCCCGGTCTCTTTAAGTCTGGGGAGAGCGGAGTTGCTCTTCCAGGAGCTATTGACCATCGAAGTGGGCGACACCATTCGTCTGGATGCCGAAATCACGCAGCCGTTGCGGGTAAAGGTCAATGATAAGACAAAGTTTTTCGGCCAACCGGGAATAAAGGACGGCCGTATGGCTACTAGAATTACTAAGGTACTCGAAGAAGGGGATGAAGAATACGATGAGTGAGCACGGACCCCGAGCCGTTCAGTTCCACCAGATAGAGGGCGGCTCCGATGCTGCTCCCAACCCTCACGGAATCGATCTGATCAAGAACGTCTCGCTGACGGTTCAGGCCGAACTCGGTCGTACCCGAAGACAGGTCAAAGATATCCTGAGGCTCCAGGTGGGTACCGTCCTGCAGTTAGAAAAAGAAGCGGGGGACCCGGTGGATGTGCTGGTCAATGATAAGGCGATAGCCCGCGGAAAAGTCGTTGAGATCGATGGGCAGTACGGGGTACAGATCACGGAGATCCTCAAGTAATGGCGTATATGCCCGATGGATACTACGGCGATCTCAGCATTTTAAACGATGTGCCGCTTTTGGTGGAAGCCGAAATGGGACGTTCCAACAAGAGTGTTCGAGAAGTGCTTCGCTGGGGCGAAGGCTCCGTCGTCGACTTCGACAAGGAAGCCGGCGATTCGGTTGATCTTAAGGTCAACGGACGAGTCATTGCCAGGGGCGAAGTTGTCGAGATCGAAGGCAACTATGGCGTGCGCATCACCAAACTGGTCTACAACGATTAGTGCGGAAATTTTTAGTACAGCGAAGGTGGATTAGTGAAAAGAAAGGGCGAGAGACGGACGGTAATGAGTCCCCGTGGGCACAGACACCATCACGAATCTTGGCCCGGGGCGTCCCTAAGGTTACTGAGTCTAGGGGTGCTTCTAATCTTCTCACTCGCCTCTCCAGTACTGGCTCAAGAAAACCCGCCGGAGGCTCCCGCTCAGGTGGAGGTGGTCTCTACCCCTCAAGCTGAGGAGGCATCTCCCCCTGCTCCAGAGCAAAAGCCCCGCACAGTGGGCGAAGCGCTTTCCCCCCAACCGGCCACCAGCGGAGATGAAGTGCCCACCGCTTCGGAATTGAACTTTCCAGAGAAAAGGGAGATCGGCAAAGACTGGGCCACTGAGGGCAGGGTTGGCAAATCCACGTTTGTCGACAAGTTGATCGAGGTTTGCTGGTCGCTGGCTCTGATCTGTTTGTTGCTCTGGGCAATCTCCAAGGTCGCCGGTCGATTCGGTGTGAAAAACCTGGTTCCGGGCGGCACGAGCGACAGCCAGATCGAGATCCTTGAAAAGAAGCGGTTATCGCCGGGCCGCACCGTGATCCTGATGCGAGTAGGCCCTAAGGTTCTGGCGGTTGCGGCTACCGAGAGTGGCTACAAGACATTGACCGAGTTTGAATTGGAAGATTTTCAGAAGCACTGCGACAACAAGGTTTCAAAGCTTCCCGTGGAGTCCCAGACCTCCGTAGCGGAGGGTGGTGTCACCCCGGGAGATATCGCACGACACTACTTATCCATAATCCCGGGTACAGGAGCCAAGAAATGATTTCGAACAGACTAACCCATCGAACCGTCTTATTCGGTCTCGGTCTTGTAATTCTGTTCTTTCTGGGTGCTGGAGAAGTGCTGGCCCAACAACAGTTTCCCCAGATTCAGATGCCCAATATCACCATCAATGGTGCGCCTCAAGAAGATAAGGCGAAGATGTCGACCTATCTGCAGTTGATGTTTTTTCTCACCATTCTCACCCTGACCCCATACATTCTGGTGATGAGTACCGCCTTTATCCGAATCGTGGTGACTCTCAGCTTCCTGCGCACGGCCCTGGGTACTCAGCAGGTTCCACCCACCCAGGTCTTGATGGGGTTGGCCCTGTTTCTCACCATGTTCGTGATGGCCCCGGTGGGGATCAAGATGAACAAACAGGCGATTCAACCCTATCTCACCGGGGAGATGGAAAGCCAGACGGAGTTTCTCACCAAGCTTTTAGATCCGCCCCGCGAGTTCATGCTGCGCCAGACTCGGGGAAACGATATCGATCTCTTTCTCGAACTGTCGCAGATCCGCAACAGACCGAAGGCAGAAGCCGATATTCCTCTCTACGTACTGCTGCCCGCCTTCGTGCTCTCAGAGATCAAGACCGCCTTCCAGATCGGGTTCTTGCTCTACCTGCCGTTTTTGGTCATCGACATGATCGTGAGTTCCGTTCTCATGTCGATGGGTATGTTCATGCTCAGCCCTATGACCATTTCGCTGCCTTTTAAGCTGCTGATGTTCGTGCTTATCGACGGTTGGGAACTCGTTATCAAGGGGGTTGTGAAGAGTTTCAACCCGATTGACCCGGGCCCGTCTCCCTAGGAGGCGGGCCGGAGCGAAAGGGACCGATTTCGATGAAAGGAGACAGATGAATGTTTTTTGCCCAGGAAATATTTGATGCGATTTTCCAACCGATGATCCAGAAGGCCATTCATCTGATCCTCGTCCTCTCCGCTCCCATGCTCCTGGCTGCCATCGGCACCGGAATCGCCGTCTCCATTTTTCAGGCCACCACCAAGATTCAGGAGCAGACGCTCTCTTTCGTACCCAAGATCGCGGCCACGTTCTGGGCGTTGGTGGTGTACGCGCCCCACGCCAGGGATGAAGCCTCGGCCTTTTTGCTGGAAATTTTGAACTACATCTATCAGATGCAAGTGGATGCGGTATTAAAGTGAGTGGCCTTATCAATATAATGCTGTTTGCGCAGAACTGGTTTTCCGAGGATTTCATCTTGGAGATCAGTACCCGCGGGCTTTTCCTGATCATGCTTCTGTCCGCCCCCATGCTGCTTTCGGCCCTCTCGGTCGGTCTGGTGATCTCGATCATTCAAGCCACCACCCAGATCCAGGAGCAAACCCTGGCCTCGGTGCCCAAGATGGCCGTCACCTTTATCAGCCTGATCGTTTGCGGACCCTGGATCATGGACACGCTCAGCACCTACGCCACCGAGCTTTTTCAATACATCGCGCTGATGGGTCCATAACCGGCGTATGGATGATCAGTTTTTCAGCGCGTTCGCGGTTGGTTTGCTGGCCTTCGTCCGGATTGTGTTCATCTTCCAGCAGGCGCCGATCCTGGGAAGTAAGCACATCAAAGGGCAGGCCAAGGTCGGTCTGGCAGCCTGTTTGGCCGTCGTAGCCTTTCCCAATCTACCCATGCCGGCGAATATGCCCGAAGACCCCCGGGGCTTTATCCTGGCCCTGCTCGCTCAAGTAGTGGTGGGCCTTGCCATCGGCTACGTTTCCTTTCTGGTGATGGCCGCTGCCCAGTTCGGGGGCGAGATGATGGACATCCAGATGGGTCTTTCGGTAGCCGCCTCCATGGACCCGTCCAGCGGTGGTACCTCGAAACTTTTGAACCGTCTTAACTTCTACGTGGCCATGATGCTGTATTTGATGGTCGATGGACACCATATGCTGTTGAGGGCCCTCTTTCGGTCCTTTCAAGTGATTCCGGTCACTGAATTCAGGGTTTCAGGACGTCTGGTATCGGAATTCATCACTCACACCGAAGAGATCTTCTTGATCGGCTTACAGGTGGCTGCCCCCCCCCTGGCGGCCCTGTTCATAACCCAGGTGGCGATGGGCTTACTGGCGCGGGTCGCCCCGCAGATGAACGTCTTCATGCTGAGTTTTCCACTCAATATCGCTATCGGATTGATGCTATTCTCCATTGGACTACCGGTGATCCAGGGTTTACTGCTCGAGCAGTTTGAGATCAATCATGATCGAACCTGGGACGCCATTCTCATCATGGGAGACAGAAACGATCCAACGCTTCCTACCGAGAACGGCTTCGTGCTCGACGATTCACCGCCGATAATCCCCGAAGCCACCCCTAACCCGTTGCCGGATCACCTCCAGGACCCGAAATGAAGGTGGTCCGGGTGTGACAAATTTGTAAAATGGTTGGTTGTTGATTGCTGACCACATATACTGGAAATGCTTGTTATGATGGCTGGATCAGCCGAAAATTGAGGATAAGGAGGTGACCGATGTCTGGTGATAGTGATAAAACCGAAGAGCCCACCGAGCACAAGTTGCAGGAACAACGAAAAAAAGGGCAGGTAATGAAGAGCCAGGAGGTCATCTCCACGATCGGTATGGTCGCGGCGGTCGGGGTACTTTATGGAACCGGCGCTTTTATGTACGACGTCGTCAAGACGTTCTGGTTGGACACCTGGCAACTCATCCCCACCTTCGACCCCAGTACCCGTTCCTTTTTCAAAGACACCATGCACGTCATCATCACCATCTGCATGGCCCTGGGGCCGCTACTGGCTGCCGTCTTCATGGCGGGCATCATCGCCAACGTGGCCCAGATCAAGTTTCTCTTTACGGTCGAACCGCTCAAGCCATCGCTGAAGAAGATCAATCCGGTCCAGGGCTTCAAGAACATTTTCTCCGTCAAATCTTTGATGGAATTGGTGAAGCAGTTGGCCAAGCTCTTCATCGTGGGCTACATCTGTATCTCCATTGTGCGTGGAGAGCTGGCCGGGTTCGCCATGGCTCCGGCCTGGGATATTGAAACCACCATCGGCATGGTGGGAGATATCGTGTGGCGGATCGTCAAGGCCGTGCTGCTGGGTATGGTGGCGATCTCGTTCGTGGACTACTTCTTCCAGAAAAAGCAGTTCATGAAGTCGATGAAGATGAGCTTCAACGACCTGAAGGACGAGTACAAGGAGACCGAGGGTAACCCCGAGATCAAGGGCAAGATCCGCCAGAAGATGCAGCAAGCGTCTCAAGGCGGCATGATGCAAGAAGTGCCCAATGCCAACGCGGTGATCACCAACCCGACCCACCTGGCGGTGGCCATAAAGTATGACAAGGAGAGCTGTCCGGTGCCCACCGTGGTGGCCAAGGGAGAGCGACTGATCGCTCAGCAGATCAAGCTCAAGGCTGAGGACAACGAAGTCCCTCTGGTGGAGAATGTGGAACTCGCTCGGGCCTTATTCGGAGCCTGCGATGTAGGCCAGGCCATCCCCACCGAACTCTATAAGGCCGTGGCCGAGATCCTGGCCTACGTGGTGAAATTGAAACGCAAGAAAGAAATGCGCCGGAGAAAACGTTAGATGCCCGATTTTCGTAAGCTTTTAAAAGAGAAGGTTCTGGTGGTAGACGGCGCCTTGGGCACTCGTCTCCAGACCCTCACCGGCAACCGCCAGTCCTGCATCGACGGCTTCAACCTGGACCCCAGCTACTCCGAGATCGTGAGCCTGGTTCATCGCTCCTATGTGGACGCCGGCGCTGATATCATCCTCACCAATACCTACGGCGCCAATGCTGTGAAATTGGATCGCTACGCCCGCAAAAATCAGGTCATGGCGATCAACGAGGCGGGGGCGAGATTGGCCCGCAAGGCAGCGGGGGAGAGGATCCTGGTGGCCGGATCCGTAGGGCCACTGGAGCGACCCGGAGGAGCCGAAGCAGCCTCCGAAGAGCAGTACGTGGAAGTGTTCACCGAGCAACTCCAGGGCTTGGTCAGTGGTGGCGTCGATCTCTTCATCTTTGAAACCTTTCAGGACCTGGTGGAGTCCCGGGCTGCCCTGACCGCAGCCCAGAGCTTCGACCTGCCGGTGATCTACAGCATCGGTGGGGTGACCAACGGTCGTACCAGCCTGGGCTACACCGCCGAAGAGTTGGTCATCATGGCCACCGAATTAGGGGTTGATGCGGTGGGAGTGAACTGCCGCGGAGCCTTCGATATTCTGGAGTCGATCGAGCGCATCGTGCAGATGACCTCCTTGCCCTTGATCGCCATGCCCAATGCAGGATCGCCTGAGATCGATAGGGGCCGGGTCGAGTACCGGGTGGAGCCTCACTTTTTCAAGAAGTTTGCCAGGAGACTCTTTGAAGAGGGAGTGAATATCATCGGAGGGTGCTGCGGAACCGGTCCCGAGCACGTCAAGGAAATGGTGGAAGTTGCACTCCACACTCCGCTACCCCCGCCCCGAGCCGTGTCAGACGTGCGGGTGATCACCCACACCACCACCATCGTGACTCCTCGAGTGAAAAAAGTCTCCGAGGTCGAGAAGGTCTTCAGCAAGGTCCCCTTTATCCTCTCGGTGGAGATGAGGGCCAGCCGGACCGGAAGTCTCTCCGATTATCTCGAAGCGGGGCGTCGACTGGCGGGCCTGGGGGTGCATCTTTTCGACGTGCCTGACAACGCCGGGGCCAAAGTGACCATGGACGCCATGGTGAGTGCCTACCGCCTCCAGTGTGAGACCCATATCCCCACCATCATGCACCTCTCCGCTTCTCATCGCAATCTGATCGCCACCCAATCTTATCTGCTGGGCTGCGCCGAATGCGGTATCCAGTCGATCCTGGCGGTGACCGGGGACCACCCGAACGTGGGTGACCACGACAAGTATGCCAGCCGGGTCAATGACGTCAAGAGTTCGGTGAATCTCTTGAAGCTGATGAATGGGATGAATGAAGGGCGGCTTTTCAACGGGGCCCCCTGCGCGCCCACCTCGTTTTTCTCCGGCGCGGGTTTCAACCCCATGCGAAAACTTACACCCCAACTGAAGTGGTTGGAAAAGAAAGTGGAGGCCGGCTGCAAGTTCATCTATACCCAGCCCCTCTACGATGTGGACGACCTGGAGCGCCTAATCACCGCGCTCAAACCCTTTAATGTTCCTGTTCTGGTGGGCGTTTTGCCGCTCTCCAGTCGGCGTAACGCCGAATTTTTTGCAGCCGGTAAGATACCTGGTGTGATCATCCCCGATCACATTCTGGAGCGATATCGCCGGGTGGAAAGTCAACAGGAAGGGATCGAACTCGGAGTACAACTGGCGGCGGAGTTTTTGGAGGCGTGTCGAGGCAGCATTGACGGATGTTACCTGATACCGCCCTTCACCGCCGATAAGTATGCTCGAGTCGAAGAAATTCTGGAGAAGTCCGGGGTCAACCGGGCAGAGGCGAGTGTGAAGTAGTGGGTGATAAGCTCTTAAAGCTGTTAAAGTTTTCCGACGTGGCGACTGCCATCGGTATCATCGGTGTTGTTTTTATGCTGATCGTGCCGCTGCCGAGTTGGCTCTTGGACATCTTCTTGGCGCTCAACATCGCCATGGCCATCGTGGTCATTCTGATCTCCATCTACATCGAAGAGCCCCTCCAGTTCTCCGTTTTTCCAACCCTGCTACTGGTGACAACCTTATTCAAACTGGCCTTGGACGTGTCTGCCACCCGGATGGTACTGCTGCACGGATACCTCAAGGACCCGGTCACCGGCGACCCCATCGGCGCCGGTAAAGTGATACCCGCCTTCGGTAAGGTTGTGGTGGGCGGCAACCTGGTCGTGGGCTTCGTGATGTTTATCATCTTGATCATCATTCAGTTGATGGTGATCACCAACGGTGCTGAGCGGATCGCCCAGGTGGCGGCTCGTTTCACCCTGGACGCCATGCCCGGTAAACAGATGGCCATCGACGCTGATTTGCACGCCGGTAACATCGACGCCGATACGGCCCGGGAGAAGCGAACCAAGATCCAGCGTGAGGCGGACTTTTACGGTTCCATGGACGGTGCCGGTAAGTTCGTCAAGGGCGATAGCATGGCCTCGATCATCATCATGATCGTCAACGTCGTGGGGGGGATCTGTATCGGTATCTTCTACCACAACATGACCGCTACCGACGCCTTGAATACCTTCGCCATCTTGAGCATCGGTAACGGACTCACCACCACCATACCAGGCTTCTTGATGTCGACGGCGATGGGTATGATCGTCTCCCGGGCCGCCTCCGACTCCAACCTCGGTGAGGACATCTCCCGGCAGATCACCGCCCGACCAGACGTACTCAAATTGTCTTCCGGTTTTATGGGATTGCTCGGCTTCATGGGCGTGTCCGGCATCCTGCCCTTTCCTCCCGCTCCCTTTATCGGACTGGCCGTCTTCTTCTACTTCTTCGGGATCGTGCTGGCCAAAGCCAAACTGGGTGATGGCGATATGATGGACGGACTTCCCGATGCCCCGGCCGGTGGAGACGCCGGAGGTGCGGCCGGTGGAGGTGCAGCCGGGGGTGCTGCGGCGGGCGGCGGGGCCGACGCCGGAGCGAAGAAGCCGGAGAGCGTCGTGCAACTCATGCAGGTCGACGCGATCAGCCTGGAAGTTGGTCGGGGCCTCTTGTCTCTGGTGGATCCTCGAGAAGGCGCCAAACTGTTGGAACGGGTGACCTCCATCCGCCGCCACGTGGCCATGGAGCTCGGTATCGTGGTGCCTGGTGTGCGCTTTCGGGACAACCTGCAGCTCAAGCCAAACACTTACGTGATCAAGATCAAGGAGATCGAGGTCGCCCAGGGCGAGGTGCAGGTGAACCAGTTCCTGGCCATCGGCCCCGAGGAGAAGCTGAAAAACCTGCGCGGTATCAAGACCGTGGACCCAACCTACGGGATGCCCGGTGTGTGGATTTCCCCCGAACAGCGGGGCGACGCCGAGCGCTACGGCTGTATGATCTTCGACCCGGTGAGTGTGGTGGCGACTCAATTGACCGAGGTGGTGAGGACTCACGCCGCCGAACTGCTCGGCCGACAAGAGGTTCAAGCGCTCATCGACACCATCAAAAAGACTCACCCGGCCGTGGTCAAGGAGCTCATCCCCGATGGCTTGCAACTGGGTGAAGTGCAGAAAGTCCTGCAGAACCTGGTCAAAGAGCGCGTCTCTATCCGCGACCTTGTCACCATCCTGGAGACCCTGGCCGACAACGTGAACATGACCAAGGACCCCGAAATGCTCACCGAGTTTACTCGAGTGGCACTGGCTCGCTCCATCTGTAAGGAGTACCAGAACAACGAGGGCACCATCAACGTGATCACTCTGGACCCTGGAATCGAACAGACCGTGCAAGCGGCGATTCAGCGTACCGAGCAGGGCTCGTTCCTGACCATCGATCCCAACGTGGGTCAGGAGATCTTGCAGGCCATTTCCAATGAGGTGGAATCGCTCCAGGAGAAAGGTCTACAACCCATCCTCCTCACCTCGCCACCCATTCGCCCGGCCCTGCGCAAGCTGACCGAGCGTTCTTTCCCCAGCCTGGTCCTCTTGAGCTGGAATGAGATCGCTCCCAAAGTCAACGTGAACTCCGTAGCCATGGTGAGTATGTAAAACCTCTTAGCGTCTAGCCGCGGCCGGTCGGAGTCTGGTTGAAAGTATTTTCCGCCACCAGCGAAGCCGGATTCTGTATCGATGCCAGATATTGTCAGACTGGGGGGCAGGCTGAGTCGGCAAAGCGGTGGGCTGCCATTCAGGCACGCTTTCCGCGGAGAATGTGGCAGCACTGAGCAGCACAAACCCCATGGATTCTCCTCGCAATGCAGAAAGGGTGTTTATTCTTGTCCTGGTATTCACACGTGTGAATCTATCATCAATCCAATAACCTGGCAACCCGGCCTTGGCAGAGTCGAAAAAGCCGGTCATTTTCGACCGGCTTGCCCAACATGTTACTTGGAAGAGAATTATCTTTTCCCGACGTTGCCCATGAGTTTTTCGCCGGAGTAGGACCCGAAGGCGGCGATCACGGCCGACATCATGGCCGCGGGCATCATCATCCCCATCCCGTCGATGCGGAACCATCCCCCCATTTGAGGGGTAAAGTTGGACACCGAGAAGGCCGCGGCGACAGCCAGGATTGCTCCGAGCACCGGTTCAACGAGTCGACGACCGGGGGAAAGCACACCGATGATGAACGCCCCCAGGTAAAACCCCGCGATGATGATCAGCCCCTGGGCCAGATACCTGGTGTGGTCCGTTCCGGCAAACGGAAAGACAAAGAGCTTCGCCAGCAAGCCGAGTCCCACTTGAACTCCTAGATAGACGAAAAGGCTGAGAATGACCCAGTTAAAGGAGAAACGGTTGTTGGCTTTATCCGTCTTGCTCACGATACTGACCCTCTCTCGGTAGCTTTTGACGTTCTTGCGATCGGTAGACTTGCCTCTTTTCGTGGAAAGTTTTGACAATTAGTGGCACCCCTTTCTGTCCTTTGGACGCTGATCACGATTATAGCAATATTCCTATAAGCAATCAACGGTTGAGATGATCATTTCTTTAGGAAAATTGGAAAGGGGCAAGAAAGTGAACCGTTCTGGCAAATGAAGTTGGAGATGGAAGAGCAATCTCCATACTGGAAAGAGCGGGCCCAGGTTTCCAATAAGAAACTCGTGCTTTTTTTTCGCCAACTCGCCACCCTGGTGGGATCCGGTGTCCCGATAATGGACAGTCTTGGTCTTACCGTCGAGCACGACGATGATTCTTCTCTGCCGCTGGTAGCGTCTCGCATGCAAAGCCAGTTGGCGGCGGGCTACACCCTATCCCAGGCCTCGGCCGAGTTTCCCCGGGTCTTTGCCCCATTGGTGGTGGCTTTCATTCGAATCGGTGAGGAGAACGGTAGCCTGGTCCGCCAACTAGAACAGATGGCTGATTGGATGGAGCGGGACCAAAAGCTCAAGGGCAAAGTGGTAGCGGCGCTGGTTTATCCTTTATGTGCTCTGGCTCTAACGGTCGTGTTGACGCTCTTTTTGTTTATCGCAGTGTTGCCCGGTTTTCTGGAGATGTTCGAGGAGATGGAGATTGAACTGCCGCTTCCCACCAGGATTCTGGCCACCCTCACCGCCGGCATCTCGGAGCCCCTGATTTGGGCCGGCGGGGTTTTTGTCCTGACCTCGGCGATGTTCGCCGTCCGGAGCTTTTTGGAAACCCCTTCGGGGCGCCTGTCCCTCTATCGTCTGTTATTGCGCACGCCAGTGGTAGGCAATCTCTTGCGGTACGCCGCGGTGGCCCGATTTTCGTATGCCATGGCAGCCATGGTTCGCTCCGGTTGCAACTTCCTGCTGGCTCTTCGGTTGGCCACCGGGGTCTCGGGTAGCCCTGCTCTGCACGCGCGAATGGATAGCATGCTGAGTTCGGTTTCTGAAGGCGAGCCGCTGGCCGATTTTATGCATGAGAATTCCGAGATCTTTCCCAAGGTCGCAGCCAACCTGGTGGCGGTGGCCGAGGAGTCGGCCAGGTTGCCCAAGATCTTTAACCTTCTGGCCGGTCATTTTGAAGAGATGGTGGAGCATCAGGTTGAAATTATGGCGACTTTGCTCGAGCCAATTCTCATGAGCACGGTGGCTCTGGTGGTGGGTTTTGTGGTGGTTTCGGTGTTTCTGCCCATGTACGGTTTTTTGGACAAGCTCTAAGGCGGGATTTAAAGCTCTCAATTCTGAATGAAGAGCTATGAATAAACATCTACCCACCCACCTAACTCAGGAAGAGCTCTTATCGGAAGACCAGGCGTCCGAGATCATGGATCGGACCGCCAAGGTTCTGGATGAATCGGTGGTCCCGTTCATTGTCACCGCGCAGCAAGTGATGGAAAGCGCCTTTTTGGAATGGCGGGGTGAGGGGAAGTACATCTATACACCCGACGGCAAAGGCTTTTTTGACTGCGTGGGGGCAGGCGGTGTTTTCGGCCTGGGCTTTGCTCACCCGGAGGTGGTGGACGCGGTGGTGCGACAGGCTCAACGCGGCGGATTGGCGACCCGGGCCGGCTTTTTACCGGGTCAGGCGGAACTGGCGGAGAAGCTGAAGTCGGTCGCTCCGGATCATCTGGAGTACGTCTACTTCGGAAACAGCGGAACCGAAGCGGTGGAGGCGGCCATAAAATTGGCCCGGGTCTCCACCGGTAAGAAGAAGCTGATCGGTACCCATCTCGGCTACCACGGCATGAGCATCGCAACAATCTCCCTCTCCGGAATCGGGATGTGGCGCGATGGCATTGGGCCCTATCTGGACTCCACGGTGTTGGTGGAGCACGGAAACCTGGCCGATTTGGAGGAGGCGATCGATGACGACACGGCTGCGGTGGTGCTTGAGCCGGTGCAGTGGGCCTCCGGTTGCAAGGTGGTTTCTCAGGAATACTTCCAGGGGGTGCGAGAGTTGTGCGACCGACACGGTGCGATGTTGATCCTCGACGAGGTGCAGACCGGTCTCGGTCGGACCGGCAAAAGGTTTGCTCTGGAGCACTGGGGGGTCAAGCCGGACATTTTGTGCACCGGCAAGATCCTCTCCGGAGGGATGGTACCGGTTTCGGCGGTGCTGTACACGGCCGAGGCCCACAAGGGCGAAAGGATGCGACCTCTTTTTAATAACTCCAGTTTTGGTGGTAACCCCCTGGCCTGCGCGGCGGGGATCACGACCTTGAACCTGCTGAAGGACCGTTACTTTGAGCGGGCCGAGAAGCTGGGCGACCTCATGGGGGAGGCCTTTCAAGAACTGGTTCAAGAGTTTGGCTACTTCCTGGCGGGTTTTCATGGGCTCGGCCTGATGCGCTGCCTGGAGTTCCAGAGCCCCTTATTCGGGGCGGTGTTTGCCGAGTGGATGCGGCGCGATGAATCGATCCTGGTGGCAGCCATGGGGCACGTGCCGCAGTTCGTGCGGATCTCGCCACCTTTTATCTGTGAAGATGAAGATATCGAAGCCCTGAAGCAGTCTTGCCGAAAGGTCCTGAGAACGATGGCCGGCTACACCCCTCAGGAGCTGTTCGAGGATTTCAGTAGCAAGCTGCAGAGGGTGCAGCGGGCGATGGCCGAGAAGGCCGAAAGGGCCGAAGAACAAGAAGGGGCGATGGCGTGAAACCAAGGTTGGGGTTATCTCCGGAGGAGCTGATAGAGACATTCAACCAGATGTATCTACAGAGCTGGGGTGAGGTTTCCGAGAAGCTTCAATGGGATCTGGCGACCCTCTCTCGTCGGGGGAATACCGGGGAGGAAGCGGATCTGGGGCCTTTTTTGTTGGAGTTGATGGAAGCGGTGGTCAACGCCTGTCGAGACAGCACGGTTCTGACCATCTACGAGAATAACGAGCGGCTGGCCCAGGAACTGGAAGCCTGCGGGGTGACCCTCCCCCGCGACTAAGGACTTGACTTAGATCAATGAAGTGAGGGGTGCTTTCGGGCATGATGTATGTCTAGGAGAATGCAAAAATATGGCATTTGTTGGATTCGGTGGCTTTAATAGAGCCAATCAGGCGGCAGTTCTACAACAGCAACAAAGCGATCAGTTGCAAGCACAAAATATTTTCACTCAAATGGGTGCAGAGTCTCGGAAATCTCAGATGCAACGCTGGCAGATCAACTCCGAACTGCAAACCAAGATTCACGAAATCACTTCTCAGGTCACAGTCAACAAGGCAAAGATGGCCGACAAGGCGATGAACGCGATCACCCAATACATCTCTAGCTAAACCGGCAAGATGCCCATAAAATAGACCTCCGTCGGTCGAACTCAGTCTTAATAAACCCTAAAAACTGCCTGTTTTCGTTAACATAAAGTTAACAGACAGCCCTTTATCGCAAAGCAGTTCCATGGCATAATGGGGGAACAGAGAGAGAATTAACGGAGGAAATTATTCGATGGCATTTGTTGGATTCGGCGGCTTTAACAGAGCTAACCAAGCAGCAATTCTACAACAACAACAGAGTGATCAGCTGCAAGCACAAAACATCTTCACCCAGATGGGTGCAGAGGCAAGAAAGTCTCAGATGCAACGCTGGCAGATCAACTCTGAACTTCAAACCAAGATTCATGAAATCACTGCGAAAGTCACAGTGAACAAAGCTAAGATGGCTGATAAGGCAATGAACGCTATCACCCAGTATATCTCCAGCTGATTTCCAACGCTTGTTTTCGAAAAAGCCTCGTTTCCCCGGGGCTTTTTTCGTTTGCAGAGATGGCCGGTTTGGAGACTTTTTAACATGGAAAAAGTGTTCTTCGGCGCGAAGTGGTATATAGTGTTAGGTATCGAGTAATTCTGGCTGGAAGGTACCATGGCAAAGATCCCCGTTCAAAACACGAACCTGCAACAAGCAAAGATTCTGCGGAATAAGCAGCGGCAACTACAGACCGATGTCGCCAATGCGAAGACGACCAACGCCACCACGCTGGGACGGCAAACGAATCGAACAGCCGACGACAAAAAGACTGAGACTCCCAGGGAGAAGGTGACCATATCCACTCCTCCCACTGTCCAGGAGCAGACCCCCCAGACTGAAAGTCAGGACGCGCCTGAGGTTCAAAGCCGCCAGAGCGGTCCCAGAGAAAAGTCTTCCGAAGACCTGAAAACGGACTTCCTGAACTCCTTTGCCGACAATCTCGACGAAAATTCAGCCAGTGAGATCGCCAAGAAGACCGGTGAATCCATGGTAGAGATCGCCAACAGCGGGGGAGGTTCCGATGCCCAGGCCGAGCCTGTGTTGGCCGCCCACACCCACAACCACGCGAAGTCGATCATCAACAAGAAGATGCCCAACGCCACGGCTGCCGAGATACAGGAAGCCGCCAAGACCGATCCTGAAATCGCCAAAGCGGTTGCCCTGATGGATTCTTCGGCCGCCTACATGAAACAGGTCGTGAAGGAAAAGACCGAAGGCGCTCCGGCCACTCCTTCAGAACCCGGGGTTCCCGGCGACTCGTCGCAAGCCGGTCCTCCAGACGAAAGCGCGCAGGGCGTGGACCCTTTCGCGGCCCGCCGAGCGTCTATGGAAGGGCAGCAGCCTCCCTCCGACTCCGACGGGACTCAACCCCCCGGGGAGGGGCCGCAAAACCCTTATCACCTCTCTCCTGAAAAGCAAGCGGAATTGATGGCCCAAAACCATCAGTCCATGCAAGAGATTCAAAAGATTTACGCCCAGATGTGGGCCGACATGCAGAAGGCTGCCGCGCAGAGACACCAGATTATGCAGGAAACCGCCCTCGCGGTTTCCGAGATCTACATGTCTCTACACGCCAAGCGAGCAGCTTCGTTTTCCAAGCACCATCAGATGTATCTGAGCATTTTGACCGACTCCTGGGGCTAGTCTCTCTCAGGGGGTCGCGGGCATCGCAAGGTGGCGATCACTGGAGAACAAAGTTCAGCTTTGGAGAGACTCGCGGAGCGTCTGGAAGAAGAGCTTCAGCATCGGGGTGAACTGATCTTGAGTTCCATGGAGTGGGGTCTGGATGCTCCTAGCCAGGATTATGACCCGACCGACCCCTACACTGGGCTCACTCCTCAGTTTCTAGCTATTGTCAAAGAGCTGTACGGTACCCCTGCGGGCTGGTTGAACGCTTACCTGGCTCTGCTCACCGTGTTGAGCACCGGTGGGGAGCTGTCCGAGCGCTTTGTAGCAATGTCCGACAGGCTGTGGATGAACACCCTTTATCGCGGGCGGGCTATCTGGTATACGGCGTTTCCACCTCTAGACGGAGGTGGCTCCAGCCAGGCCCGGGTCTTTCACCAGTATCTCTTGCGTCAGGACCGGTGCTTTGAAACCTGCTTTGAATGGTGCAGCGGGCCTGGGTTTCTGGGCTTTTCAACTCTGTGGTCCGGGATGTGCAAAGAACTGGTCCTGGCCGATATCAACCCGGCCGTGGTGCCCGGGATCCTTCGGACCATCGAAGAGAACGCTCTGCAGGGAAAAGTTCGCTACTACATCAGCGACAATCTGCAGTCCGTACCTGCTGCGGAACGGTTTGACCTGGTCCTGGGTAATCCGCCCTGGGCCTATCGCGAGATACCAGAATTGCCGAACCCGCTGATTCCGAACGACCCGGAGTGGAACATTCATCGCTCTTTTTTCCGGCAGCTCGGACCTTATCTGAATCCCAACGCTTGTGTCTGCATAAGTGCCTATCAGCCTTTTCGTACGGTCGCCCACATCGAGTATCAAGAGGAGCCTTGGGACGTCAGGCCACGACCGCCCATCCAGGATTTTAGAGAGTTCCTGGCGGAATCGGGTCTTTCGATTCAGGAGGTTCACCGGCCACCGGCGGACCCTCAGGTGGCTTACGGTCAGGGCCTCACTCTCCTTTTGATCTCTGCCGAAGAAGATCCGCTGACCCGACCCGACCTGATCGGCTTGGGAGGTGCCCGCGAGCCACTCGTTGGGGGTTTTGAATTTGACCTTTCGGTGGTTCAACGACTGCCTCTGGAGCAGATGGTGCAGCACACCGTCCAGGTCGAAGCACTTCGAGTGGGAATCCACCAGAACTTGCAGGATCGCCATCTGACCAGGGTGCTCCGAGATCTCTTCGGCCAGACCCGTAAGCTCGAACCCTCCACCTTGCAGGCGTTGAACCTCTCCCCGGAGATCGTAGAAGCCTTTCCGGATTGGGGAGTCCCCGAGAATTTTCAGTATAGACCGCCCCTGGAGGGGCTGCACCTGGCTCCAGAGTCGTGCCGGCATCCTTGCTCGGTGTTGCGCCTGCAACTCGGCCAGGATGCCCCGGTGAGCATCGGTCTGCGCATCCTGCGGGCTCTACTGCAGGCTCTACCCCCTTCGATTTCGTTCTGCATTCTGGTGAAGCCCGGTTTTGATGAAAAATCCACTCGGAATTTCCTCTCTCGCTTTCCCGGTTACGCCAGGGACCGGATCAGCTTTTTTCCCCACGGGCACCAGACGCTGTTCGCCCAGGACAACGGGCGCCTGGCCACTGCCCCTGGCGGAACCCGGGTCTTGCTGACTCCGGGACACCTCTCTGCCCACCGGCCGGGAGATGCGCTCCTGACCGGGCCCCTCCCGCTGATCCGCTCCCGGCTTCACTGGGAAGGCGGCAACCTGCTCTGCGACGGGCACTTCGTGTTTGTAGGGGCGAATGCGGTGGCGGCCAATATGAGAGGCCTGGGACTGACCGAGGCGCAGGTGGTTTCGGCTTTTGCTTGCGAGATGGGGTATCCGGTTCAGGTCCTGGGCGATGTGTCGGCCGCCCGAAATGCCATACTAAAGGGTGAACGGGGTCTAGCCGTAGCGCACGCGGTGGATGGTGGGCAGGCCGATTTTCATATCGATCTCGACTGCTGCTTGCTGGGTGAAGATGAGAAGAAGCAGCCTCGGGTAGCTCTGGCCGATCCCGAGTTGGGATTGGACTACCTGCACTCTCTCCTCGGGTTGGACCACCTCTTTGAGGGACACAGCCTCGATCCGACTTCGGCTCGTACCCTCTTCAGGCGGTCCCTGGAAGATTCGGTGGCCCGGCGAACTCCCTTACTGGCTCAGTACGCCGAGGTTTTCGAGAAAGCCGGCTATCGAGTTGTTCGAATTCCGGATATCCGCCTGGTTTCAGACTTCAACTACCTGGCCAGGGTCAACACCACCTTCAGCTACTGCAACGCTCTTCCACTGAGCCTGGAAGGGCGTCCGACGGTGGCTCTACTGGCCTGTGGATTTCCTCATCTGGAAGCCGAGGTGGAGCGAATCTACGCCGACCTGGGTGTGGATGTCTTGAAGCTGGGAGACCGCACCATGGCAGAAGACCTCCTGAGTATGCGAGGAGGTCTTCACTGTTTTTGTTCGGCGATGGGATGAGGTTGCTTACGACATCGTGGAGGACTCACGGTACATGGTTTCCACCCGCTTGAAGTTGTCCCGGTTGACCTTCATGGCTTCATTGAGCAGATCGTTTCCTTGGCGGCAAAGCTCCAGGCCTTCCTCCAGATGGGCCACATCCACTTCGTCCACGAACTGAGCCAGTCGGGCGACCCCATCGTTCCAGTGGGCGATGCCGGAAAAACCGATTTCCAGTTCTTCTCTCATGTCTTCGATCGCCTCGGGGGGGATCTCAATCTGGCGGATGAAGTCTTCTCGTTCTTGAAGCTTCTCTGCTAACTGGTCGATGTACTCGGCGAACTGGTCGGTGTTCCATTCACCGGAGGCCACTCTCTGGCAAGCCTCCTCGACTTCTTGTAAATGACGGTCGATGACTTCGGGTTGCTGATTGCCGCCCATAGCCTGTCCCATAATTTTTGCTTGATGAGGGTTCGGTGTACTAGCCAAGTTTTCGCTCCAATTCGTTCATTTACCTGATTCTGTCGGTTTCATACGATCCCTTCCGGATCGATCCCCAGGGAACGCATGATGGCTTCGTCGGCTTCGCGCATGTTTTCCTGGGTTTCAAACGCCAACAAGATGACTTCTTCCGTGATTTTGTCGCCTCTGGCAAAATACTGCCGCGCCTGCTCTAGAAGAGAATCGAGGCCGCTGACCGCCCAGTCGGCGGCGACCTGCAGTCCATTGAGGTAGTAGTCCAGGCCTTCGGCGGCTTTTTCGTAGTATTCCCGGGCGATCAGATAGGTCTCTTCTTCCATGGATTCGGGAAGTGAACTCTCGAAGAGAGACTCCGCTTGTCGTTGGACTTTTTCAAGCCTGAAAAGAAACTCATCGGTCTCAATATCCCGGCAGCGAAGGAGCAGAATCTGCTTTTCTAACCCTTCCGAGAGCCCAGGGAATTGGCCGATTTTCGCGATTTTTTCTCGGATCGACTCGGAACTCATTTCTGAAAACAGGGGTTCAGAGCCGAATGTTACATTCCCTCCGGGGGAAAAAATTTGTTCCTTGATAAACGAGGACATACCCGACATCTTGAGAACAACGTCGGGCAACTTGGGGAAAATTATTCAATTGTGAGGTTGGATGCTTATGTTGAAATGGAAGAGATATGTGGTCGGTGTTCTGTTGTCCGTTGGCCTATGCGCAGGGATGGCAGTTGCTGAAACAGTCTACTCCGTCAGGGAAGGGGACACTCTGGAGAGCGTGGCCGAGGTTCACAAAACCTCGACTTCGAAAATCCGAGAGTTGAATCCTCATCTAGCCGATCAAGCCTTTGCACCCGGTTTGATTCTTTTGCTACCCGATAATCTTTCGGAGCAGATCGAGCGACAGCAGCAGCGTGTCGTCGATCCTGTGGTGGTAGCCGGGGTCCTGCACGACCCCCCGGAGGCCAATGCGGTTCCGGTAACGGCTGAAGAGCAACGTCGATTGGAAGCCGAACGACGGAGAGTGACCCTGGCCTCTCGTCGAGGACAGAGGGTTCAGGCTCTCTCGACCACCGCGCACAGCTACCTCGGGACACCTTATCTGATGGGTGGAACCACCCGCCGGGCCATCGACTGCTCGGCCTTTACTCAAAACGTCTACTCGGCCCACGGCATCAAGTTGCCTCGTACCGCCGATGTGCAGTACAATGTGGGCAGAAAGGTTCCTCGCGGACAGGAGCAGCCGGGTGATTTGGTGTTCTTTGAGACCTACCTACCCGGTCCCAGTCACGTGGGTATCTATCTCGGAAACGGGAAGTTCATCCACGCGAGTTCCTCTAGAGGAGTAACAATCACGCCGCTCAACAGTTACTACTTTGGTCCGCGATACCTGGGAGCAAGAAGAGTCTTTTAGTGAACGAAACCGATAAGAAGTTTGGACCTACTCGCGAGGACCGTCTGATGGCGGCCCTCGCTTATCCTTTCTGGTTCGTGATCTTTCCGTTGATCTATATGACGCCGGACAAGAGAAACGACCCCTTTTTGCGCTCCCATAGCTATCAGGGGGCCATAATCGGCTTTCTGGGTGTGGTGGGGATGAGTGTGCTTCGCATCCTGCTCGCCATCGTAGTGCGCTGGTTCCTACTGTTTGACGTTTTGCTCTATCCGCTCCTGAAATTCGCCGAGTATGGAGTTTTCGCCCTGATGATCTACGGAGCGGTGTATGCGCTGCTGGGGAGAACCGCCAACTTGCCATACATCAGCGATTTCGTGAAGACTCTGGACAAGAGTCCCGACGAACCGGAGTAAGCCGGACGTCTGTGTGCGAGCACACATTTTTTCGAAGACGATCGTGTTAGGGTTGTACGGTAGTTCAGTAGCCGGAGGACCCACGATGCAAGGATACACCCACCCTCAGTACCAAGAACTTCTTAAGGTTTTGGCGGCAGAGGCGCAAATGACGACTCAAGCTTATCTGAATCACACTCCGGAACTCTGACGAGTGCCGACAATGAGTAAACAAAAGCCCGGACCGCAACATCCGGGCTTTTTTCACGGGCATATTGACGATCGGCTTTCAGTTGTGATACCTTCTGCCTGCCTGCGGATGTGGCGGAATTGGTAGACGCGCATGATTCAGGTTCATGTGGGCTTACGCCCGTGGGAGTTCGAGTCTCCCTTTCCGCACCAAACAAAAAGAGCCGAAAGGCTCTTTTTTCGTTTGCAAGCGTGGGCGATCCCAGTTGGAGTACAGTCGTTGTCCACCATTTTATAAGGGATAGCTCTTGTGTGCGACTGTTCTTGAGAGAAATTGGTTTGGGATTTAACAAATCGTTAACACTTGCCTGGACGATTTAAAACGGTACTCTGATTCAAGTCGGTATTCTAGTCTCAAGAATACACACGGAGACTAGATACAATGACCAAGAAGCTTTCTGCTAGAATTGTGCCCGAACTCGAAAAGCGACTTCGAGAATCGGGTCTTCTGACAGCTATCGTTACTCTCGACTCGCCTCGCTTCAAGCACTACCTGAAGAAACCGGCTAACCTGCTGCACGACCGTTGGACCTATATGGAGCGAGACGATTCCGGAGTTTTGTATAGGCTGGGAAGTGAGCGAGGGATTCGCCAGGAGCTAAACATCAGCCGCCGTACCCGCCAGGCGATTGTAACCACCCACGACCCCCGAGCCGGTCGTGAGCAGATCGTGGTTTTCGATCTGGTGAGCAAGTCCGTGATCTCCAACACCGTGAAGCACGATTCCGCAGGAATCAAGGTGACCCACAACTTCCTTTTCTTGAACAAACGTGAGGGCTTGCTGAGAAGGACCAAGGCGGAGGAGCCGGCGGCGGTCTAAATTTTTTACACCGAATAGAACGGGTAAATCCCGACTCTTCGTGAATACTCCCTCAAGCAAATCACGCCTGAGGGAGTATTTTTATGTCTGAACTTGCGGATATCGGCCTTTACGGGTTGGCGGTTATGGGCCAGAACCTGGTGCTCAACATGAATGACCATGGATTCAAAGTGGCCGTTTGTAATAGAAGCACCGGGAAGGTCGATGCTTTTTTGGCTCAGGAGGCCAAAGGTACTCCGATCGTAGGGTTTCACGAGATCAAAGACATGATCGCCGCTCTTCGAAAGCCTCGCGTGGTGATGCTGATGGTGATGGCCGGTAAACCGGTGGATCTCACCATCCAGGCCATGCTGGAGCATCTGGAGCCGGGCGACATCTTGATCGACGGCGGGAATTCAAATTTCGAAGACACCAACCGTCGTTGCCAGGAACTCGCTGAGAAGGGGATCTATTTCGTGGGGGCGGGTGTCTCCGGGGGCGAAGAAGGCGCTCGATTCGGCCCTTCCATCATGCCGGGCGGTCACCGGGAAGCCTGGGATCGGATCAAGCCCATCTTGCAAGGAATCGCGGCTAAGACGGAAGCGGGTGAGGCCTGCTGCGACTGGGTGGGCGAAGACGGAGCGGGCCACTTCGTGAAGATGGTTCACAACGGGATCGAGTACGGTGACATGCAACTGATCTGCGAGGCTTACGACCTCATGACAGGCTTTCTGGGAATGTCGGCCGATGAATGCTCGGAGGTTTTTGCCGGCTGGAACGAAGGCAAATTGGATTCCTATCTCATCGAAATCACTAAGAACATTCTGGCCTACAAAGATGAGGGCGGCGGGCCTCTAGTGGACAAGATTCTGGACATGGCCGGGCAGAAGGGGACCGGTAAGTGGACGGCGGTGTCGGCGCTGGACCAGGGTATCCCCTTGACCCTCATCGGGGAGGCTGTGTTCAGCCGCTTCTTGTCGGCGCTCAAGAGCGAGAGGATCGAAGCGGCCAAAATACTCGGGAGCGAGATCCGGAAAGTGGGAGTGCAAAAAGAAACCTTTCTGGGTTGGCTGGAAGACGCCCTGTACGGGGCCAAGCTCATCAGCTACACCCAGGGCTACATGCTCTTCAGGGCAGCCGCCCAGAACTTCGGATGGAACCTGAACTACGGTGGTATTGCCCTGATGTGGCGGGAAGGCTGCATCATCCGTTCGCGCTTTCTGGGTGACATCAAAGCAGCCTTCGATGCGGACCCGAACCTGGAGAACCTGCTTTTTGCCCCTTACTTCAAGGAGCAGATTCAAAAGGCTGAAGAGGGTTGGCGAAACGTCGTTTCCACAGCCGTGCGCGCTGGAGTGGCTGTGCCTGCTCTTTCAGCGGCCCTGGCGTTCTACGACGGCTACCGCCGGGAGAGTCTACCGGCCAATCTGCTGCAGGCCCAGCGAGATTACTTTGGAGCCCACACCTACGAACGAGTGGACCGACCGCGAGGAGAGTTCTTTCACACCGACTGGACCGGCGAAGGCGGCCGAGTGACCTCGGGGACGTATAACGCCTAAACTTGATTGGGGGCTATCACAAACCGCCCCGGGAGCCCCTGGAAAAATTCGCGTCCGAGTGCGACCGCTTGCTCGCTCCCCTGGAGGGAGATTTCCAGCGGAGCTAGTTCGTTGCTGATCGCCTCGGGAAACTCTTCAGAGTCTTCGCAGATTGCCCGGCACAGGTTGCCCGAGTCGGTGCTCTGAGGGGTCTCTGCAAGTTGGATGAGGAGCTGCTCCTTAAACAAGTCCTCGGCTCCGGCCAGGCTGGAGACGATTACCTCCGGGGCGTCAGCCTGGAAGGTCCCCAGGCTGGAGCGGGCCGAGACCCCCAAAAAGAGGGCAGCCCGTAGTGCTCGCTGGGGGTCGGGGTCGTACACCCCCAGCACCGGACGATCGTTTAAGGCGCAGGCGCGCCCTATCGACAGGGTGTTACGAGTTACTCCGTAGAGAGAAACTTTTGGCTGATTAGAGAGTTGCCTCGGCATGTGAGAGCGATTTTTCAAGAAAACCAGGAGTTTTCTTGCCTCCCGAGGATATTTCGTCATCTTTCAACGATTTTATGGAGCGAGCAATGAGTACAGGCACAGCCACGGAAGAGTTTAAACAGCTAGATTCGGTTGTGGTCAGGTTTTCGGGAGACTCCGGAGATGGCATGCAACTGACCGGTACACAGTTTACCAATGCATCTGCCATCGCCGGCAACGACATCTCCACCTTTCCCGACTTCCCCGCAGAGATTCGCGCCCCCGCCGGTACTCTGGCCGGGGTCAGCGGCTTTCAGGTCAATCTGAGTTCTTACGAAATCTTTACCCCCGGCGACGACACCGACGTTTTGGTGGCCATGAACCCGGCTGCGCTGGCGGCCAACCTGCCTGATCTCAGGAACGACTGCATCCTGATCATCAACGAAGATGCGTTCAGCAAGCACAACATCAAGAAGGCGGGCTTTGCCGAGAATCCCCTGGACGACGGAACCCTGGAGCGTTTCCGCTTGCACCGCGTGCCTCTGACCAACCTCAACCGGGAAGCGATGTCCGAGATCGAGGGGCTCTCTCAGAAAGAGATAGATCGCACCAAGAACTTTTTCGCTCTGGGACTGATCTGCTGGATGTACGACCGGCCCATGGAGCCCACCATGGAGTGGGTCAACAAGAAGTTTAAGAAGAGCCCGATCTTGATTGAGGCCAATATCAAAGCCTTCAAGTCCGGCTATCACTACGGGGAGACCACCGAGACCTTCCAGATGCGTTTCAAGATCGCCCCGGCGAAGCTAGACGATGGTATCTATCGGCAGATCACCGGTAATGAAGCGCTGGCTTTAGGATTGGTCACAGCCGGCAAACTGGCGGGTAAAGAGATCTTTTACGGTAGTTACCCCATCACCCCGGCCAGCGACATTTTGCACAACCTGGCGGCTTTGCGGCACTTCGGTGTCCGGACTTTTCAGGCTGAGGACGAGATCGCCGCCATGGGGGCTACGGTGGGCGCTGCTTTCGGCGGGGCCTTTGCCGTAACCGCTTCGAGCGGTCCGGGCGTGGCCCTCAAGAGCGAAGCCTTGAACCTGGGCCTGGCCCTCGAGTTACCGATGGTCTTGATCGACGTTCAAAGGGGTGGCCCCAGTACGGGCCTACCCACCAAAACCGAACAATCCGACCTGTTGATGGCTCTCTTCGGTAGAAACGGCGAGGCTCCACTACCGATCCTGGCAGCCTGTTCACCCGCCGACTGTTTCGATACGGCCATCGAGGCCTTCCGCTTCGCGGTCCGCGCGACCTGTCCCGTGATACTCCTCTCCGATGGCTATCTGGGCAACAGCGCCGAACCTTGGAAGATTCCGGACCCGAGCCAGATGGAGCCGATCAAGGTGGTCCATCCGGAAAAAGTCGAGGGCGAAGATTTCATGCCTTACGCTCGCGACCCGGAAACCCTGGGACGACCCTGGGCCATCCCCGGTACCCCTGGCCTGGAGCACCGAGTGGGAGGTCTGGGCAAGGCACCTCTGACCGGAAACGTCTCCTATCGGCCGGAGCACCACGCTCAGATGGTGGCTGATCGCCAGGCCAAGGTGGATAAACTGGTCGACATCATACCTGACCAGACGACCCAGGGGCCCGACTCGGGCGATCTGCTGGTTATGGGCTGGGGGAGCACCTACGGGGCGATTAGAGCGGCCGTGGCGCGGGCTCGCACCGAAGGTTACTCGGTGTCTTCTACCCAGTTGCGGCACATCTGTCCGCTGCCCGGAAACCTGCTCCAGTTGATGGGTCGTTTCAAGAGAGTTCTGATCCCGGAGATGAACTCCGGGCAGTTGGCCTTCTATCTACGTGGCAAGTTGGGCGTGCCCATCGAGAGTCTGACTCAGGTGACCGGCCGGCCCTTCAAGATCGAGACAATTCAGGAAGCGATACGCGGCCTGCTCGGAAAGGATGCAAAATAATGGCAACGGGTACAGCAACGAACGGAGCAACCCCTACCCCCAAGTTGAGCCGCAAGGACTTCGCTTCTGACCAGGATGTGCGGTGGTGTCCAGGTTGTGGCGACTACGCGATCCTGGCACAGATGCAGAAGATCATGCCGGAACTGAATATCCCCAAGGAAAACATAGTCTTCGTTTCGGGGATTGGCTGTTCCAGCCGATTTCCGTATTACATGAACACCTACGGGATCCACAGCATTCACGGCCGTGCTCCTACCCTGGCCTCCGGTTTGAAGCTATCGAACCCTGGGCTCAAGGTCTTCGTCATCACCGGAGACGGTGACGCACTCTCCATCGGTGGAAACCACTTGTTGCACGTACTGCGCCGCAACATAAACATCACCGTGGTGCTTTTCAATAACCGGATTTACGGCTTGACCAAGGGCCAGTATTCGCCCACCAGCCTCACCGGGCACGTGACCAAGTCTTCCCCTTTGGGCTCCATCGAACAGCCGCTGAACCCCCTTTCTGTGGCTCTGGCCGCCGAGGCAACCTTCGTGGCTCGCTCCATCGACGTAGAGACCAAGCACCTGCAAGACACTCTCCTGCAAGCAGCCCAGCACCAGGGGGCGGCTTTTATCGAAGTTCTGCAAAACTGCAATATCTTCAACGATGGAGCCTGGCACCACGTGACCAAAGATGAAAACAAGGAGGACAATCTGCTCCGCTTAGAAGCCGGCCAGCCCCTTGTCTTTGGGAAGGATAAGCAGAAAGGCCTCCGGGTGAACGGTTTGGGCCTGGAAGTGGTGAGCGCTGCCGAAGCCACCGAGCCATTCCACCCTGGGGAGCGAAGCGGAGCTCTTGCCTACGCACTGTCTAGAATGGAGTTCCCTGACTTCCCGGTGCCGATCGGAGTGTTTCGCCAGGTCTCCAAGCCCACTTACGAAGAAGGCATTGAGGCCCAGGTGGCTTTTGCTAAGAGCAAAAAAGGTGACGGAGATCTGTTGGACCTTTACCTGTCTTCCGATATCTGGAAAGTCGGCGGCGACGGCAAAGTTCCGGAGGATCGGGAGGTCCTCAAAGGCCTGGTCCGCTCCTAAGGATTTGGCCAGAAAGTTATTTCTGGCAGATCCTAAATGAGAAGCCCGCGTATCGCGGGCTTTTTAAATGGCGGGAGGGGACTCGAGCAGCTCTTTGGGTGGCGGGATTTGGGATTCCAGGAACTCATCCAGGGTTTCCAACCACTCCACCACGGGTTTACTCAATTGGTCACTGGAGAGAGAGAAGACGACCGCGGCTGCAGCTTCTTCGAACTCCTTGCTTTCGACCAGTAGCTGGGCTCGGGACAGGTGTGCGCTTTCGAACGAAGGGTCGATATCGATGGCGCTATTGAGGGCCCTTAACGCAAGTTCGGTCTTATTGAGCCGCTGGTAACAGCCGGCCAGGTCCATCCAGACCTCCAAAAGGGAGGAATCGGACCTGAGAAGTTTCTGCAGTTGCACGACCGCCAGACTGTCTTTGCCGGTGGCGCTATAGGCTCGGGCCAGATTGACCAGGTGCCTCCAGTCGTCGGCGTATACCCGTTGAAGTTGGCGATAGAAGTCGATCAATTGGCGGCTATTTTCGGGTAGCGAGAAATGCGCATATACGCTCTCGTTGAGAGCTTTCCCGAAGGGGTCTGCGGCCAGTCCGTCTCGGACGTTATGTAACTCTTGTTCTGTCACCAAACTCCAAACCTGGAGCCGCGTTTCGCTGCCGTCGGAACTCTGTCCTGCGGTGTCCTTTCTGTACTAGCGATGCGTGTTCCCTTGTATCCGAGGGTGGTCCACCAACATCTCGAATGGCTTCGAAATGGACTTCTTTTCCTGCAAACGATTCTGTTGGACCTCAGCTCTGCTCTTGGGTTTGGCACTTCCCGTTTGGGCCGGCGACGGGGCGCCGGAGGAATCTCTCAGGCCGCCGCCAGGGGGGTGGCCTCATCATCGAGTAGAGAGTGGCCAAACCTTGTGGCGTATTAGCAAAGGCTACGGGATACCGGTGGAAGAGCTGATGCAGGCCAACGACCTGACCGGAACGACCCTCATGCCGGGGGATGTCCTTTACTTGCCCAGGGAAACCAAACCGGTCTGGTCTCCTCCACCCGAGAAGGTCGTGGTTGAGCAGCCTGAGTCGGTGGACCCTCCTTCTCTCTCTCTTTCTGAGTCGATGATTTCACCCCCCCGAGCCCCGGTGGAAGCACCCAGTGGGTGGTTGGAAGTCCGGCTTCCGGATAATCGACGCGCCTGGGTACGAGCAGAGAGCCTCGTCCTGGGCTCCTGGCAGCCGCGCGAAAGGGAGTATCTCGTGCAGACGGCACGAGCCTTCATGGGAGTGCCGTACAAATGGGGAGGAACCAACCCCAACGGATACGACTGCTCGGGGTTCGTGCAAGAGGTTTTTCGGTTGGCGGGTCATTCGGTGCCTCGCATGGCCGATGTGCAGTACGAGCAGTTGGAGAAAGTGGAGCGAGAAGGGCTAGAACCGGGTGACCTGGTGTTTTTCAATACCGATGGCAGTGGAGTGAGTCACGTGGGCATTTACAGCGGGGACGGCAAGTTTCTGCACGCCTCCTCTTCTCGGGGGGTCATCGAGTCCGCTCTAGAGGAGTCCTATTACTCTACTCGCTACATCGGAGCCTCAAGGCCCGAGACACTCTTAGGGGAAAAAAAAGAGCCGCCGAGTCGCTTTGAGGATGATTAGCAGGAGGGTCCACAACGCTTTCTTTTGACTCGGCGGCGTTTTTATTCGCTTGTAGGGTTATTATAACCGGCCAGGACCGGTTGCCGAGAGCTGAATTATTACCGTCTTGTAAATTTTGTAAATCACTCTGCCGGATTTGTAAACCGGCGTTAACAAGCTCACCTGTAAAAGATTTGATTTTATCACTTGCCATTACTTATAATGTGGGGAGTTTGAACAGACTCTCGTTATGCAAGGGCAGCGACGACCCTCGATGAAAAACATCCGATCCACCAGGGCATTGGAACGAAGGGCCGGCGTCTCGCCGATAGCCCTCAGCCTTCACGTGTTCGTGGTTTTCCTGTGTTTTGTAGGTATTCTCCTGATAAACTTCTGGCCGGACCAGGTGGACCTGCGGGAAGGCGAGGTGAGCCCTCGGGCCATCATGGCCGATAAGCGGGTCGAGATCTTAAATGAGCAGGCCACGGAAGACGCCAGGCGCCGGGCCGCTGCCATCGTGCCGGAACGCTACTCCTTCAACAGCGATGCCATCAATCAGGGAGCCACCAAGATTGATGAAGCGTTTGTGGCCATTGACCGGGTGGCCGCCTCCAGGGACGGCAAGCCGGTCGAGGACAAGGTCGTCAAAGACCTTGCCATGAAGCTACCGCTGCAGTTGAGTGAAACCAATCTCCAGACTCTTCTTCAGCTCGGAGCCGACGAGCGGTTTACCTTACAAAACGGGGCCCTTCATATCTTTTATAAGCTGATGGACGACTCTATCACCGAAGCCCGATTAGAAGAAGTAAGAGCTCAAACAGCTACCCTGGTCGAAGAACAGTTGGCCGGTTCGTCCCAGGCCACTCACAAAGCCCTGGTCCAACTGATCAACGACGCCGTTCAGACCAACCAGATCCCCAGCTTTGAAAAGACCCAAAAGGCCAAACGAGAGGCTATGGCGGCGGTGGCACCGGTCATGACCATCATCCCCAAAGGGGCCGCGGTGGTCCGCGAAGGGGAGATGGTGACCGCCGATCAGATCAAGATTTTGGAGGAACTCGGCCTGTACAAACCCCGGCTGGATGCCTACCGGGTCCTGGGTGTCTGCCTGATGGTCATGCTCTGCCTGGGCGTGCTCTACGGTTACCTCTTCAAGTATCGCCAAGACTTCACGTCTCACTCCCGATATCTTTACGTCCTCGGGGTGATCATGGTGGCGGTGGCGGCGATCTGCCGACTTCTGATGGAATATTCAGTCTTTCTCACTCCAGTGGCGATCGCTTCGGTGCTGGTCACCACCCTCATGGATCGCCGCCTCGGCCTCTTGGTGACGGGAGTTCAGGCCTTGCTGGTCGGAGTCATGGCGAGTTCGCTGCCGGTCTGTGGGGTGGGTTTTCTCACCGGGGCCGTAGGGGTGCTGGCGCTCTCCCGGGTAGACTCCAGAAACCAGATGATTCGAGCCACCCTGCTGGTCGGGTTTTCCAATTTTGCAGCGGTGGTAGCTTTTCAATTGGTGGCTGGTGCACCCGTGCAGGAGGTGGTTGAAGCCGCCGGCTTCGGTCTTCTCAACGGGTTGCTGAGTGGCTGGGTGGCGGTGGGCTCCCTGCCCATGTTCGAGCACTTCTCGGGGATCACCACTCACTTCCGTCTGTTGGACCTCTCCAACATGAATGAACCCCTCCTACGGCGTCTCACCCTGGAAGCGCCCGGTACCTACCAGCACTCCATGATGGTTGCCAACCTGTCCGAACAGGCGGCTCGCGCCATCGGGGCCGACCCCCTGCTCTGCCGGGTGGGCGCCTACTACCACGACATCGGCAAGATGAAGAGACCCCGATTCTTCATCGAGAACCAGATGGGGCTCGAAAACCCCCACGACAAGCTCGCTCCATCTCTTTCTACTCGAATCATTCACTCCCACGTGAAGGACGGCGTGGAGATGGCTAAAGAAGAGAAGCTACCCGATGTTCTCATCGATTTCATTCAGCAGCACCACGGTACTTCGCTGGTCGGGTATTTCTACCATCAGGCCTGTTCCCGTAGTTCCGAGCCGGTCTTCGAGGAAGACTTCCGTTATCCGGGGCCTCGCCCCCAGACCAAAGAGACGGCCATCCTGATGTTGTGTGACGGACTCGAAGCGGCGGCCCGAACACTCTCCCAGCCGACCCAGGAAAAGCTCAGCGAGCTGGTAGAAAAAATGGTCAAGCACAATATGGACGATGGGCAGCTCAATGAGTCCGGCCTGTCTCTGAAGGACATCCAGATCGTCAAACAAACCCTCAGCATCGCTCTGCAAAATATCTATCACGCCAGGATCGAGTACCCCGAGCCCGGACCGGAAAGAAAAAAGGTGACTCAACTGCGAAGCAGTCAGAAGAAAAGTTCATGATGGACATCAGTGTGGCGCACGAAGGAGTCGATGAAGACGAGCCTCCTTCATGCGATTGGATAGAGAGAGTGGTGCGCTGCACCCTCCATTCGGCCAGTGTCGAAACGCCCTGTGAGGTATCGGTCTTGCTGACCGACGATCGGAAGATGCAGGAACTCAATCGTGACTATCGGGGCCAGGACAGATCTACCGATGTCCTGTCTTTCGCCTTTGAAGAGGGAGAGGCTCTGGTTGTGCCGCCCGGCACCCCTCGCGTACTGGGAGACGTGATTCTTTCCTTGCCCACCATCCGTCGACAAGCTTCAGATCACGGCCAAACTTTCGCCCGGGAGTGCGCCTGGGCGCTGTGCCACGGAACCCTCCACCTGCTGGGCTACGATCACCAGACGGATGGCGAAGAAGAAGCCATGCGAGGTGTTGAGAACGAAGTGCTTCGAGCGCTGGGGGAGGAGTTCCTGAGATGGTGAGGACTTCGCATCGAGCCAGCTCTTTCACTCGCAGTTTTTACTATGCCACCCAGGGGGTGGTCAGAGGCTTCAGCGACGAGCGAAACTTCCGGGTGCAGTGCCTCTACGGGGTCACGGTGGCTATCTTGCTGTTGTGGTTTCAGCCGCCTCTTCTGGGGAGTGCCCTGGCACTGGCCACGGTCTTGCTCCTGCTGGCAGCGGAGTTGGCCAATAGCGCCCTGGAACGGGTGGTGGACCTGACTAGCCCTCAGCCGTGTCGCCTGGCCGGTGAGGCCAAGGATATGGCAGCCGGGGGCGTGATGCTCGCCTCCTTTGCTTCAGCCGGAATCGTTTTGGCGGTCTTAAGTTCAGAATTGAGAGGAGAAGCGATCGTGAGCCTGGGGGGTCTGTTCATGGTTTTCATTGTAGGGGGTAGAGGGGGGAAGAGATGAGCTATCTTGTACCGGCGGGCTTGGTGTTTCTGGCAGGCATCACCGCGACCCTGGGATTCTCGGAAACCGTCCTGAGCCAGATGGGGGTAAACCGGCTGAGCAAACTGCTGGCCGGGGAAAAGGGCGATGACGAGTTCACTCCTGAAGAGCAGGTGAGCCTCCTGACCACCATTCTTATGATGCGGCTTTTCAGCTTGCTGGCTCTGGGTGGGTTGGCCGTGGTCTGGAGCTTCGACCTCAACCTGGGTCCCTGGCTTGACGCGGCTGCTCTTTTCGGGCTGGCCTTTGGGCTCGTGCTTTGTGAAACCCTGGCCCGCCGGGTCGCCCGCTCCAAAGCCCATCAGGTTGCCGGCCGGGTACTGACCTTTTTTCGAGGATTGAACAAGCTTCTGTCACCGATCGTGAGTCTTGTCTTTGCTCTGACCTCACCATTGACTCCAGGTAAGACTGACCCCATCGCCAGCCTCGAAGACCTCAACGATCAGATTCTGGAGTTGCGCACTCAGGGTGTTTTCAAGGAGACCCAGACCGAGATTTTTCAGTCGCTACTGGAGTTCGGCGACACCATCGCTCGGGAAGTCATGGTTCCCCGGGTCGACATGGTCTGTAGCAAACTCGGCACTCGCGTCCAGGAAGTTTTGAGCCTGATGCATGAATTCGGGTTTTCCCGGCTCCCGGTGTATCGGGACACCATCGACGATATCGTGGGGTTCGTCTATGTCAAGGACCTGATCGTAGCTCTTGATAACCTCGATCGCCCCCTCGCCGAAGACGATCTTAGAGAGATGGTGGTGGTGCCCGGAACCCGTAAGGTGGGGGAGATCCTGAGAGACTTCCAGGCTTCCAATCGGGCCATGGCACTGGTCCTGGACGAGTACGGGGGTACCGACGGCCTACTCACCGTGGAAGACATCCTGGAAGAGCTGGTCGGCGACATCAATGACGAATACGATCGGGAAGTGGCTGAGATCGAGCACCTCGAAGACGGCACCATCCTGGTCGATGCCAAGATGATCTTGGAAGACGTGAACGAGACGCTGGACATCAGCCTGCCCATCGACGGTCCCGAGACGCTCGGTGGGTACCTCTACGACCAATTTGGTCACGCCCCGGATGTGGGTGAGTCGGTGGAGGTGGATGACATTCGCTTTGCCATTGAAGGTGTGCAGCGAAATCGGATCACCTGGGTCAAGGTGGTGCGCCTTTCCGATGAGTTAGAGGAATTCGAAAGATTCAAGGGTGATCGCGAGCAGGTAGCTTGAGTAAGGTCGCCGTTGTAAGATTGGATGCGCTGGGAGATACTCTGCTGTCGACCCCCGCCATCGACGTATTGTGCAGGGAACTGGGTTCCGAAAACGTGCTGGTCGTCACCTCTCCGGGTCTGGGCGTGGTGTTCGGCCAGTCTCCGGCCCACCGCGAGGTCTCTGCGGATGGCTCCGAGGACGAGATCGCTTCTCATCTGAAGGATTTTGGAGCACGGACCATCTACGTCTTTAGTGAAAAAAAACGGGCTCTGCGCGGGGCGTACCTGAGTGGTGCGCCGGAAAGGGTGGGCTTCGATCCGGGATGGACTCAGCCGCTGCGCAGTCTGGAGGTCCGCCGATACCTGACCTCGCGCTTTCCGATCGTCAACAGTCTGGATAGTAATTCCCGCTATCACGAGGTCGAGAGATACTGCCGCCTGGTAGCCAAGGGCCTTTCCAAGAAGTCGGTCAACGGAGGACGGTTGAAGTTTTTTGGGCTCCCACGTCCGGCCGTCGGCCGTCGGCTGGTGGGTCCGGTGGGGTTTCAATGGGCGGGCAAATGGCTTAACGATGGGTGGCCGGGGGAGTTGTTGGCTGAACTTGTAGACCTCTTGCCGGAAGATTCACTGATTTTTGTGCCCCCGCTGGAAGAGTCCGAAGCTCGCGCAGGCTTACCCGAGAAGTGGTGGGATCGGTTGGTTTGCTGCGCTGATTTATTGGAGTACGCCACCAGGTTGGCGGACTGCCGCTACCTGGTCTCCATCGATACGGGAGCGGTCCACGTGGCCTCTGCCATGGGGGTGCCGGTCCTGGATGTCTTCCCTGAAGAAGGGGCCCACCACACCGTGCCCCGCTGGCGCCCCTGGATGACGCCCCATCGGGTCGTGCTCAAACCAGCATACAACGGCGGCCAGAGCATGGAAGACTTGTTGGGCAAGATTGAAAAAGAGATGCACCACCTGGATAAAATCTTGTTAGGGCCGGTGGCTATCTAAGCTCTCAGGAATCCGGCTCGATACCCAATTCGAATAATTTCTGCCGAAGCTTTTCAATTTCCGCGGCTCCCTGGTCGGCTCTTCGTTTCTCCTGGTCGGCCCTTTGTCGTTCCTGGTCGGCTCGCTGTTGTTCCTGGTCAGCTCTTTGTTGTTCCTGGTCGGCTCGTTGCCTCTCCTGCTCAGCTCTTTGCCTCTCCTGATTAGACTTTTCCAACCCGGTAGCCAGCAAATTGCCTTCTGCATCCACCCAGCGCAACCACTGTTCCTGGAAGCCGTCAAACTCCCCGGACCAGAGGGTCAGGCCCAGGCCCATTTCGGTAAAAAGACGGTCGACTTTCTCCACGTAGCTCAATCCGGTCAATTGAAAGATTCGCAGAGGGCGCGAACTCAGATGTAGCTCGGGATCATATATGGCATAGTAAGGAACCCTCAATTCGGCATAGCGCTTGAGTTTGGAACTGTCCTCTCCACCGAACTTATTGGAGACGATCTCGATCACTAGGTCCGGTGGCTTACCGAATCTCCAGATGTAGTAGCTCCGGTTTTCCTTGAGATGGCATTGTTCGAGCGGCTCTACCCCGGTGCTCAACAAGACATCGGGCACGATGGCAGCGGCATCGGAAGCCATCGGGAAAATAGCTACGTCAGAAGCGCTGACAAAGGGACGACCCTGGGGCCAGGATACTCGCAAGGCTTCCGTCAAGAGTTCGCACTGTTTGTCTTGAAAGGCGTTGTCCACAGGCTGATCATCCTCCGTTGTCAGGTGAGAGACATCCGGCGGGACCGGAGTGTCCCGGTATGCAACGGACTCGGGGAGAGCTTCCGCCATCTTGACCTCCTTAAAGTTTTCTTGAGTATAACATCCGGGTTAACGACCTCAAAGCTCCGTCCGGTCCTCCCGGCCACGATTTCTTCTTTCCACCACGATACCCACCGTGACCAGGGCCAGACCGATCATCAGGGTGGCGGCTTGCCAGGGGAGTTGAAGGGCCACCCTGGTCAACGAGACCGCGGCCCAGGCGGACAAAGTGTAGCCGCCGGCTTGCCGGAAGCTGCGTCGGTAGGTCTCCGGAAGGACGAAACTGAGGATGAGGTAGCTGCAGCCGAAGGCCAGCATCCAGACAAAGTTGTCGATCAGTTGAAAGCCCAGGATGAACTGCAGGCAGGCTGGAGCGACCAGCAGGGCTAGCCCGCTGTGGAGGAGTGGCCTGGTCCAGGTGAAGTCTCGGTTCCATTTCCAAACCGCGCAGCCGACGAAGACACACGCCATGGGGATGAGACGATACTTGAGATCGAGACCTTCGACCAAGAAGGGATCCACTTTCCACAGGAAGAGGGTGCCCGCTATCAGGGCAGTCGGGTAGAAGTCCTGCTGCACGCAGCGGAGAGCCAGGATGAGCGAGGCCACCAGGAGTAGTTCTACGGTCCAGCCTTCTACAAAGGAGGCCCGCCCCTGGACACTCGCGACAACCAGCAAAGCCAGGTTGGAGTACTGGGGGGAAGGATGCTTCCTGAACAGCGTGAGAGACTCGGAGAGAAAGATGCCCAGGCCTACGACCACCGGGTCCAGCAAGAGATGGGTGTCGGAGGCGAACTGGGCTGCACCGGAGATAACAAGAGCGTTGCAGATCTCTGCCCGGTGGCCGGAGCTCAGAAAGAAGTGAGCCCCCAGGCCCGCCAGCATTAAGAGGATACCGGTCTCCAGAGTGCTCTGTTCCAGAGACCAGAGCAACAAAATGCCGAACAAGGCTTGCCCGGAATGGGGCGACAGAACGGTTTCTACCCGAGCTTGAGCCTTTTCCCAAGCCCAGGCGAATCCGCAGGCCAGTCCAGCCAGTAGAACACAGTAGGTAAGGCTCTCGTTACTCCCGCCTTCCGGTCGACCTCCGACCAGAATGGCCGCCGCCAAGAGGATGTCAAAGCCTACTCGGTGTTTTTGTCCGACCGCTTTTTCGGCCAGGCCTCGACTGGAGAGATACTGGATGCCGGCAAACAGGATCGCAGGCAGAAACAGTAGCAGATAAGGAAAGTCACCGGCGACCATCACCATCACCACCAGCGAGTAGGCGGTGGCGGTCAGGAGCGCTACCGCCTGTCGCTCGCGGTCGCTCAAGGTCAGGGTGAAACTCAACAGCGCCCCTGCAAAAAGCAAGCTGTGATCGCTGAAGGGAAGTCCGCTCCAGAGGGTGAGCCAGGCCAGCTCGAAGCTGGCTTTGCGATACTCGCCTCGGACCAGAAAGCTCGCCACCACGAGGGTGGTGGCAGCGGCCAAGAAGGCGCTCTCAAGGGGTAGGCGAGGAACGCTGGAGAGGAGAATCGCGGTGGCCAGCAGGGTCAGCCGGGGGAGCCCCTGGCGAAGCTGCAAGGAGACGGGGCTACTCACCAGCCAGCCTCGTTCCCAAGCAACCGCTACGGCAGCATACAAGAGCAGGATTGCCTCCCAGGTTACGGCCGCTGCAGGATTGAGCAAACGCCCTCCGGCGCTGAGTGCCAACCCACCGGTCAAGACTGGTGCGAGGAAGTTTGCGGTGGTGTTTCGTTCTGTTTCGTGCATCCATTTGCCGACCAGCAGGAGCAACGCCGCGAAGATCGGTAGACCGGCAAAGAGCGGTGCCAGTTGATCCGGGCTTTCGATGGGCTGCCGAGTGATGGCGTACAGCAGCAGGTGCGTCCAACCCCCGAGGAGGGTGAAAAGCCCCAGCAGAAACAGCGACTGGTCCTGCTGATTTTTTCGAGAAGAGGTCCAGAAAAACACCGTACCAGCTGCCGTAAAGAGAAATCGGAGCCCCGCTTGATGGAGACTTTGTTGGGAGCTCAAGACCGAGGGGAGGTCGGAGAGAAAACCGATGAGGAGGGCCAGCGAGCCGATGCCGCTGGCCACCCGGGCTGCCCCGGCCGCTATTCTGGAATCCGGCTTGGCGGCCAGAAATAGAGCGGAGGCAAAGATCAGATAGAGCGCCACACCGCCGGCCGGGACACCCAGTACGGCTCGCATCAGGATGCTGCCCACCAGGGTGAGTGCCGTCTGCATAAACACTCGAGAGCTGGAACTCGACTCGGTTTGTCCGCTGAGGGTGGGCAGGTGCAGGAACACCAGGGCGACCGAGAGAGCCGTTACCGGCAAGTACGGGTTTGCCGCGGTGTCGAAAAGCGCCAGGGTGGCGAGCGCCCCAAAGCTGCCGGCGTAGAAGCTGACCGATTTGCGGAGCTTCGCCCACTCTGGTTCGTCGGAGCCAGTATCCCAGGCAAACAGAAAGCCCACCGCCAGGCTGCAGAGGGCGGTAAGCAGGGCGCCCTGAGACCAACCGGCTGTTACGGCGCACAGCGCACCCACGTAGAGGGGAACTTTTTCCCGGGTTTTCTCGGCTTGCCAGCTCAGGAGCCCAGCGCTGACCAAAAGCGAGAAAGTCCAGTAGTGACTGGACGATACGGAGGCGGGTAGGGCACCGAACACATCCAGCGCGAGCAGCGCCGGAGGAGTGAGGAGGTTGGCCAGGATCGCGAGGAGTCGCGAGGAGAGAGGAACCGACCTCTTGAGCTTGTGGGCTATCAGGTGCAGCAAGAGTGGGCTGGCGGCGATCAAGAGGCCGGCCAGGGTCCTACCGTAACTATCCCAGGAAGCCCGCAACCAGCCCACCACGGCAGCCACTACCAGTAAGGCGCCCAGGGAATGAAACCAGCGGATGTCGGCTTCCCCCACCAGTGAAGCCACCAGAGACTTTTCCGAGGCCGCCGGAAGATCCGGGGTGAGGTGAAGCGGGGGGGCCGGTTCCGGGGCTTCGAGGAGATCCTCAGGGGGCTCTTCGGCAGTTTCCGCAACGACTAACTCAGGAACCGCTTCTAAGAGATCCTCAGCGTTTGTCACCACCTCCTCGTCAAGCACCGTTTCCGGCTTTTCAATTTCGCTGCTCCAGTCGGAGAGCGGCCAATCGGCCCAGGCCGTTGTTGAACCGGCATCGCTCAGTCGGGCCAGTCGGGCCGAGTAAACCGATTGGACCTTCACTTTTTCAGTCGGTGGGAGAAAGGACCATTCTTCAATTTCGTGCAGCAAGTAGTCCAGGCTGCGTTTGCTGGTCACGGACTGGGCCGCGTTGGGCTTCAGCGGTTGGTCGCAGTTTGCGCAGCGGTGTGATTTTTTTGGGTTTTCGGCGAGACAGTTCCAGCACTTCATCTTAACATTCTCCATCAAATTCTTCCCCCGCGATAGGGGCGAACGACCTAAGGACCTGGCCCGGAATAACTTCCCGATTTCGGGCCAGGTCCTAAGCATCCTAAAGGAGTGAGAGGAGCTGAGCCGGTCGGCTGGGAACGGAAGCCGCATGGAAAAACATGCTTTAGATTACTTGAAAACATTGGTAGAGACTCACGGAAGCGCAGGCTACGAAGAGAAAGTTCAGGCCGTCTTTCGAGAGCGGGTGCAGGGGGTCTGTGAAACTGTCGAGACCGACGTCATGGGGTCGGTGATCGCTTGTTTAAAGAAGACCGATGGGCCCAAGATCCTGCTCGACGGACACAGCGATGAAATTGGGTTTTTGGTTCGTTACATCGATGACAAAGGTTATCTCTTTCTAGCCACTTCCGGCGGCTGGGACGAGGAGGTCATGGTGAGCCAGCGGGTGCTGGTGCACACCAAGAATGGAAGCATTCCCGGGGTTTTGGGCAAGAAGGCGATCCATCTCATGGATGCAGAGGAGCGCAAGAAGAAATCTCAGATCCATAACCTCTGGGTGGATATCGGCGCTAAGGACGGCGAGCACGCCAAGAAACTGGTCGAGATCGGTGATTTCGTGACCATGAACGCCTACTTTGAGGAGATGGTGGAAGGCCGGGCGGCCGCCAAGTCGTTCGATAATCGATCCGGAATTTTTTGTGTGTCCGAAACTTTGCGAAGCGTGAAGAAAGACCTGAAGGCCACTCTGTACGGTGTCTCGGCGGTCCAGGAAGAGATCGGGCTTCGAGGCGCCAAGACGGCAGCCTTCGCGGTGGACCCGGATGTGGCCATCGCCATCGATGTGACCCACGCCTTCGATATCCCCGACGTGGACAAACGAAAGGGCGGGGACGTGGTGCTGGGTGCCGGGCCGGTGATCGTGCGCGGGCCCAACATCAACAACAAGGTCTTCAGACGCCTCGTTCAGGTGGCAGAAGACAACGAAATCCCCTATCAAGTGGCAGCCTCCGGAGGCGGCACGGGTACCGACGCAAACGTGATCCAGTTGACCCGGGCCGGAGTGGCCACGGGCCTGATCGGCATCCCGCTTCGCTACATGCACAACCCTTGCGAGATGCTGCAGCTATCCGATCTGGATAACGCCGTCAAGCTTCTGGCCGCGTTCGCCGAGTCGGTGACCGCAGAAGACGATTGGCGGCCCGTCTGAGGCTGGCATCAATCTAAAGGATTCCAAACACGATCGAATCCGAAGTCCGTGAAGTGGTTCGTGTTGCGCGTAATGAAGGTGGTCACCCCGTGGTGACGCAAGGTCAGGGCCAGCCTGGCGTCTATGATTTTGCGGCGCGCGAAACCGGCTTTGCTGGCGTGTTTCCATACCTCCATCATGATCGGGGCCGAGTCCACCAGGCGCCAGTAGGGGTTGTCGCGCCAATCCAGACATACCGCCGCGGCATCTTCCGGTCCGAACGGACGGCTCAGTATGGCTGGATTGCGGAGCAGAAGATAGAGTTCGACCAGTACGAGTTCACAGATGACAACATCTTGCGAAGTGGCTAGCCTCTCGACAACCTCGCGGGCGCGATCATGCTCAGCGCAGTCGCTGTTCATAGCGTACAGCAGTATATTGGTATCGAGCGAGGTCAAAGCCGCCCTTCTGGGGCCTCCGCGAGGTCTCGCCAAGAGTCGCAAGGGGCTTTGAAGTCTCCCAGAGGTCTGGCGCAAGGAGGGGTCCACCCGAGTTGGGCTCGGGGTGGATAACAGCCGACCATGTACTCGGCACCCCGACGCAGAACTTCAGCGATGCTCCATTCCTGCTCTTCGGCCAAACGCTTGACCTGGTCGTAAAGTGTTTCAGGTAGCTGGATTTGAGTCCTCTTCATGGTGTAAATTTTACACCGCTGCATTCAGGGTGTCAATCAGGCTGCCCGACCGGGACCACATCAACAACAAGGCGCCTCTTTTTCTGTGAGGGGCTCTCGTTCTCGACGGGGTTTCTTAACCAACGGGCTATTTCTTCGCTTTGCTTTTGGACGGGGGGCGCCAGGCTTGGAGGTCTTTGGTGGTGAGGCCGAGGGAGCGGGCTTCGTCTTGGAGGAACGATTCGTAGAAGTCGCCCAGGCGCTCGTCGGAGGCGGGGTCGA